>JAYVSE010000341.1:0-24427 GCA_043775635.1 Planctomycetaceae bacterium | reverse complement strand
GGGCGAACGGTTGACGAGTGGAAATCCCGCCCTGAACAACCGGACAACCATTGGCTGGATTGTCTTGTCGGTTCTGCTGTCGCAGCTTCAATGCAAGGTGCATTGCTATTTGGAACCGATGGCGAACCGATCCGCCTGAGGGAGCGGATGAGTTTTAAGGAGATTCAACGTCGTAAGCGTCTATGAAACCAATAATCTCATTGTCGGACCAGCAACAATTTCCCAGAAAATCTATCGTAGCTCCGTCAAGTTGATTCCATTCCGGGTAGTTCAAGGGGTAGAGAGAGAATCCTGATCGCCGACTTAAACCGGACAACATGACAGACGAACTTGAATCTGCCATTCGCGAGAACGCCTCGGGGCCTGCAAAAGGCTCGTGTCAATTGACGGGGCGTGATGCGGGAAGTGTCGAGCAGCATAAGCTGACCGAACAGATCGCCGCCGGTTTTTGGAAAAACATCTAGCCAGCAATCAGACCTGAGACTTGAGGCTACAGGCTTGAGGTTGGAAAGCTACTGTTTCGATCAGCGTCTCCCGCCAACAGTCTTGGCCGTCGGATCGCTTATGAAAGTCTATCGGACTTCCTCCTCGTATCTCACTCAAGTCTCAGGTCTCAAGCCTCACGCCTCCTCCGTCACTGGTCAGCCGCCGATGGTCTCTCGGCCGGCGCGGCGAACAGTCCCGATGTCCGTCGCACGCTGCGTAATCGCTCGCGCTACGAAGTCGCTAACAACAGTTACGCACGCGGCATCACGCTGACACTTGCGAACGATGTTGTCGGTACCGGACCTCGGTTGCAGATGCTGACCGACGACGCCAATGCCAATCGGATCGTGGAGCAAGAGTTCTTAGCTTGGGCGGATGAAATCAGCCTCGCTGAAAAACTGCGCACGATGCGGCTAGCCCGAGTCTCGGACGGTGAAGCGTTCTGCTTGCTTACCAGCAATCCAATAGTCGAGTCGCGTGTTCAGCTTGACCTACGATTGGTCGAAGCGGATCAGATCGCATCGCCAAGTCTTACATTGGATACCGGCAGTTACATCGACGGCATTCAATTCGATGTCTTCGGCAACGCGATCTCCTACGACGTGCTGCGGCATCATCCCGGCGACCACACGTTTTCGATTTCAGCGGAATACGACACCGTCCGCGCCGACGCGATGATCCATTACTTCCGTTGCGATCGTCCGGGTCAGATTCGCGGCGTTCCCGACATCACGCCGGCGCTGCCACTGTTCGCACAACTGCGCCGCTTCACGCTTGCCGTACTCGCCGCTGCCGAAACCGCTGCTGATTTTGCTGGGATTCTCTACACCGATGCGCCAGCCAATGGCGAAGCGGATGCTGCGGAACCGTTCGAGTCGATCGAACTTGAAAAACGCATGTTGTTGACGATGCCAGGCGGTTGGAAGATGGCGCAGATGCATGCCGAACAACCGGCAACCACTTACGCCGAGTTTAAGAAAGAAGTTCTCAATGAGATCGCGCGATGTTTGAACATGCCGTTCAACGTCGCCGCTAGAAATTCATCGGGCTACAACTATGCGTCGGGGCGGCTCGATCACCAAACTTATTACAAGTCGATCCGCGTCGAGCAGTCTCAAATCGCGCGCGTGATCCTTGATCGCATCCTGCTTGCTTGGTTGCAGGAAGCGATTCTCATCGAAGGCTATCTGCCGAACCCACTGCGCACGCTCGACGCCGACTTCTCGCATCAATGGTTCTGGGACGGACATGAACATGTCGATCCCGCCAAGGAAGCGAATGCACAAAAAATCCGCCTCGCCAGTCATACGACTACCCTGGCCAATGAATACGCAAGGCAGGGACGTGATTGGGAGGCGGAGCTTAAACAACGCGCGAAGGAACTAGCTCTGATGCGCGAGCTGGGATTGCCAATCCAATCCGATGGTTCCGCTGTAACTGAAACTCAAACTAAGGACGGAAATGCCAAAGTCAATCCAGCCGCTTGAAACCGAATTCGAATCAGTACCGAGCACTCTGCGGATCGTCTGCGATGATTCGACATCGATCGACTTGCAAGGTGCCGAGACGCCAGCGGAGGGCAAGCCAGCGCTGCGCAAGTTCTCGATGACTGCCTATACGGGCGGTGCGATGCGACTTGGTGGATGGCAGCATCCCGTGGTGGTCGACTTAGCGGGCCTGCGAGTGACTCGCAAGTCGCGGCCGATCCTCAAGGATCATGATCGCGCGTCGATCGTGGGCCATACCAACGACATCGCCGTCAACGATTCAAAGCTAGCGGTAGCGGGTGTGATCTCAGGCGTCGGCGCGACGGCGCAAGAAGTGATCGCCACCAGCGAGAACGGATTTCCTTGGCAAGCGTCGCTCGGTGCCAGCGCAGACAAGGTGGTTTTCATTGCTGAAGGCAAGACGGCGCAAGCCAATGGTCGCGAGTTCAGCGGGCCTGTCTACATCGCTCGCAAAAGCACACTGGGCGAAGTCAGCTTCGTTGCACTCGGCGCGGATGATGACACTGAAGCCCGCGTCGCCGCAGGACGTTCCGATGAAGACGACGAGGAACAAGATGAGGATGTTGATGACGATGAATACATTCGCGGGATGATCAATGATCAACTCGAATTGAAACGATCATCTTCCACCAAACAATCATCGTCCGTATCCCGCATGCGCACGGAGGTCGCAGCCGAGTCGCGTCGTATCTCCGGCATTCGCAAGCTTTGCGCCGGCCGCCAAGACGAGATCGAGGCGAAGGCGATCGAACAGGGTTGGAGCCTCACCAAGACGGAGTTGGCCGTGTTACGAAGCGAACGTCCCAAGGTACCGGCACAGCATGATTCAAATCCGGGTTACACGCGGCAGATTTTGGAAGCGGCCGCCTGCCTGTCTGTCGGTATCGCCGAGAAAACGTTGCTGGCCAGCTTTGGCGAACGGGTTCTCAATCAAGCCGAACCGCTGCGGCACATCGGCTTGCGCGAACTTGTGGCCGAATGCGCTCGCATGGAAGGCCACGACATTCCGCGTGTCTTCGGTGACGGGACGGCAACGATCCGGGCAGGCTTCTCGACGATGAGTTTGCCAGGCATTCTTGAGAACGTGATGAACAAGACGTTGCTCGCGGCCTACGAGAACTCACCGATCGCGGCGTTTGATCTCTATAGCATCGGCACTGTGAGCGATTTCAAGGAAGTCTCACGTTATCGCTTGCTTGGCACCGGTGGCGTTGAACAGGTCGCGGCCGATGGTGAGCTCAAACATGGCAAACTGTCGGAGCAAAAGTATTCGAATAAGGCCGATACTTACGGTCAGATTTTGATGCTGACGCGACAAGACATCATCAACGATGACTTGTCGGCATTTATGGACATCCCACGTCAAATGGGCCGCAGCGGTGCTGAGTCGATCGATGATCTGTTCTTCACGCTTCTGTTAAAGAACTCGCCCGCGTTCTTTAGCAGCGGCAACAGCAACCTATTGACCGGTACCGACACCAAGTTCGGCCCGGAAAGTCTCACCGTCGCCAAGACGACTTTCCGCAAGCAAAAAGCTGGGCCAGGCACCAAGCCGAAAGATCAGAAGCCGATCAACATCCGGCCAGAGTTCCTGGTGGTTCCGGTGGAACTTGAAACCGAAGCAGAGCTGCTGATGGGTTCGGCGCAGTTGATGATCGATGCGCAAGGTACGCCTACCAAAATTCCAGTTGATAACCCGCACCGCAACAAGTACCGCGTGATTTCTACGCCGCACTTGTCGGACACCTATTACACCGGCGCTAGCGGAAAGGCGTGGTATCTATTCGCGAATCCCAATGTACTGCCAGCGTTTGAGATCGTGTTCCTCAACGGTCGCCAAACGCCCGTAATCGAGCGCGTTGAAATGCCGCCCAACATGCTCGGCATGGGTTTCCGTTCGTACATCGACTTTGGTGTCAACAGCCAAGACTCACGCGCCGCCGTTAAAGTCGCAGGCGAGTAGGCAACGTCGCTCTCAAATCGCAACCCTCAACTTTCAGCTCTCCAGTTCAGGACCATTTTTCATGGCAACGTTTGTTCAGGAAGGCGCAGCGGTGGACTACACGCCGACCGCTGATACGCCCGCTGGTTCGGTGATTGTGCAAGTCGATCTCATCGGCATCGCCAAGCACAACATCAAAGCCAATACGCTTGGCGCGATCTCAGTTGAAGGTGTGTTCGACATCGACAAAGTGTCGGCCGATGCGATCACCGCTGGCAGCAAGATTTACTGGGACGCCACAGTGGGAAAGGCGGTCACGACGGCGACCGGTAACAAGCAACTTGGTAAGGCGATCAGTGACGCAGGCGCTGGAAAGACCACGGTTCGCGTCCGGTTGAGTCAATAGTTTTGCATTGCGACCATCATCCGACAGCAACCTCTCTGATTAACAAGTTTCACGGGATTTTGATGTATCACAAGTTTCCTTCCTTGATCGTGATGACAGTGCTCTTGATCGCAGCCGGGTGCGTTCCGCCTGCGGTCAAGGTGCGCGCGTTACCTACGCCTGCGGCTGAGCAACCCACGGCCAACTTGCCAATGCAACTGCACCAGCGAAATTGGACTGGGCCGCTGGGACAGGGAAGCTGTGTTCATGCTTCGCTGGTCAATCATTTGCGCTGGCTCAATGAGTTCGAACTGGGCGAGCGCTGGCGAACGACTTACAGCGACGGGGAATGGGACTCGCGCTTGCGTGATCGACTCGATGCCGCCGGTGTCAATTACGGCTTTACAGTCAAGGCCGATCCGCGATTTCTTGATTGGGCCAGTCGGACGAGACGCGGTGCGATCCTGTGGTGGAAGCCCAGTCACTGTTGCACATTCGTTGGTTGGGTCACACGCGATGGCCAGCAATACGCCGCGATTCTCGACAACAACTATCCCGGCCGTTTCGAACTGACTCCACGTGAACAGTTCGTCCGCTTATGGGCTGGTTACGGCGGGTTCGCACTCGCCGTCGTCAATGATCCAGCCAGTTCTCTGCCCTATCGCAGTTATGAGGTAATCAATCGATGAGTGTCAGTGTCAATGAAAATGTTCGTATCCGATTCAGTATCGGGCTGTTTGTTGTGGCAGTCGTCCATGCGACGCTGCTTGCAATCGCCTTCACGTTATTGAACTGTTGCGAGGTGAGGCAGCAGGTCGAGCAACCATGGCGATTGCCGTCCTATGACCGATCCTCGCCATCGGCTTCGACGATCGAAAAGTTACAACAACCTCAGCACGTCAATCGGCAAGCTCAACAGGAACTGAAACAACAGGGAGGGCAACCATGTCGGCCATATTGTCCGCCTACGGTTCAACCGAGTTACGTGCAACCGAGTTACGTGCAGCCGAGCTACCAACCGCCAAGCAGCGTGCCAAACGCAATGCCGACGATTGTTCCTTACACGACAGCGACTGATGCCACGCAGCCTGCCAAGAAAAATTACCAGATCGCGTTGTTCGTCAGCAATGACACTCAAAGTAAACAGTTACTCGCATGGTTCGACAGCGATCCGCAGCTAGCTAAACTTCGCAACGATTGTGAGTTCCAGGTTTACACGGCGAACAACACACTCTATCGGACACGCTATTCCAGCCTTGTGCCCGTCGATCAATTTCCCGTTGTGTGGTTTCAAGACAGCAGCGGAGGTCACGTTCACGCCGCCGGACGGACAATGATCCCAGCATCAGCCGCTGAACTCTACTCCGATCTGCGGCAAGGCTACGAACTTTACAAACAGGCCCAGCAAACCCAAAAGACCGGAGCATTGAAGACACGGGGTTACTCCTGGGACGAAGCGATTTCACCAGCGATGTACTTGTCGCTAGAAGATTGTCCCGATGGCTACTGTCCAGCAGAACCCAGCGACAGTTGGAAACCGGGCAATCGCGTTCGTGACCTGATATTCGACGGCGCACGCGACACCCGTGACGCCATGTTGTGGGCTTCTGCTGGCGAACTGGCAACCATCGGAATGATCGGTGTCGCTGTCATTCTGCTGGGCTTCATCCTGATTAGACGAGGGCTTTGAAAACGATGATTCTTGGAATTGCAACTTTAGTCGTGTTGGTTTTGTTTGCATTCGTATTGATGCCGCAAAGGCAACGAGATGGCCAATCGCTGGTCTACACGTAAGTCTGCCATAAAAAATCGCGACCATGCCTTTGTCAAGCGCCGCGCCTTTGCCCGTTGGTCAAATTCATTGGAGGCAGCGAAATCCAGCGAGGTGATGTACACGCAGATGGAGCCTACAACTAATAGACTACCTTGATGCACACTGGTAGTAATACTAAGAACAGCGTACTTTGGCTCGGCTTAGAACTTCACCGTTCTCGCTGCGAATAATGAGTCCGTATGGCTGCTGAACCCTTAAGCCGGGATTGATCGGCCACATCAGTGTTTCATCGACCCGTGATTTTGGCTCAACTAGTTCGACGTGCCCAATCGTTTTCGAGTACAGCTTTCTGCCTTTTAAGATTGCGATAGCGGGTGCAAGCAATTTCTTTGATTGGTCCGCACTAAGACCGGCTTCCACCTGAAACTGGTAAACCGATTTAACGAATTGTTCAATCTCGGAAACTTCCAGCAAATCCGCCTTGGCAAACTTGGCGGTAGATACCACTTTAGAGAGGAGCTGCTCCATGTTGGTGCAGTCCTCGTGGCCCTCGACCTTAGATATAACCGCACCCAAGTCGAATTCTTTTGATGATAAACCGATGGTAGGCTCAATAAGCCCGATGATGCTTCTGCGGACTTCTGCAAGGATTGCTTCATCCCATTGCTGTTTAGAAAAAAAAGCCTCTACGGCCCGCTTCTTGGAAGCACAACGCAACAAAACTCGAATCGTTAGTCCGCAAACCGCAATTGACGAGACGATCGTGGTCATCAACGACCCAAGCAGCACTTCATTCACCGATTACTCCATAATGCTTTATGAATAAATTGTGTTAGTTTTGCGGGAGGGGTTCATTGGTAGGAGACATTTGAACCCTCGCGAGTTGCTTTGAAAGGTTGATTTCGTGCTGCTGCAGTTGACTAAGCACTCGATCAATTTGTACTGCCGAATCGCTAATTTGACGACTCGCATCCGACAATTTCTGCATGGGATCTGCTTGGGGTTTCGTGCTCGTCGAACCGTTGTGGGTTAAAGATTCAAGGCGCTCGACTTTAGATTTCAGTGTGCGAATTTGTTCTTGCTGATTGAAGACGACGAATAAACCGACTGATGACGTTATGACGGACACCAGCGAAAGAAACGCAATCAACATCAGCGACTGACGACTATTCATTACCATTGCTCCGACTTTGGGGTATCCTCTTCGGAAATCAGCCAAGGGCTCTCGTCATAGCTAATGATTCGTGTGAGAAATCCGGCTGGCTCGCCGTCGATCTCGCCCGTATCATTAAAATTGTCAACGATAATGTCGTTTCCTCCTGGCACCCACTCAGCGAGTAAAATATCTTCGTGCGCTCTCATTTCGACAGAAAAATCGTCGAGCACACGCAGTTTGACTTCGTGACGTTGGGTTCGCGACTTGTTGGAAAGGTTCGCAATGACCTGAGCAACTCCATCTGCTCTAAATGCGTGCCCGATACGCACCGCCTTCTCAGGGTCAACTGTCACCATGATGGTTTGTGGGCGAGGATCATTTGGTGAAATCAGCACTTTGTTTAGACGCAATCCTGTTGGAGCTTCGCGAACTGTGCCGATGAAGCGATTGAAAATCGGTTCGTCTTCGAGCGCAACGAACCTGATGTGGTCACCGAATCGAAAGCGTTGGGCACCAAGCACAACCGCCAACTTGTCCATGTTTTCGTGATTATGAAGTTTAAGGCTGTCCGGCAGAATCTCCGCAAGTGTACGAATCCGGTGCAGCGGCAACTCAAGATACTTGGCGGCCAGCCTCTTGATAAACGGAAGTCTAGTTGATCTTCCGCTTAGCACCACCAAATGTGGTTCGCGTCCCTTCGCTTTAAGGCTTTGATGAAGTTCACCTAGATACAGAAATATGTCCATAAATCCAGGCTCGCCGTTTGTCTCCAGTGACTGGCGGTCAGCCTCGATCCACGCCTGAAGAGTAGAGTGATCGATCCGCAAGAACGGACCATCGGAAACTTTGCCCCGTGAAACTGTCCCAACTAGCGATTCAAAACGAGCCAACAATTGATGTTCGTCATTCGGCTCAAGCTGCCAAACACCTTCTGGACCAGAAATCGCTACCTTGGCTTTTTCGGTTAGCTCAGCAATAAACGACACAGCCGTTCGCTTACTATTGCGCGTAAATGCTGGATTCTTGGAGGGCTTTTTGAACGAAAACGACTCCTCGATCTGATACTTTCGGCAAAGGAAATGCCGAATGGCACTCGCAATGACGTGCGATAGTCTGTCCCCAGCCCGATTAAAACGCATCGACTCAATCATCTTGAAAGTTACGTCAACGGAGTCATCGTCTTCACGCAAACCCCAGTTAATGTCCACGCACGCAATATCCGTCGAACCGCCACCAATATCGACGACTAGCATTCTCAAATCGTTAGTGCCTTCGATATTGCCAAGCGTGCTCGCGGCCATCTGTAGGTTGTGCGTGTCGAAATGAAAGAAGTTCTCCCAAAGAACAAACGCTGCAACAGCCATGGGTTCACTACAGATCAATTCAACAGTGAACTGCGATTGGGTGCGGCCCTCGTGGACGAATAATTGGCGGGAGATGCTCTCGACCAAATCTCGAAACAAGTCTTGGTCAACCTGTCGCCAAGTGAGCGGATAAGTGAGCATGACCCGAGCGATTTGGGGATAGACCTCCGGGACGTGTGACGTGTTCAGCGGATTTGTAATCGCAGCAAGCGTGTACTGAAACATTTGCTCAAGTGTTATTCGAACGAAATCGAGTACGGGGCGAAGCCTGTCTCGCTGCCCCATTAGCCCTTGAAACGGCATTGTTGGCTCCTCAGCCTTCAGATGTTCGGGCCAATAACGGACATACTTTTTGGGTGCATAGAGATAGGTTGCAAGCGGTGCTCTTTGGATCAACTCCTCGGCTCGGGTTCCCATGACAATCCATGGATTTTCCGATTCATTGTTTCCCGCGCGGAGAATGATCATGTTCGACTTCAGGATGTTCTTCTCCGCAGAAGAACGTATCTTATACTTCGGATCGAATGGATTGTTCGTCTCAATCAGCCTAGCCTCACGCGGTCCAGCGCCCTCCCTAGAGAACACAAAGGCAGTTCCACTATTGCCGAAGTCGACAATCAAGCTTCCAATCTCGTTGCGTGCCTTCAAATGCTCCTCTACGAAAATATCTGCGAGGTGGAAACTCGATCCAAACATCGATCCAAGCTTTGGAGCTCCGGTTTGAAGAAGCACTGGTATCTTGTTAAGTACCATCGCGCCTGCACCGGACATCGTGTCAACCATAATCTCAAGATGACATTCCGCGCCCACCTGCGTCAGTCTATAAAACATATAGTCGTTGACGTCCACAGCCACCCACGGCGTGTGCGTGACGTCTCGATCGCACGCGACATGTTCTTCCACCAGCTGGACGATCTCGTGTTCTGCTTGGGCCTTCGCAATTTTTCCGATGGCTTGCTGCATTTTCGGAAATTCATTCTGTAACGCATTGGGTAGCGGAAAGCTTCTGCACACCTGCATTCCCGTTTTGGGAAGCACTATGAACTGGTACACGTTACTTGCTGTTCTTTGGTTGTTGCTCATCGGGTCACTCCGTAAGCAGCGCAAAGCTTCTGCGTCATTGCTTTAGCTTCAGTTAGCCATTTGATAATCTGCAGGATGTTCTTGCGATCCTCGGTCGTTTGCTTGAAGCCTTCTGAGTCACCGGTTGACTCATGTTCCGCCATCAGCCTTAGTAGTATTTCTCGCGAATGCAACTTAAGGCAGTATCGCATCAGGTCGGCAGATGTCGGTGCCGAAATCCCCGGAGGCGGCAGGATAAACGATTCGTAACCCCACCTGATGCTCCAATTGGCAACTTGCGAATCAAAGTGCCTTGAGAACTCTTGTGAAATTTCTGGAGCCGGTTTGCTCGTGTCCAATATCTTAGCCTTTACAAGACTCGCCGTGCGGACAAAATACTCTTTCGCCCATTTGTCAGGCATTTTCAGAGCGTCCTTGAAATCGAACTTGTCGATCGCTTGGTCGATGCTTTCGGCCGCAAATTGCTCAAGAGAATTGGGGTCGTTTTGGTCCAGAAAAGCCAAGCAACTTCGCAGAGCGGCCAAAACCGCCCTGCGATTTAATATCCCTTTGTCGTCGTAATAAGTGAGGAGCACTTCCAGCAAATTTTCGACTTCTGCATAGACCTTGGTTCGGATCAAATACTTTTTAATCAGCAGATAAGGGCCCTTTTCATCAGCCAAGTCGAAGATCTGTCGCACCAAGAAACCTTTGCCTTGGTCGTTGGGATCGACGAGTGCCTCGATGTTTTCCTTAAAGCTCTCCACGATTCCGAGATTGGACAAAGTCGAGTATCCAACGCCACTCGGCTCAGTCCATTGCAACATGGTGGCTTTGCATGATTGGTAGTAATCTGCATAGCTCTGTCGCTTGTCTGCCTCGACAATGCGTTTCGAGTCGAAAAAACAAATCCTGGCCGGCTTAATTCTCCCACGCGGACTCATTTTCTGAAGAATGTTGTCCTCGATAGTCGTCGAAAAATGATCACCGTCAATTTGCGCATTTGCCGGGTCCTTGTACTTGCGGATCAATGCGTCGTCACTGAAATAACGGTTTGTCCCATTGATCGCCAGAACCAATCGCTCTGACAGGTCCTCGATTTGTCCGGGCTCACAATGCTGTTCAATCGTTTTCCAAAGCTCGGCAAAGTCTGATTTCTGAACACATAAGACCAAATGGATGATGATGTCCAAATCGTCGTTCATCCACATTTGAAGTGCGATGTGGTTGCTTTTCTTTCCAAGAAAGTGCCTTAAGATTTCGTCTTTTTCGCTTCCTTGCACAGAGATCCCAGGAGTATCGATGAACTGCAGTCTAGTTGCTTCTTCTGGCGTTCGGCGACTCCATCGAAATATATTCTCATAACGGTCCTTCAATCGAACTTCTTTGACGAGGGCACGCAGCTGTATTGCATTGTACGATTGCCCGTCAAATGAGATAATCGTTCCTCGGTCGATGTGCTCGGAAGTCTGCTTAACCGTCAGTGCCCGTACAAAAGTCGGATCGGAAAGTTTCTCGGCTGGAACGCGGTATGATTGAGGGAAAGGACGCAATTCGACCTTGCTTCCAAACTTAAACGACTGTTTACCTTGAAGCTTTGCGGATGTCCCATCGACTACCAGTCGATCCGCCAAGTAATCGACGTTAATCCCATCGGTTGCATTTTGGTTTCGCACATCGGCATCATCCATCAAGGTGCCAATTTGCTCACGATTCCAGGAGTTCACGAAGACCTCATTTAGCTCTTCATCAGTTTTCGCATAGCTGATATGAAGTGCTTGAGATGTAGTATCCGTCACGTCGGTAACCAGCAGGCCTCGCTTCGACAATCCAGGAAACATCTCGTCGAGCATCGTGGTCTTGCCATGTCCGCTGGAACCGATGATCGCGCAGTTCAGCGTGCCACGGCACCACTGGGAAACTCGTGGGTTTTCGCTAACACGGACGACTCGCTCAAAAGCGTCACGTACAATTGGCGTTGTCTGGACAAGTGTTCGGAAACTCGGGATGGTCTCCTTCTGCAAATGTTTTACCGCAGACGTGTAGCGGTTTCGGATATCGTTGATTTCTTTGACAACCTGATCATGCGTCATTGCTAATGCTTCTCCTTGCCAAAGCTACCACCGAGTTTCTCTGCGAATTCTTTTAAGCCAATTTCATCAGGGCCAGATGGCGTTGGATCACCACCGTTAAAAAGGCGCGGAGTGCAAGTCCGAACCGTTACATCGACGTTCTTAATGGAATCTTTTATGGCGGGGATGTTTTGGAGCATACCGGGAATGCTTGGGTCTTGCCCGTCTGTGAGAACAATCGCGGTCACAGGGCGATCATGACTCGCAATCTCACGGGCCGCAATCGTTATCGCGGATTCCAGGTTTGTCCCACCGCCGAGTTTAAGGGAGTCTAGGAATTTCGTTAACTCTTCAATTGTTCCCTGGTCCACCTTCTTGATCTCGCCTAACGCGCTGGTCGCATTGTTGTCGTATGCAATGATGTTGACATACCTCGCAGTAAAGGTTCCCTGCCAATTTGCAAGTAAACGTTTTGCTTCGTCACGCACCTGCTGCAGATGCGGTTCCATGCTGTTGCTTTGGTCAATTATGATAAGAAGGCTCTTTGTGGAGACGGGTATGCCAATGAAATTATCCGCCTCACATCCGCGAACCCAAAGCAAGAATGGCAATAGAAGGAGCAGCAGCCACCACCAAGGTGGACGCCATTTTTTTTTCAAAGACAATTCTTTCGCCCACGCGGCGAGTCCTTCCATCCCCTGTTTCGAGTCAAAGCTTTGCGGGTGTTCAACCTTGAAACCGGAATTGTTAATCGATTTAACGATGTTCCGATGTGACTCTTTGGCAGCTAGTTGATCGTCTACATACTTCGGATCAGCTTTTAATCCGAATTTAATTCGGGCGATTTTGTTCTGGTCTATTGTCCTCGAGAACTGAGTGGAAAGAACGATCGATTCCATTCCTGGGTTTTGTCTGATCTGGCGCAGAGATTTCACGAGGTGCGACATGTCCCACTGAACTTGTTCGCGACTTCGTGAGTTTTCGTCCTTAGATGTCGTGTCCTGAAACCGAGCCCCGCTGTTCTTCGCAATGCTCCACTTCGCGTTTTCGTTTAACTTATACTCAGGGCCGACCCAAGCCGATTGTTCGGTCGGAAAAAACAGTTCCGAGTCGATTGTTGGTTTCTGCATACAAGCAAGAAAGTCTTCGACATTGATTCGCTGGTTTCCGGTTTCGCTCGCATTTTTCATTATTCGCGTATTCCGATGACATGTCAGCCAATTCAATCGGCTGATTGTGGGCAACTGTATAGGGGCGAATGCTGCCGTTCAAGCCGGGGGGATTACTACGTCGCATGATTTGCGAGCGAATTTTTTCCAGCGGGTTTTGAAGGTGCAGAAGCGCCAAGCCAACAATCAAAGACGATAGTCCAGTGACTTCTTCGATAGGTCTGTGGTTGCTGACGAGTCAACTTACACGAGTTGGGGGGCGAGTCAGCCAAGGGAAGCTTACCCGAATCAGTTTTCGTAACATTGCCGATTTGCGCTGGGCCAACCTCGTTTTTGTGAAAAAGCAATTCGGTTCATGGGGTGGTGATTTTGGCATCCACCCAGAAATCGATACAAATTAGCTCATTTTCGACCGTGAAGCCAATCTGATCGGCCATGATCGAAAATTTGAAGACGCCCTGTCCGACGATGAATTGATGAATGGCGTCATCAGTTACGTGATCCGCCCATCCTCAAGCAAATCGGGCTTCAGGCCAAATTCCTAAGGGCGGAATCTATCAGCTCAACAGGCTAATGTCTATTCGATGTCGTCTGGGGTCAAGTCTTGCTGAGCGAGATGGCGGATGGAATAGACGAGAACTCGCGTTTCAGTCGCTGAAAAGAGCACTCGATGCGTAGGTTTACTCGACACACCGAAGTTCAACTGGTGGAGAGGTAAGCTGAACGCTGCTGACTCGCCCGCAAGTGGGTATCGTTCTGCGTCGTCAGCAAGACTTTGCATTTTCGGTTCGATTTCCGCAAGCCACCTCGCTGCTTCGGCAACCGATCGGCTTTCCGCCCACCAGATCGCTGATTCGTAAAGTTGTACCTTGGCACGCGGAAGGATTTGTACTGTGCGACTCAATCGATGATTCCAAGTTGCCGGCGCACGTCGGCGAAAGCATCGGACAATGGCATCGCTTTGCCCTGAGCGTCATCGGCTAACCCTTGTCGAACATCGGCAACGGCTTCCGAGTATTCGGCATCACTGCGCCATTGCTGCACCAGTGCTTCAACGGATTCGCACGCTTCACCACGTTCAACCCGGTGAGACGCAAATTGAACAAAATCCTGAAGCTCATTCTTAATTGACTGTGTGGACATTTTTATTCCTCCGTTCCTAGTTTACTACAAGTATCGATCGCATGTCAAAACGGGCGCAGTCCAAGAAAGTGGACTCAAAAACGCTGTAATTTGCGGTTTCATGTTGCCAAGGTAGGAGGACTTTCATTTTTGACACTCATGTTTTGAGGTTCCCATTGCCAGCTATCGTGGGCTTCCGTCCGACGAAACTCCGACAGCTCGGACATTGCGGTGTCCCACTGATCGGGTACGACTTGGCTGCGCACTTGCAGTATCGACTCAGCGTGCTCGCCCTTCCAAAACATCGCGTTGCTCTTCAGTCGCAAATTGATCACTCGACGGATTCCACTTTCGATCGCACCGCTACCGCACGGAAGCCCAAGTTGTCTGTATCTCACATAACTTAAACGTCCCGCTTCTCCGTGACGACGAAGATAAGAGATCTCCGTTTCCAATTCCGCAATCGGGTTCTCCTTGTTTTGCAACTCACTCAATGCTGCGATCACTCGTCGCCATTGGCCATTGCGAAGCTGGCTGCGGAGCTCACGATACAACGGGTTCCGTGCGTCGCGATCCAGACCCAACGAAGCCAGCGACTTAGACACATGATGCACCGCGTGGCAACAGTCCAGTACTTGATAGGTGGCCACGTTGCTCAAGCCCGCTAGTTCTATGATGCGGTCGATTCGGTCCCAGATCCAAGGCGCACCATCGGCGACAAATGTCACGCTCAGTGCAGCAGCGGCACCAAGCCGACGAAGGTGCATCGCCACTATCTCGGCAATCGCATCCGGGCCCAGCAGTGTCCCGTCAATCGTCGCCTTGGTTTTCTTGAGCATCTTGCCCTGTTCGTCATGAACGAAAATCGTCATCAGCTTCGGCTCACGCCAGTCCGCTGCATAGGTTCGTCGCGGCTGATTCTTGGATCGCCCCGGTGCATCCCCGGTCAGCAAGCCGTCGGCATCGGTAGACTCGACCATTGCCGGTTTTGGTTTCATTTCACCGCGAATCTTCATGCGGGCTCCGTCAATCTGTACCGACACACGTTGACCAGCAACCTCCGTTCCTGCCTTCAACTTTCGACTTCGCAACAGCTTGATGCGGTGCCGCCTGAGAGCAAGTAACCCATCGCCGCATTGATATGTGATTCGCTTAATCGTTTTTGCATCCAGCATGACACCGTCGCGAGTGAGTTCTTGTTGAGCAAAGGCGATCGAAGGACACAGCGCCACCTTACGTGCGACTAGACTTTGCAAACCAGGCGATACACTTTTGCCAAAACCGAATTGAGCTAACTTGATATCGAGTCCGACTCGAGGAGCATTGTCTTTGCCAAACAGCTTCTTCTTCGGAGCGCAATACAACGTTGTGGCCCAGACCATCAGTTCTCCGAGCAATCGAACGGCGACGGTTCGCTCACGGCCTTTGTAGAGCGGACGCGAGAATTGCTGACGCGTTTGCTCTGCGGCGACTTCGATTTGCCCATCCTTGATCGTGGTGGCCATCATTCCTGCGACGAGCAAATCGGCACCGCGAGCATAGGCGTTGTGGACAAGGCGTTCAATGACCTCCAAGTCCGCCGGGCAGTCGATCAGTTGCTTGGTCCATTGCTCCGCTTGGAGTGTGACTTCGGAGGTGAAACGGAGGATCATATCCTGAGCAGACTGAATGAAATTAGCTTGAGAACCGTCCACTGACACACCTTGCATGATGACACCAGCGTCCTTGCTGAGAGGTTAGAATTGCTCCATCGAAGCGAACGATTCTACCTTCCCAAGCCCCGTCGCAAACCGTCTACAAACAGAATCAATTGCTAGCATAGAGCGTCCGTAGAATGGCACTGCACCCTGTCAAAACCGCTGTTTCCCCGGAAGATTGTACTGCTGTCTGAATAGATTGACCGGCATTGTCCTGAAGTTAATCGTAACCACCGCCATCCGCCGCTTTGAACGTTTTTGGAAAACATTCCCTGACAGTGCACCCGATCCTGACGACGAAGATCGGGATGAACAAGAAGATCATTGAACGCTGCTTCTTGATCAACCTCGATCGGCGTGATGACCGACTGCGCGAGTGGATGCAGCAATTACCACAGCCCTGGCCATTCCCTGATCCCGAACGTTTTGCCGCAATCGATGGTCGCCGACTGGCGACTCCACCGCAGTGGAAAGCCGGCAATGGTGCCTGGGGCTGTTATCGCTCTCACATGATGATCCTGGAAAAGTGTCTGCTCGAAGGCATCGATTCGTATGTCGTATTTGAAGACGACGCCGGTTTCACGCCGGATTTTGTGGCACGCCTGGCTGATTTCGTCAGTGAACTGCCAGCGGATTGGGGCTTGGCCTATCTCGGTGGCCAGCACCTGTACGCAGGAAAACATCCACCGCGCAAGATCAGCGACCGAGTTTATCGGCCTTACAACGTGAACCGGACGCACGCGTTCATGGTCCGTGGTCGCGAGAACATAACGCATTAAGGGACATACTCGCTTGTACAATTGACGAACTGTGAGGTGACGACAGTACGCTCACTACATCCAACTTTTGACGTGCTGAAATCGTGGAAGATCACCGAGATTATCTTCATCTATCTCATTACGATCACTACGAATCGCTCTATGCTTCGTCAGATGCACTTCCGCTCCCTCGCGAAGTGCACCTGTTTCTTCGTCTACGATCGCTGTGATGATTCGTTTTCCCGAAGTAAGGTCGTCAATCAAGTTTTTCCGGCTCACATCAATCTCAGCGCGTCCTGGCAATCCGAGGCACGGTATTCGACAACGGAAATGAGTTGCGCGTTGGGTTTCAGTTGCATTCGTCGAGACGATTGCAAGCGCGGCATCCCATTGCTGGACTTGTCCTTCGGAATCGATCAGCCCACTTCGCTGCATGTCGAGGAATACTTCCCCAGAAGGCTTTGAAGCGAACGTATCAAACGCTCTATTGAGGTGGTGATACAGATTTTTATCCGTCATCGGCTTGTCCCAATTTGTTCGATCCGATCCTCTTGGAAATTAGGTCGGAATATGCCCAGTATACAGCTAAGCTTCCGAACCGCTATCTGAATGTGAGTTTGGGTTCTCAACTTAGATCCAGGAAAAGCAGCTTCACCCTCCTCAAAGGCGCTTCGAACTGTCTGAAACGCAAGTTCAGGTTGATTTCCTTCAATCGAAGCCGCGTCTGCGATGTCCATCGCTTGATCAAGTATTAGTCGGTCTAGCTTGCGAGAAAAACCGCCTGCGGCTTCATTCGTAGGTAATGCCGCGCCACGGTTCGCGTAGACATCGGCGACTTTCCCGTAAGTGATTCGCAAAAGTTTTTCGCAGCCAGGATCGGTCAAATCAAAGCAATTTCCTAGCTGAACTAGGGCACCAATCACTTCCCCGTCTCTACCTGCCCATTGCCTCGCTCTCTCGGGTCCATATTCCCAAAAGTAAACGCCACCCCCAAGCCAATCGTACTCGTTACTACTTGGCCGCCAATCCTCAATCCGATGGGTTCCTGCAATCAGGCCGCGGACGAATGCGAGAGACTCTGGACGATTAGCGGGACATCCGTGGTAGCCCATTACGATTCGTCCAAACTGATTCATTGATTAGCCCCACCATACCAAAACTTTCGCTTTTCATTCGCCGCTATTGTAGCAATTTGGTCTTGCGGTTGGGAGTTGATGGACAGCGATTGCGATGATGCGGGCAGTCCACCTTCGTCATCGGGCAGCTACGATGGCGAAGTGGTTGAGGTGGCTGCATGACAACTTGCCCCTACCTCACCAAAACCAATCACTGCGATGTCGCCAGCAGAATTGCCGAGTGCAATGTTCTCGCCTCAGCAAAAGCTTGCGTTGCCTGCCAGCGAGACCAAAACCCACAAGCGATCAACGCCGTCACTATCGGCATGGCGATCGTCAATCGTAAGCGACGCAAACAACCGATCACCACGCTGACACAACTGTTGAAAAACTATCTGCATGAAACAGAAGAACCGGTCACGCTGAAGATCGCGACCCATGGGCCTGGTCCAGGCAGCGAACTGAAAAAGATGCTCGCGTGGTTCGCACGACCGAGTGAATCATGCAACTGCCCAGTAATTATTGATATGGGCCGCGCCGAAACGATGAATGACTGGGGCACGGACGGTTGCCGACAGAATTTTGAGACCATCGTTGACTGGTTAATGGAAGAAGCGAAACTCAGAGGATTACCCAATGGAAAATTTACTCGCATCATCGCACAGTCACTCGTCACCACCGCCATCCGTCGCTTTGAGCGGAAGCTCCCAGATGGCGCACCCGATCCAGACGACGAAGATCGGGATGAACAACAAGATCGTTGAGAGATGTTTCTTAATAAACCTCGATCGGCGCGATGATCGGCTGCGCGAATGGATGCAGCGGGACAGGCGACAGACTTGAGGCGTGAGGTCGTTCCAAGAAATTAGAAATTCTAGTTTTGCATCTCAAGTCTCAAGCCTCACGTCTCAAGCCTCGCATCGCACCTGTTGATCCTGGAAAAATGCCTGCTCGAAGGCATCGATTCGTATGTTGTGTTTGAAGACGATGCAGGTTTCACGCCTGACTTCGTAACACGCTTGGCTGATTTCGTAAGTGAGTTGCCTGCGGATTGGGGCCTGGCCTATCTCGGTGGCCAGCACCTGTACGCAGGAAAACATCCACCGCGCAAGATCAGCGACCGAGTTTATCGGCCTTACAACGTGAACCGGACCCACGCGTTCATGGTCCGAGGCCGCGAGAATATGAAGGCGATCTACCGCCATCTGAACTGGAACAAGTGGCAGACCAAACACCACATCGACCATCATCTGGGGCGATTCATCCAGCGGCGATATCAAGCGATGGTACTCGGCAAGAACGTCGAACACGAATCGATCGCCGTTTACACGCCGGATCGTTGGTTGGTGGGACAACTGCCAACTAAATCAAACATCTGCGGTCGCAAATGGGAACAGACTCGATTCTTCAACGACGCCAAGAACGCGGATCATTCCGATGCTCCGTTCTTTGCCGTGCTTGGACCGCATCGATCGGGAACGTCGTGCGTCGCGATGGTGCTGCATCACCTTGGTGTTCACATGGGCAATGAACTTGGCGGTTATGAAACCACTGGCGGCGGCGAAGCGGTCGGGCTGATGCAGCTCTGTGAAAAGGCGATGCGATTTTCCAAGACCGAGCCCACGATTCGCGATGAAGAACTTGTCAATCAACTCAAGAACTGGATTGTACCGCGCAAGGCCGAAGCCAATCGCGACAAGACGATTGCTGGTGGGAAATACCCACACCTTTGCCGATTTGCCGAGCATCTTTATCAAGCGATCGGAACTTCGCTGCGAATCATCACCGTCGATCGACCGATCGAAGCCTCGATCAAATCGCTGCAGGATCGTAGCCGCAAACATCCGGGCAAATGGTTCGCTGCTGATGATGAATCATGCGAGCAGTTGCAGCGATCACTACTTGAGCATCGCGAAGCGTTCTTGCTCGCGCACCCCGAAGTTCCGGTGCATCGCATCGACTTCGCCAAACTTACGAGCGATCCGGTCCAAACAATCTTGGGACTGATTCAGTTCCTCGGTATCGATCCTACGGCCGAAGAAGTCGAAGCGGCCATCAATCACGTTAATCCTGATTTGCGAAAGTTTGGTTAGTGCGACAGTTGCGTCACCGATTCATTCGCACCTAACACCACGGCCAACTGCTTTACACCGATAGAGACAAGGCACACTGAAAAATGCTTGATGATCTCACGATTACCATAAAGACGATCCACCGACCGTGGTGTTGCGCCAGGTTGATTCAATCGATCGAGCGAAATGTACCTGGCGTGCGAATTCATGTGCTCGATGACGGACGTCCGGAAAAACGGCTGTCGGCTTTCTATCCAGCCGATGCCCAGCGGGTCAATCAATTGATCGAGACCGAGTTTGATATTGGCATCTCAGCCGGGCGCAATCGGCTGCTCGAAACCGTCGAGACGCCCTATTTCCTATTGATCGATGACGACCACGTTGTCGTCGAACAAAGCGACATTCCCGGACTCGTGCAAAAGCTCAGAGATTACGGCTCCGCTTGCGACCTACTTGCTGCGCTTAGCAACCAGGCGGGCAAGCCGCGTTGCTTCGCAGTCGAAGAAGAGAATCGTACTCTGCGGGCACGTTGCCACTATCACCGCCAAGATGGTGATGTGTATTTCTGCGACATCGTGCCCAACACGTTCGTGGCAAAGACTAACGTTGTTCGCGACATCGGCTGGGACGAATCACTCAAAGTCCGCGAGCACTGGGAGTTCTTCTATCGAGCCTGGATGGAAGGGTTGAAGGTGGCGATCTCAACCGCACACCGCTTCGACCATAGGCACATCCACAATGCGGACTACAACCACCTCCGCAGCCGTTCTTGGTATTTGGCTAAAGGACTAAAAAAGCATGGGCTGACACGATTTGTGTTAACGGCTGATGCGCCGGATGATGCGTTCACGCTCCAACCGCCAGACGTGGATTCACAGGACGAGGAGGAGCCAGCATGAACGCTCTGAATCAAGTTCATGGTTTGTGGGTCGATGGCGATCTATCAGCATTCGCTCAACTGACCATCGCGTCATTCTTGCGCCATCACGGTCAATTCACGTTGTGGACGTATGGATTCCCGGCCAACGTACCCAGTGGTGCCGAAGTCCGAGACGCCCGCTTGGTGTTGCTCGAAGAAGAAGTCTTTACATACTCCGGTGGCCAAGCCGAGGGCTCGCTAGGCGGCTTCAGCGATATCTTCCGCGCTAAGTTGTTGTACTTACATGGCGGTTGGTGGGTCGATATGGACGTGACGTTGTTGCGTCCGATCCCTGACGAGTTTCTTGAACTGCCGATTGTGCTGCGAGAACACTGGACCAACCCGGTCGTTGGCAATGTGATGAAGTTCCCAGCCAAACATCCTGTGATGGATGCGACTTATCAGATGACATCCAAGGCGGTCGATGCCAGCAACACCGACTGGAACAAGCCACTCCGAATTCTGTCTTGCGCCACGACGATGGCTGGTTTGGTGCCTCGGTATCGTCGCCGAATCGCACACCTCGATGAATTCATTGACGTGTTGCCATTTGTGCGGTTGCCGGTTGATCTGCCGCGACATTGGTGGGCAATGCACTGGTGCAATGAAATGTGGCGGCGCGGTGACGACCGAGCGAAGTTCGCTCCCAACAGTCACTTGGATCGACTCATGAAGGATTACGGTATCGACCCATCGCCCTTGTTAAAACTGGAGACTGCGAAATGACAGCCAATAATGCAATTCTTGTGTCTTACGACTCGGCCCGTGAGCTGAACAAGATTTTCCATCGTTGCCGTGACAGCGTCGAGCAATACGCCGATGTTGTCGCTGCCGACCTGCTGATTAAGAAATCACAAAAAGTGCAACACTGTTTTGGCAAGTACGAATTAGTGCTTGAAGCCGTGCGAGCTGGATATGAAAAAGTGCTTCAATTGGATGCAGACATTTATATCCATACAGACCAAGACATTTTTGCGGAAACGGCCGATTCAGTCTTCGCGGCCCGGTCGACTGACCGTGTGCCACGAGACGAACTTTGGTATGGCGGTTGGCGAGAAGACTGGACTTGGAACGGTGGCGTCCTTGTCGCCCAGCCGAGCATCTTAGAGGCGTACATCAAATTCGCTAACTTTCATCAGGGCAAATACTGGAGCGATGAAGCGACGCTGATCCCGTATCTGGAGTTTGCAAAAGTCAAAGTGCACTCGTTGCCTGGGTTCTTCAATGAATGGGTTAACCCAACTAACGGAGCCCTGCACGCTGAATGGCGCGGCTTCGCTCACTTCTCTGGCGATCACAAGCTTGACCGCTGGCAATGGTTTGAATCCCGCTATCTCTGCGAGTCGCAACCCGCATGATTCATTTTCGCAGCCTCGAGTTCCACGCTTCGCACGCCTGCAATTTGTACTGTGGGCAGTGTTCGCATTACTCAAATTTTCATGCTGGCGGCATAGTCAGCGTTGGCGAAGCGAAGGAAAATTTTGATGCGTGGACTGGACGTTTGCGACCCAACAAGTTTGTCATCCTCGGCGGCGAACCAACGCTCAATCCCGATCTGTGCGAAATCCTGAAACTTGGCCGACGAGCGTTCCCCGGTTCCCGCAAGTTGTTGGTCAGCAACGGTTTCTTCTTCGATCGCCATCCCGACTTACCGAAGGTACTGTGCGACAACTACTACAAGATTGAGATTTCACAGCACGGTAATGCGCCGGCGTACCGTGAGAAGTTTCAAACAGCCCTCAACACCGTCGCAAAATGGCGGCGAGACTTTCCACAATTGGCGATCGGCATCCGCCAATCGCATCTTGGTTGGCGTCGCCAGTACAACGTCGAAAACGGGAAAGCCTTACCGATCCTCAGCAACCCGCGTGAAGGTTGGAAAGCCTGCATTCAAAAGCGCTGCTGCCAACTTTACAAACGAAGTTTATTCAAATGCCCCGCACTCGCGTACTTTAGCATCCTGGAGCGCAAGCTCCACCTCGAAGACATTCCTGACTGGCAATTGTTCCGTGACTACGAAGCCTGTCCACCGACCGCTACCGACGCCCAAGTCCGCCAATTCTTCGCCACTGAAGAAATCCCGCAGTGTGGCCTTTGTCCGGCGCACAAGATCCCGTTCAAACATCAGGATCCAACCATCAAAGAACGATGACATTGAAACGAGTGATTGCAGTACTCAACTTGCGTCCGTGCGTAGCTTGCCAAATGTATGAGCTAGCTTCCAGGTAATCCCTACCGAACCGACGAAGTCAATAACTCCGACCTAAATCAGCAGTGGCTTTCACACCGTATTAAAACCTTCCCAAACTCCTCCTTCATCTGGGTTCAAACACGTCGCGGATCTCGCTCGCATCGCTGGATTCCCAGCCAAAGAGCAGAATGTTTCAAAATTCGACCCCGCAGTGACCTAACTTGTCACGGCTCTGCTGATAATGAATAGTGTTGGGCCGCGGCAGTCCAACGAAGCCAACTCGCCGCAGCAATCGAACTCAAGGAAGAATCAAAATGCTCGTTCTAAGTCGCAAAGTTGGTGAGAAGCTAATTATCGACGGCAACATCTCAGTCGAAGTCGTAAAGATCCAAGGCAACCGCGTCACAATCGGCATCGTTGCACCGTCCGATGTCAAGATTCTGCGCGGTGAGTTAAATCAGTCAAAAGCCACGACTCAAACGATGGAACTAGACGTTCAAGGTGGATTGTTGGTGGCTTGCTAGATGTCGCAGTAGAGCGAATGGCGTTTGGCTCTATCCACGACCACCTTCGCAGCAAGTTTCGCAAATCGTGTGGCACTTGGTGCATTGTAGCTTTGCGCGGATCTCAATCAGCGATCCGCCGCAAGCAGGACATGCCGGTTGGCACTGCTTTTCGGACTTCCTATCTTGCTTTGCTGGGATGATTCCGCTTTGATCTTCGTGATCCTGAAACTTCATTGGAATAGACCTCTATATTTTCAATGTTTGATTGAAAGACTGACAAGTACACAGCTTCCATCGTCGATGACGTTCAGTCCTGCTTCGCGCGCGGCTTGGCCTGCTGATTCGTCTTCCGCGCCAAGTTGCATCCAGATGTTCTTGACGCCGGCCGCGATCGCGTCGGCGACAACGGTGCGTGTGACCTGTGGAGGAGTAATGATCGAAAGCGATTCGGGAACAACAGGCAGATCAGCAATACTTGCGTAGGCCTGATGACCTTCGATTTCATCGGCACTGGGATTCAATGGGTAAACTACCCTGCCCGAATTGAGCAATGCGCGAAACACTTTGTTGCCATACTTTTTCCGATTCGCTGACGCGCCGGCGACTGCATAAGTCTTGGCTGAAAGAAATGTTTCGATTTGTTGCATGCTGAAAAGTACTTCTCGAAAAAAGGAGCGTTATTGCAAATAGTTCAGGTGGCTAGCGCATCTTTTGTTCGGTCAAAAGTTTTTGGTGAACCAAGGCGACACTTAGGCGTCTATCTTTCTGAACAATTCAAATTCACCATCACGGATGCGAGTGCGAGAAATTCAAATGTTACGTCAAACCCAATCCAGTCAACTCGAACAGATACGCGGCAGGCGTTTTGCCGGCGAGCAGAATTATAGCTGCAAGCCGACGAATACGTTGCCCACCGATCGTTGGCAAATGTGACATCAACTTCTCGCGAAGTGCCTTCATCAAGGCTCGATGTCACTTGAGACATCGAGCCTTTTTTCGTGTCCAAATTTAACGGGCAACCATGACAACATGGGCTGGTAGCTGAGACGGTCTAGCAGTGGTCTGAAGAACCACAGACGAGGATTCGAGCGCCTCCCGGCCCACTGCGCTAGAGATACGCAATTACAAA
>JAYVSE010000340.1:0-5595 GCA_043775635.1 Planctomycetaceae bacterium | reverse complement strand
CGGATCAAAAACGATCTGGCGGGGGATGAGTCGCTTCGAAACGATCGTCGAAGCTTACGCCGCCTTCAGCCAAATGACTTGTGGGGTATAAAATGGCTGAAAGCCTATCCCACTTATTGATTGGTCGTCCCTAATTGGACAGCGCCAACTAGCGTGTAAAACAATGTTATTTGCTGCGATTTTTGCAATCGTGAGCGGCAAGGCGCTAGCCGCGGGTTGATTTTGTTATGTTTTGAATTTTAGTGTGCAAATCATAACCCGAATGCGTAAGCGAGGGATCGCAGTGGTCCCTCGCTTACGCAGCGGGTTACTAAATCAACGGCCCGCTAGCGCCTTGCCGCTCAGTTACCTGGCGCTGTCAAGTTAAGCAAATCGCAACAACGCATAATTGCGTTTGCCTTTGCGAAGGACCATGACCGTTTCGCTGGCGAGATCATCCGCCGTTAACTTGCGGTTGACATCGGTGACGCGCCGGTTGTTAACGTAAACGCCGCCGTCGCTAATAGCGCGACGAGCTTCACCCGACGATGCCGACAGTCCTGACTCACGCAGCGCTTCCACTATCCACCAACCTTCGCCAGCGAGACTCTGCCGTTTTGCGTCACAACTGGGAACGTCCGCAAAAATCTCGACAAGTTGCTTGTCATTCAAGCGTCCAATCTCTCCACCGAAGAGAATTTCGCTGGCTCGATTGGCCAACAGCAAGCCAGCATCACCGTGAACCAGACGTGTCATGAACGCGGCAAGCCGTTTCTGTGCGGCGCATTCACCAGGGGCCGTTTCTGTTTGCAGCTTAAGTGAATCGTACTCTTCGCGACCGATTTCCGTTAAGTATGCGATGCAGCGCATCACATCGCTATCCGCGACGTTTCGCCAGTACTGATAGAACATATATGGGCTCGTTCGCTCTGCATCAAGCCAAATCGCACCGGATTCGGTCTTTCCCATCTTGCGACCATCCGATGTCGTGAGAAGTGGTGCTGTAAGACCAAACAGTTGCTTCCCGATCATACGGCGGCCAAGATCGATGCCCGCTGTGATGTTTCCCCACTGATCGCTACCGCCAGCTTGAATGAAGCAATTGTGGTTCTTCGCCAAATGGACAAAGTCATAGGCCTGCAACAACATGTAGCTGAATTCGGTGTAGCTCAGTCCCGCTTCGCTCTCCAATCGCGAACGAACGGACTCCTTTCCCATCATTTGCCCAATTGGAAAATTCTTACCGACATCGCGTAGAAATTCCAAATAGCTGTAGCCTCTCATCCAATCGAAATTGTTAAGCAGCAGCGCCGAGTCCTTGGTATCAAAGTCCAGGAAGCGGCGCATTTGCTCCGCGACTCCATCGACATTCCGCTGCAAGTCGTCAGCGGAAAGCAGATTCCGTTCCTCGCTCTTGCCGCTGGGGTCACCGATCATGCCCGTCGCGCCACCGACGAGCGCGATCGGCCTGTGCCCAGCCTTTTGAAATCGACGAAGCATCATCAATTGCATCAAACCGCCGACATGCAAACTGGACGCTGTCGGATCAAAACCGATGTAAATCGTTTGTTGGCCACTGTTAAGTAGTTTGGCGAGGCCGGGTTCGTCTGTCGTTTGATGAATCAATCCACGCCAGCGAAGTTCATCGATCAATAAATTGTTATCAGACATGGTGGTTGATCCGTCGAGAAAAAATGGCTTCAGCGATTTGCAAGTCTTCAGGTTGTGTGATTTTCAAGTTTTCTGCTGAACCTGGTACTAGACATACAGAAGTTCCAGTCCGTTCGACAAGTTCAGCGTCATCGGTCGCGGGGCGCCCGCGATGTCGGTCGTAAGCCGCTCGCAAAATTGACGCCGAGAAGACCTGAGGGGTGAGTGCTTCCCAAAGGTCGCGGCGATCGATGGTTTTAATCGATTTTCCATCGTGGTTTTCTCGTTTGATCGTGCCACGTACACGGGTTGCCAATATCGCGGCACCATGTTGAGCCGCAGCATCCGCAACGGAATCGATGTCAATTGCCGTTACCAGCGGTCGGGCCGCATCGTGAACCGCGATCCATGGTGACAAGTCGTCAACCTGGGCCAGCCATTCCAGCCCTGCGCGAACGCTGTCGTGTCGTTGTTCACCACCGTCAACGATTGAAATCCCGAGCGAATGGGCTTTCGCTTCTAATTCAGGTCGATCGCACGGCCTGACCACCAAAACGATTCGCCCAATCGCTGTGCTGGATTGCAGCGATTCGACGGCTCGAACCCAAACAGGACTTCCCGCCAGTGGTAAAAGGACCTTGTTCTCCTCAGCGCCAAATCGTTGGCCTCGTCCCGCGGCGACAACAATCGCGGCGACGCTGCCCGGTTTCAATAACCGATTTGCAACCGGTAGACTTGCGAGGGAAGGCGATGTGGTATCAGAATGTGTCACGTAATGTATCCGGCGCGATTGACCGCGATTCGATATCGGCTCAACTAAATTTGCAAAGCCAATTTTGCAAATCCAAGCTGGCCAAATGCAAACTTACCAGGACAGCGTACTGCGCGATGCTACAGGAAGCTAAATCAACAACGCTGGACTGGCAATTGCCCAGCGTTGCAAGATTTTCAATGTTACCGATGTTTGCGGTCATTTTTTGCGTCTTCGCGGACGTAAACATCGCTCTAGCGGCACGGTTCATCGCCTATTTCCCGTTGGCAAGCGATCATGTCCATGCTGACGATTCTTCGCACGAAACATCGCTTCCGCCACCAAGACATCCGGATTTGCCTGATTCCGTCGCCTCACTCTGGCAGGATTATCACGACGCCTGGTACAAGCACTACTCCAAGCCAAGCGACCAGTCGGCGCGTGATCGACTTGGTATCAAATCGGATATCATTGCCGTTAAAAAGTCGGATGGTCGATCGACCGCTGCAGCGATGCGTTTGCCCATCCAGTCAATGGATCGATTCGAAACGGAGCATTTCGTATTGCTTTCGAACGTTGCCCCTGAACGAGCCGATCAAGTCGCACGCGACATCGAAAAGTTTTATCTCGTTTGGACACAACTATTTTTTCCTCTTTGGAAATCTCGCGAGCACTGGGACCACACCGCAAAAATCTCCCGACCGCAAACAACCATCAAGCATCGAGTGGTTCTTTTCAAAGACGCCGCGCAGTACGCGCATTTGCTTCGCGCCGAAGGACCGGGCATCGGACAATCGACAGGGTTTTATTCTGATCTCAAGCGAATTTCATTTTTTCACGATGCTGACAAAGACGATACGGCGACGCGACACCATGAGTTGACTCACCAATTGATGAGCGAAGCGACGGAAGCCAAACTGAAACTTCGTCCGGGTGAACAAAGCGACTTCTGGATCGTCGAAGGTGTGGCGTGTTACATGGAATCAGTTGTATTTGCCAGCGACTTTGCAACCGTCGGTGGGTGGGAGTCTTCAAGGCTTCAGTTTGCGAGACACCGGGTGCTAGGATCAGGTGATGAATTCCCGATTTCGCAGTTGGCAAGTGAAGGTCGATTGGCCGTCCAGAAGCGTGATGACCTGGCACGCTGGTACTCGTTTGCGTCGGTGTATACTCATCAACTGATCGACCAAGATAACGGCAATGGCTTGATCGAATTGTTGCAAAGACTGGCGACGACATACCAAATGCGTATCCAACCACTCTCAACTCGTGCACAAACCGCAGTCGTTGAAAAATCTATCGCCAGCTTTTTGCAGCTCAATGACGATGGCATTCTTTCAACCACGAATCCGCGATTGTCAGACTTATGTTTAGCTCGAACTTCGGTTTCCAGCGCGGGGCTGCTAAAAATCGTTCCACAGCAAGCGTTAAAGTGGCTCGACCTATCATTCCTTGCAATCGACAGCAGTGACGTGAGGCGAATGTGCCCTAGCGCATCCACCACTGAGCAATTGAGTCTCGAAGGCACGCGAGTTGACGATTCTCTTGCGGACTGGCTGGCTACAGCAACCAAGCTTCGGGAGCTGGATTTAAGCAGTACTCGCATCAGCGATTCCGTTCTAGCCAGATTGCCGATGGAAGCACCCATTGAAACATTGTGGTTAACTGGCTCTCAAGTCACCGATGACTCGCTAGTCCGAATTCAGTCGATCCGTTCGTTGAAACATGTCGATGTTCAACGAACCGCTATAACAGACAATGGCGTCGCGCAACTCCGCGCAGCACGCCCAGACCTAGACATCAACCCGCTTGAGGTCGCTGCACCATGAGCAACGCTTTTCCCCGCTTCTTTCGAGTTAAGCAACGATTCGACGACAGTAAAATCGATGACCTGAATCGCGCTGTAAGTCATGCGATCGAAACATCGTTGCCAATGCAATTGCGTCGTATTCAACCGGGCGAATATGTTGCGATCGCGATCGGTAGCCGTGGGATTTCGCGGTTGGCGATCCTCGCAAAATCGGTGGTCGACGCAGTACACAAGTTCGGCGGAATTCCGTTTATCATTCCTGCCATGGGAAGCCACGGTGGTGCGAGCGCTGCAGGCCAAGCGGCGGTACTGGCCAGTTATGGCGTGACAGCCGAAGCCATGAATTGCGAAATTCGTGCGTCGATGGAAACGGTATCTGTCGGGACGACGAGCGCTGGCGTTTCCGTACACGTTGATGCACACGCGTTGAATGCCAACCATGTGATTGTGGTCAATCGCGTAAAGCCGCACACACGTATCAGCGGTTCTTACGAAAGTGGACTGGTGAAAATGATGTTGATTGGACTGGGTAAACATGCGGGTGCAGCAGAGTATCACCGTGCAATGACACGTCAAACCTTTGACGAAATCGTCTGTGAAGCAGCACCGATGGTTTTATCTCAAGCATCGATTCTGCTTGGCGTTGCCGTCGTCGAAAACGCTTTCGACGAAATTACGCATGTTGAGGCAATCGAAGCTGACCAGATTTTGAATCGCGAGCCGGAGCTGCTTGACATCGCGAGGCGACGAATGCCACGACTGCCCTTTGATCATGCAGATTTGGTGATGATCGACCGGATTGGAAAAAATATCAGCGGCAGCGGGCTGGATACCAACGTGGTTGGTCGCAAATTCAATGACAAAACGGCCGGACCCAATGAATGGCCAAAGATTCAACAGATTTTTGTCCGGGGACTGACCCCCGAGACCAAGGGAAATGCATCTGGCATTGGGATCGCGGAGTATTGTCGCTCGCAAGTCGTCCGAGATATGGACGTCGAAGTGACGAGGATCAACTGTTTGACCGCGCTGCATGTGACGGCTGCGGCGATACCGGTTCACTGGGAAACTGATAACGAGGTGCTGCGAATTGCCGCCGACCAGTCTGGGAGAGGTTCCGCGCAAGAATTGCGCTGTATGTGGATCCCCGATACACTGCATGTAGGAGAAGTCATGTGCAGCGAATCCTACTGGGAAGACGCCAAGTTACGCGATGATTTAGAAATTTTGACCGAGTCAACCGAACTGCGTTGGCGGAGCGACGAAAATTTGGAAGAGGTTTTTTGACAATTCATGGACACTCCTAGCTCCATCGGCCTCGTGAAGCCGCTTAGATACTAGCATTCGACGAGGAGCAGGTCGCCGTTGCTTTTCCGGTTTGAATTGAATCAGCAACTCTTGTTTG
>JAYVSE010000339.1:0-1893 GCA_043775635.1 Planctomycetaceae bacterium | reverse complement strand
AAGGTGGAAAACCTGTTAGCGTTTTAGAAACGAAATCCTAGAAAAATCAAACAACCACTTGACACGTTGACTCAGATGTCTCCGTTGCATCGGATTGTTTGTTGCTGAATTCTGGCGATGGGATGGCTTGATAGTTTTGTCCGCACTGCCGCGTCTCGGAGATATGCTCCAAGATTGTTTCCATACTGAGCCATTATCTCTGCACGTGCCGCGTAAAGTTCTTCGAGTATCGAATTAGTCATTGCTTTATGAACCTCCGAGAAATTCGGCTGGCGTATAGATCAACAGTCCGGGCAGGCCTAGTTCATCGAGTAATCGATAAATGCGAGGCAACACGGCGGCATTTGCGATATGACGACAGTTTTGAGTCAGTAGAAATTGTACTCCGGCCAATGCCTCTGTGGCAACATGCGATGCATCAAGTCGTGCGATCTCGGGTATCAACGAGCGAAACACCAACTGCTCCACGACCGCTTCAACGTCTGGGTTCAGGTCAAGAACGGGAATATCTGCGAGCATCGCAAGACGCCTTTTCGCGGCATCAGCGTCACCCTTCGCGGCTTCGTCAAGGACAAGCCGGGAAGTAACCACATTGAATTGCGATTTTTGTTCGCTCATCCAACGTTTTGCTTGGTCTTGCAAAACGGCGGCAGCAGGATTGCTGCTGGGCCAAGCGGTGGCATGGCTGATGATTGAAGTTTCGATGTAGACAGTATCCATGCACAAGCTCTAGTTCAACGAACGTCTCGATTCACCTCGATCGCGCGGGCGATTTACCACTTCGAGAGCGCTGAATCGCGATCTGGGGGCGAGTAGTAACGGAGTCTTCGGGATTTAGGATACGGTTTGTTTTCTCTGTTGTCCACGGATTTCTCCTTTGTGGTGCCACAGTATTTGATCCTTGTCACGTTGCACTCCGAAACCCTCTCGGAACCGGACGTGCGCAGTTAACGCATCCGGCTCCCAGCTATCACTTGTCTACCGATGCATCGCTGCTGACAACTCTCGTCCCTTGGCGATCAGATCCGTTAAGCGGGTTGGACCAGCTAGTGGATTGCGTTTCAAGTAGGCTCCGTATGCTCGGAGACTGATGCGACCTTTCTGGCTGCGACGACAGATCCAGCGATACGCAAAACGCTTCGCCGCTTCTTGGTACTTGATCAGACTTGGCCAATTGTCATTGATTCCATAGTACTGATAATGACCACGCAGCTTGCGGTTGAGCGTCTTCCAGACTTCGCCGATTGGTTGCGTCAAGTTGTGACGCAACCATTCTTTCAGGTCTACAAACTTGGTTCGCAGTTTCTTACTGGCTGTTTTCCTTTTTAACTTGAATCTGCCCAAACGGCTGTGGCCGCAGTAATGCGTGAAGCCAAGGAAGTCGAACGTACCAGGACTTCATTGCCAAGCACACTTAATGCATCGTGGCACGATTTTCTCGGAACGAGCTTATCCTCGACACACGCTATGCCCAGTGGACGCGTTTGGCCTTTCTCTTTTGGGATGTTGACGCGAAGACTTGGGTTCGGGTGATAACTTTCGCGATGAAGCTGGGTAACGAGTCGCTGGAGATTGTTCTCCAGGTCCGCTTCGTATTGCTCTACCGTTTGATCATCAATGCCCGTTGCTTTGCCTCGTTCGAGTCTGTAAAAAGCTTGGCGTAGTAAGTCTACGCTGATCGCCGAGAAGAGGTTGTTAAACACCTCCTGGGCGCTGCTCTTTGCTCGATCGGTGATGCGATTCAAGCGGCAGATCACTGAGTCTCCAACGCTGAGTCTGGTCAGTGGCCGATTTAAGTCGCGTGATAGCTTAGCCGCCTTCCCTTCACTGGCGTTACCCAGCTTCGTTTCACCTACTTGGACTGTAGGTTGCTGCGGTACTATTCGGCTATCC
>JAYVSE010000338.1:0-49407 GCA_043775635.1 Planctomycetaceae bacterium | reverse complement strand
GGATAGCCGAATAGTACCGCAGCAACCTACAGTCCAAGTAGGTGAAACGAAGCTGGGTAACGCCAGTGAAGGGAAGGCGGCTAAGCTATCACGCGACTTCAATCGGCCACTGACCAGACCCAGCGATGGAAACTCAGTGATCTGCCGCTTGAATCGCATCACCGATCGAGCAAAGAGCAACACCGAGGAGGTTTTCAACAACCTCTTCTCGGCGATCAGCGTAGACTTACTACGCCAGACTTTTTACAGACTCGAACGAGGCAAAGCAACGGGCATTGATGATCAAACGGTAGAGCAATACGAAGCGGACCTGCTTGCACTACGCATCAGCGATCCACGGATGCTCCGGTTGATACAGCGTTTCCTGAAAGCCGGTGTCATGATCGCAGGTCACTTTGAAGAGACCGAGCAAGGAGTGCCGCAAGGCGCAGTACTATCACCGTTATTAGCGAACGTATATCTTCACTACGTGCTGGACCTTTGGTTCGACAAGGAAGTGAAGCCGCGCTTGTCCGGTGAAGCGACGATGGTGCGTTATGCAGATGATTTCATCTGCACGTTCGAATTAGAACGAGACGCGCGCCGCTTCCAAGAGGTCTTGAAGAAGCGTCTGGGTCGATAATCGTTAGAGTTAGCCGAGGACAAGACGAAGTTACTAAGATTTGGACGCTATGCCGAGCGTGACGTAAAACGATTGGATGGGCTGCGTCACAACTTGACGCAACCTATCGACGAAGTCTGGAAGACGCGTCGGTAAACAAGTGATAGCTGGGAGCCGGATGCGTTAACTGCGCACGTCAGTGGATTGCCTATTTGAGGCAAAAGTCTTCGTCGCTGTGCTTGGCTAAAAACCCATTTTCCATAGCGCCAGCTATGGCGGCGATAGGCTGCACTGCAACACGTGCGCCGTGCTAGACTTTTCAAATGGACTTTGAATGGGACACAGAAAAGGCGGATTTAAACGTCGAGAAGCACGGCGTCGATTTCGCCGAGGCTTCGACCGTATTCGGCGACGCATTTGCGTTGACTATTTTTGACCCCGATCATTCGTCTTCAGAGGACCGATACATTACAATTGGTTTTTCGGACCGCGGTCGGTTGTTAATCGTTTGGCAAACCGATCGTGGTGACAAAACTCGCTTAATCGGCGCTCGAAACGCGGATAAACTTGAAACCAAAGCTTACAATGCCCAGCGATCCTGATCCATCGGAAATGCGAGATCATTACGATTTCGGCCCTGCCGCAAATCCGGTTAGGGGGAAGCATTTCGAAAAGTACCGACAAGGTACGAATATTGTTCTGATTGACCCCGACTTGGCGAAGCGGTTCCCGACCTCCGATGCGGTCAACGCAGCGCTCCGTCAGCTGATCAAACTTACTCCAGACACCGCATCCGGCGGATAACCATTGGATCGGGATAGGGGCCGCATTGCTGCGGACCCCATACGCACCACCGTAGCATGCCGATCGGCACTAGGCGGTTCGCAGCTTGAGGTAGATAGTCCCTTCAGCTCGCCTTGATTCCGTCGATGATGACATTGGCGGTGTCGCATCGAGGCCGTTTGCGCGCTAGCCGTTGTACCCAAGGCCGCTTTCTTCACGACCGCCAGTTCCGATTGATCTCAACTGAGATTCCAAAGAGCACGGGCTTTCTCTCTTCGACTCCCTAATGGTGGTTCGAGGCAGCTTGTTTGTGTTTTTGGACGGATTGAGGCGCTGAATGAGGCTTTCTTGTCAAGTTGCGTTTGGTCCTTCGAGTCGCCGTCTCCGTTTCCGAATTGCCCGTTTCTCGATTGACAAGGCGCGTTATCACGCACGCTCGCCTGGAGTCGTCGGCCTCGCATGAGGTTTCTGTTCGTAACCTGGCAGGTCTTGGCGAGAATGCGGCGATCAGGAATAATGGACCGCTTAACCAGCACATTCGCAGGCGTCCTTCCCACGGTTGGTCGCCCTTCCGCAGTTGCCTTCGCCTCGTGTCTGTTTCTTACGAGCTTTCCATCTGGTATGATGCCTGTCAAAGATGTTTCGGAACTAAACATAGGGGAATGGTCCTTATCGGAAAGCTACATCAATAGATGACTGACAGCAAAAGACGGTGATGCCCTGCGCCGAGCCACCGATGAGCCGACCACATCCAGTACCGATGGATAACACATTAAGGGTTAGATGATGCGTCGCTGGCCGATTGATGGCCGGGCGGTGTTGAGTCGACCGAAGCGTGCTTGTAGATCACGGGATTAAGTTCCGGGTCGTTGTACATCTTTAATTGGCGAAAAGTCTGGTGTTGCTTACGCGCAGCGAAGATATCGTCGAAAAGTTGTTGCAGCGAATCTACTAGATTTGCGCGTTGCCGCTCAGCCACACGTAGTGAAACAGTCACTCGGCTTCGCGCCGAATCGCTGATCTCGGGGCGATCGACTTGTTCAGCAAGGTGATACACTCTTAACGCCAAAATCGAAAGTCGATCGATGGCGCTGCCGGGTGACTCGGTGTTCATCGGGAGTCTCGACGTATCGCCAATGTTCCTGGTTGCTAGGACGTCGAATATGGCGTTGTCGAGTTGTTCGATGGCGTCGTTGCGCTGTTGATTCAAGCGATCGATGCGTCGCTTGACTTGGGCAATGATGATATCAGTGGCACCTGGATCACGAGCTTGGTCTTCTTCGTGCCAAAGCCGAAAATTGATTTCGTGGTTTGCAAAAACCAGAGCGTCGAATTCTCGGCAGTCATCATTGATCAGGTCAACGTGCCACCGCGCGACGGCTTCGGTTTGCAGAGTGGCAAGTCGCGCGGCGTCGATCACGATGTTTAAACTTCCTTTTCAGCGATCCAGCTCATCATACGACGAAGTTTCTTGCCGACCTGTTCAATGGGTTGATTGCGTTCGCGACGACGCGTGGCCTTGAACATCGGTGCATTGGCACGGTTCTCAAGAATCCACTGGCGAGCGAAGTCGCCGTTCTGAATTTCTTTCAGAATCTTCTTCATCTCCGCACGTGTTTCGTCGGTGATGATTCGTGGGCCGCGAGTGTAATCACCATATTCAGCGGTATTGCTGATGCTGTACCGCATGTAGCTGAGGCCGCCCTGGTAAAGCAGGTCAACGATCAGCTTCAACTCGTGCATGCACTCGAAGTAGGCCATTTCGGGTTGATAACCTGCCTCGACGAGTGTGTCGAAACCAGCTTTGACCAACTCACTAACTCCGCCGCAGAGCACCACTTGTTCACCGAACAAGTCGGTTTCGGTTTCTTCAGCGAATGTTGTCTGAATGACACCGCCGCGTGTGCCGCCGATGCCCTTGGCGTAGGCAAGGCCGATTTGCTTGGTTAGCTCCGAAGCTCCGTCACCGAGCGCGATGAGGCACGGAACGCCACCACCCTTTTCGAATTCACTGCGCACCAAATGGCCAGGGCCTTTCGGAGCCACCAGCAGCGTATCGATGCCCTTCGGAGGATCGATTTGGCCGAAGTGAATATTGAAACCGTGCGAGCACATCAGCACATTGCCCTTGGTCAGGTTACCGCGAATCTCATTGCGGTAGATGTCACCTTGGACCTCGTCAGGCAGCAAAAGGTTGATGACGTCAGCCGTCTTGGTTGCTTCCTCGATCGACATTGGCTTGAAACCATGTTCGACGGCAAGGTCGTAATTGGGAGAATCTGGACGTTGGCCGATGATGACATCGCAACCGCTGTCTCGAAGGTTTTGGGCTTGAGCGTGTCCCTGAGAACCGTAGCCGAGGATCGCAATCTTTTTGCCTTTGAGATTCGATAGGTCAGCGTCGTTGTCGTAATATATCGTGGCGGCCATGGGGATCGGTGTGCTCCGATTTGCGAGGTTAGTGGTTGAGAGAAAATAAAAACGTAAAAGGGGGCACGCGGTTTTCCGCGTTGGTCAAGAGAGCAAGCCTATGCCGATTCAGCCTGATCGACGGCATCATCATCACTCAATACGGACTCGGCGCTTCGCACCATTGCGATACGACCGGTTCGCACCATTTCGGTGATACCGTAAGGACGGACTCGATCGATGAAGGCAACGACCTTGTTTTCACGACCGCTGATTTCGATCATGATTTCGGTCGGACCGACATCCACGATCCGGCCGCGGAAAATATCGACGAGTTCACGAATTTCGCTGCGAACGCTGCCAGCCTCGGCTTTAACTTTGACGAGCGCGAGATCGCGTTCGACATAGTCATTGGCGCTAATGTCTTGGACGGCGACAACGGTCACAATCTTTTGCAACTGCTTGCTGACTTGTTGCTGAACGCGGTCGTCACCGACGATGACGAAGGTCATTCGCGAAAGGTGTGGGTTTTCAGTTTCGCCGACGGCCAGCGAATCGATATTGTAACCGCGGCTGGCAAGCATTCCCGAAATGTGCGCCAGCACCCCCGGAACGTTCTGAACGAGGGCAGAGACGACGTGACGTTTCGCGGGCTGTGCCATATCAACGAAAGTAGTTGGAGTTTTATTGGTCAAAACGGGGCACAAAAACATCCCCGCAGACAAAGTTTGGCTGTAAAATCAGTTCGTCGAACACTTGTTTCGCTGATTTCGTGCCCGACATGATAATTTTCGACGCTCAAACCAACAAGGGCCTGAATCTTAGCTGGCTACCTTCTTTAGTCGCGGGTAGTCTGTGGCAGGTTCACGCGATTCATTGGGGTTATTTTCGACGACCGTTTTCCCGTTCGATGTTTTCTGGGCTCCCAGCTTAAATGAACTTTGTCGTTGAATTACCGGCTTACCGAGGGCCGCTCGATTTATTGCTGTACCTGGTTCGTCGCCAGGAACTAGGTATCAACGGGATGTCTCTGTCGCGAATTGTTGACCAATATTTAGCGTCGATCGAGCTGCTAGCGGAACTGGATCTCTCCGACCTCACCGATTTTCTGGAGCTTGCCAGCACTTTGGTAGAGCTCAAAAGCCAGTCTGTTTTGCCGAAACTTGAGGCCGACGATGACGTCGAAGCCACGATTGACGACAGTTCATCCTCGGAGCTGATTCAACGATTGTTGGACTACAAGCAGATCCGTGATGCAGCCGAAGTTCTGGATGAGATGGGCCAAACCTGGCAGCTTCGTTTTGCGCGACGCAGCGACGATTTACCATCGCGTCAGCTCGATCCGGGCAGCCAACCGATTGCCGATTTGCAATTATGGGATTTGGTCAGCTCATTTGGGCGGATCATGCGAGAATCCGCTGGCCCGCCGCCTTCACAGGTTATCTACGACGATACGCCAATCCATGTTTACATGCGAAAGATTCACACGGCATTGGAAACGACCGAGCGAGTCATGTTGATGGATTTGATCGTCCCAGGATCGCACAAATCGTCGTTAATCGGCTGGTTTTTGGCTGTATTGGAACTGGCAAGGCACCACGGTGCGGTGGCCGCAGAAGACGAGCACGGCGACATTTATATTGTACGAGGCTCGGAGTACAACGACGACCTAAAGGTGCATGAGGTCGACAATTACGACACCGCAGCCATACGCGCCAGCAACATGCCAACGCAGATGAGATAACCAGTGGTAGGATGGACTTGCAGTCCGTCTTGTTTCGGACGGACTGGAAGTCCACCCTACAGCCAAATTACGGAACTTATTTCAGGACAATTCCTAAGCCTTGGTTGCCAACGAACGAAGTTCGTCGATTTCGGTGACTAATCGATGACGGAGCGGACTTTCTGGTCGCAACTCATCGAGCAGCTCTTCTGCCCTTTCGAATGTCGCATCGTCGTGCTCGCACTCGTTGATGATTTTGCGGAAACTCTTTTCGACGGTTGCTTCGGTTAACAAGACAAACTCCTTAGATGGTGCCGTTTTAGTGCCGCACTGCTCCAACTGCTCATGCGATACTGCGATTCTAAGAGATGCGGCGGTGACCGCAAGCCAATAAATTCTGTTAACAGACTATTCGACAGGAATAGAACCACTGGCAGCCGTTACAGGAAGCCGCCCAAACGCATTCAGATGATGCACCAACCTTGAGACGGTAAAGCGGATCTGATCTTCGCTGTGCAGGCTTGTCATAAAGAACCGCAACCGAGCGGCTGTTTCATCAACCGCTGGGTAAAGGATTGGTTGGACATTGATTCCATCGCCAAACATGCGATGAGACAAACGCAACGCAACCAGGGAATTTCCGGTAATTATCGGGATAACCGCCGTCCCTCCGCTGGCACCAGTGTCCAGTCCAGCGCTCTTGGCGAGCGACAGGAACAATTCGCTTCTTGCTCGCAAAACGTCAACACGTTCTGGCTGTTCTTCGAGGACTTCGATCGACGCCAACGCTGCCGCAGCCGATGCTGGTGGCAATCCGACGCTGAACACGAACCCTGGCGCGGTGTATTTCAGATACTCGATCAGGGCTTTTGAGCCTGCGATGTAGCCTCCACACGAAGCGAATGATTTGCTCAACGTGCCCATCCAAATGTCAACGTCGCGGGCATCGACACCGAAATGTTCGGAAATACCGTGACCGGTTGCTCCCATCGTTCCCATGCTATGGGCTTCATCAATCATCAGCATGGCGCGGTGGCGGCGCTTGATTTCAACTAATGCTGGGACGTCACAGAAATCGCCGTCCATGCTGTAAACGCCTTCGACGACGACGAGAACGCGACGATATTGCGAGCGAACTTTGGTCAGGATCGAATCGAGATGTTCGCAATCATTGTGCTGAAATGGCCGACGACGAGCACCTGATAACAACGCACCCTGAACGATACTGTTATGAGACAGCGAATCGTGGATGATCAAGTCACCAGGACCGACGAGGTGGCCAATGGTTGTCTCGTTGGTCGCATGCCCACCCACCATCGTGATTGCTGCATCTACACCGAGCCAATTGGCGATTCGTGCCTCGAGTTGTCCGTGGACCGGCTTTTCGCCTGAAACCAACCGGCTGGCTGAAACGCTGGTGCCATAGTTTTCAATGGCGTTCTTAGCCGCTTCGCTGACACGCGGTTCACCCGACATGCCAATGTAGTTGTAACTCGCGAAGCTAATCATTTCGCGACCATTGATGACGGTTGTGTCACGAACAATGGATTCGTGAACCGTAAAGAATGGATTTGGAACTCCGGTCATCAACATTTGCGCCCTCGTTTGCTGAAGGCGTTTGTATTCGGGGAACTGCTCGATGCGATCCTCAGGTTCCTCGACGCGAGCAACTGCGTTTTCGCTTGAGTTAGGATCGTCTAGGTCAGTCGCCCCATTTCCGTTCTTGCTCGCTGGCGAACCGAATTTCCGTCCCTCGCTAGAGTTTAACTTGGTCGCAGTTTCGATCGAATTTGCCGACAAATGACTTTGAATCGCAATGGCGGTCTCAGCGACCGTTTCAATTGAATCCAGGACGTCTTGGGGGAATCGCCCACCAAAGGTCTCTTCCAAACCACGAGCGATTTCGAGGCGCTCAAGGCTGTCTAACCCCAAGTCCAGAACAATGTTCGTATCGACCGACAACTCACCGGCACGCTCTCGGGCAACAGTTCTAATCTGATTTTCAACCACTCTGACGATGTCAGGATTGGCAGAACCATACGACTTGGCCTTGCCGTTTCGCAATGTCGCGGTGCTGCTGGACGCTCGCGCGCTCATCATCGTAGGGCCATTGTTACGCAAGCCTGTGCCAGCTTCTTCCCAACGAACCCACTTGGCAATGACCTTTAAATCGCCTTGCAAAACCGCATCTAAACAAGCATGACGCTGAATCTTGCCGCTGCTCGTTTTCGGTACCGAGCTGTTGCGAACCAGGAAAACAGCATCCGGTGGTAATTCATGTTCCGCAGTCACGGCGCGGCGAATTTTTTGCAGTTGGTCATCCCAATCCAAATCTCGCTGGCGAATCGTTTCCGCGACAATCACTAACTGTTCGCGATCCTGGTAGGTCATTGCAAACGCTGCCACTGAACCCGCCTGGACTGCCATGCTGGACGATTCGACTGTTTGTTCAATGTCCTGCGGGTAACGATTCACACCGCGGACAATGATCATGTCCTTCAGCCGACCGGAAATGTATAGCTGGCCTTGATATAGGAAACCAAGATCACCCGTTCGCAGGAAAGGCCCTTGCCCATCGGCAGTCATGCCCCCAAATGTATTGGCCGTTGGAACGGCGGCTTGCCAATACCCCTGACCAACGGACGGAGACTGAACCCAAATCTCACCAATGCCACCTCCTTCTAAGGGCAGCATCGAGTGCGGGTCGACGATTTTGACCGTTTCACCAGGAAGCACACGCCCGCAGCCAACCAGTTCACGTGCATCCGAATGGTCAGATGGGACTTCTTCCACAATCTTTTTATCGATTTTTGCCCCGTTGAAGGACTTTACAACGGGACTACCTTCTCGCGGGCCGCCGGTCACCATCAAAGTCGTCTCAGCCATGCCATAGCACGGTATAAACGAACTACGCTCAAAACCGAATTTCGCAAAACGCTTGGCAAATGCATCAAGTGTGGCGGGGCGAATCGGCTCGGCACCGTTAAACGCAATCTTCCAGCAAGACAGATCTACGCCTACCAGCTCCGCATCGTCGATTTTATCTACGCATAATTGGTACGCAAAATTCGGCCCGCCGCTGATCTGAATCCCCAGCTTCGAGATATTTTGCAACCAACGCGATGGCCGTTGCAAAAATGCCATTGGGCTCATCAAAGTTGCTGATCGACCGAAATACATCGGTTGCAAAATTCCGCCGACCAAGCCCATATCGTGATAGGCAGGAAGCCACGCCATCACGCGAAATTCTCGCCCTGGTTCAAATCCATCAATAATCATTTCGCAATTGGCTAGCACGTTGCGGTGCGTCAGCATCACACCCTTAGGGGACCCGGTCGAACCACTGGTGTACTGCAAAATCGCCAGACTATCGGGCGTTAAATTGGATGGTTCTACCCACGCATCGGCATTTCGCAGACTTTTCGAATCCGTGCCAATGACCGTGACGCCTTCCAAATCTTCATGCCTGCTGCCGCCGAAAAACTGGTCGGCGACCGATTCGATCGAAAATGCGATCCGAGTGTCAGCGTCGGTAACGATCGACCGAATTCGAGACGCTTTGCGATTGCGGCGCGGCGGGAACGCAGGAACCGCAATGGCGCCAAGCGCATGACAAGCGAACAATCCAACAACAAAGTCGAGCCCAGGCGGGTAAAGCAAGAGAATTCGCTGTCCAGGCTGAACACGACTCTGCATCGCACCCGCCAAACCGCGTACTTCGTCCCAAAGCTGTGCATAAGTAAGCTCAGCCTGTATCGTCTCACCGTCCGTGAACGAATAAGCAACGACATCTGGCGTAGTCTTAGCCCAATGACGAACGAGCGACAGGAGGTGATCCTGCGGAGGTCTATCGGTGCCAAAGTAACGATGCGGTCTCACGGGCTGCCGGTGATTGCGAGGAAGCGAAAACAACATTCTACACCCATCCATGAACCAAGTAAGCGCGGTATTTTGGATAACATCGGCAACTAGCACCTCACAATTCGAATCTGTTCGAGTAATGAGCACGTTGCGCGCTCATACCGCCATTACAACCGGCCAAGTAACCCTAAATTTACGCTAAAACCCAAATACCGCTACTCTTGAAAGCGTTGGAATCGGTATTTCGAGCTAGCATCTTCGGTTTGCTCCGCTACACTCTGCTCCTCCGAATTGGCCGTTCTGCGAAGGAATAAATTGACTACGCCAGACCCCTCCGTCGTGATTTTCGTCTTCGAAGACGACTCCATCGACAAATTACGCCCTATTGTCACAGCCCGTCCTGGATACGCAATTACATGCGCCAGTTTCCGCTTGATCGATTGGCTGCACAAACTCGATTTTCCTATTTTCGGCGATGTTCGGCCTCATTTACGCGTTATCCAGCAACTTGACTTTGGCTTGCTTGATCCGCCAACCGCATTTCCCGACGGAACCTCGGTGTTGCTGGTAAACTCGCGCGTCGTCCCAAAACCATCGATTCTACCTGTACTGAAGCAACTTATCGATGAAAATCGCCCCAAAGTAATTTTTGATGGTACGGGAGCGGTTTGTGCAGCATTCATTCCGTCGCCCCCAGCAATCGCGACCATTCAACGGCATGCCGCCTCGCTCCCGCCATCAACCAATCAGCTTCGCTTGTTCAACTGGTCGCACGATGTCGTTTCAAATCACATGCAGACGATGAACGAGTCGATGCAATATCGCATTGAGAATGGTGACTACGAACAACTTCAGGACGGCGTCTTTGTTCGTCCAGGTGCAAAGATTGGCCAGTATTCCGTGATTGATACTAGCAAAGGGCCCATCATTCTCGAGGACGATGTCCAAGTGGGTCCCTTCTGTTATTTATCTGGCCCCGTTCATGTTGGGGCGCGGACTCGAGTCATTGAACATGCCGCACTCAAAGATGGGGTGTCTCTGGGCCACACGACGAAGATCGGCGGCGAGGTAGAAGCTTCCGTGATCGAACCGTTTACGAACAAGCAGCACCACGGGTTTCTTGGCCACAGCTACTTGGGAAGCTGGATCAACCTCGGTGCAGGCACCTGCAACAGCGACTTGAAAAACACCTACGGCAACATCAATATGGAGTACCAAAACGAAAAGGTTGCAAGCGGCATGCAATTCATGGGTTGTATCATGGGCGACTACTCCAAGTCCGCGATCAACACAGGTATTTTCACGGGAAAAATCGTCGGTGTTTGCAGTATGCTGTACGGTTTTGTCACGACCAACGTGCCGAGTTTCGTGACCTATGCGCGACTTTTTGGCCAAACGTCGATGCTGCCCTCTGACGTCATGATCAGCACTCAATCACGCATGTTTGCTCGCCGAAAAGTTGACCAGCGGGAATGTGATCGCCAATTGATTATCGATATGTTTGATCTCACCGAAGAAGAGCGAATCGGTCAAACACAATTGGGACTCTAAGAATAACGACTCATGAACATTCGCGTTGGAATCATCGGAGCGACCGGATACACGGCGTTAGAAACGTTTCGACTTTTAAATCGACATCCACAAGCAACGGTCACCGTTGCGACCAGTCGCAGCGAGGCTGGACAATCGATCTCGCAAGTCCATCCGATTCTTAGCGGCTTAACGTCTCTGGTCGTGACAAACTACGACGCAGCGATGGTCGCCAAAGAATGCGATGTCGCAATGTGCTGCCTGCCGCACGGTGCATCTGCCGAGACCGTTCGTGAATTGATCAACGCCGGGGTGCGCGTGATCGACTTTAGCGCGGACTTTCGCTTGTCAGACGCTGCGATCTATACGCACCATTATGGCGTCGAACATCCGTGGCCAGAACGCGTTGGCAACACCGTTTACGGCTTGCCCGAGTGGTATGCAAGGGAAATTGCCGATGCTGATTTAGTCGCAAATCCTGGTTGTTACCCGCAATCTGCGATCATCCCGCTGGGGCCGCTGCTGGCGGAGCAAATGATCGATCCGAACGACATCATCATCGACTCCAAGAGCGGCGTCAGCGGTGCTGGTCGATCGGCAAAAATCACATCGCTTTATTGCGAAACCAATGAATCGATCTCCGCCTATGCCGTCGGAAATCACCGCCATCAGCCTGAAATCGCTGACTTGCTGAATCGCTTCAGCGGTGCCACGGCTAGTGTCATTTTTACGCCTCACTTAACGCCGATGGACCGCGGCATCCTCTCCACCATTTACGTTCGGCCTCGCCATTGCACGCCAGAAGGCGTATTGAAGGTCTGGAATAAGTACTATCACGATTCGCCATTCGTTCACGCGGTCGATCATCTTCCAGCAACCAAGCACGTTGCCAACACCAATCATGTGCAAATGACCGCCCGTACGTCAGGCGACCGTTTGGTGCTTGTTTGCGCGATCGACAATTTGATTAAAGGTGCCAGTGGTGCAGCGGTTCAAAATATGAATGTCATGTTCAAACTCGATCAGCGACTTGGGCTGCTATAGTCATCACTGAATCCACAAACCATAATGCAAGTGCTTTGGAACCGTATCCATCCAATTTCGATGATCCAACAAAACCGCTAACGCTTGCCGTGTCCCAGGTTGCTGCAACTAGCGATTACGACTCCCATTGGCAACGCCTTAAGATCTGGCCCCTCCCAGTTATTCTGATCGTAAGCTTAATCGTCTATCTTAGCGCCAGCGTGCTGGCGATCTTGATCGCGTCGTTCGTCGTTCATGGAAAAATCGACGCCTCGATGATGACCAACGCGAAGTACATCAACTCGCTCACTCAGTCTCGTACAGGTTTCCCGCTGATCGTTGTCATTCCGCAAGTCGCGATGATTGTTCCGACGATCTTGGTGGCGCTGCTTTCTCCCCTTGGTTTTCGCACTCGCTTAAGGCTTGTTCGAGGCCATTGGCCACTTTGGATCTGGGGCTTGGCAGCGTTGGCAACGCCACTGATTGGCATGATCTCGTCGCTGATCGTTGGACTATTCATGAAAGACAGCGAGTCGCTTATCGAGATGACTCGAATATTTCGCGACTTGGCTAACAATGGTTTTCTAATCCCACTGGCAATGATGATCGGCATCACGCCGGGCGTTTGTGAGGAACTGCTGTTTCGTGGCTATATCCAATCGCGATTGACAACGCGCCTCGGCGGTTTTGTAGGTATTCTGATCACATCGGTGGTCTTTGCCGCTTTCCATATGGACCTTGTCCACTCGACCGCTGTCTTCGCGCTGGGGGTTTGGTTGGGTTGGCTATGTTGGCAAAGCGGATCGATCTTCCCCGCCATGATCGCGCACTTTTTCAACAATTCGGCCAGTGTTTTTGCCGTCGCCATCGGGCCTGAGCCCGGCAGCAATGAGGCTTCGGTCGAAGCGGTGGCTGTCATCGGTGGGATTCTATTTTTAGGCTCGGGAGCGTTTCTTGCGACCATTGCTTCCGCTTGGCACTATCGCCTCTCCAGCGCGCCGATCACATCTGATCCGCCGCCTGTAGACGTTGGCCCCTATGGCGAACCGTTGTAAGATTTTCCTAGTGGTCCGAGAACTAATTGATGCCGCTTGAAAAAATCGTTAAACCGCGTGCCCAACGGGCCGCGAGCCTCGCGCGGGGCGTTGCCCACACGGTTTAACGACAAAATCGCCAAGCAAGGTTATTTAGTTCTCGGAGCACTAGGCCCATGACACGCTTGGTCAATCCAACTTCCAGGAGAAGTGTTGCCATGTCGCATACTGTTCAAATTCAAACCAAGGCTCGTGAAAAAAAGCAAAAAAAGGGACGTGCACAAAATCAAGTGGTCCGCAACCCCAGAGGCAAAGCCCCGGACATTTACGACTCTTACCTAGACCGGCGCAAATCGTCAATCGCGAGGCGAACGCCTAGGCGGCAACAAAAGCGGTAAATTGAATACAACGCGATATTTTTCTGCCACGATCAATACTTTCGCTTGCGATGTCGATGCACTCATGGAAGGCGTCCTCCCAACGCGTCCGATGGTCCGTACAGACATCGAATCCGGCTAACGCAAGGCTTACACCATGCAGTTCACTCGCAATCGTTATTTTATGGCTGGCATGCTATTGGTCATGCTAGGAATCCAGTTCCGCTTGGTGCAGTCGTTTGTACTAAACGAGCCAACCACGCGAGCCATTACAAGACTCTCCAGGCAAAATCCAATTGCAGCCCATACGCCATCGCTTTCGTCATTCTTGATGCAGGCATATCCAACACCCAAAAAGCGTGTGCAGCCGCCACGGTGGTTGGGGTTGGCGATGGTTGCCGTGGGGGCAGTCGTTGCGCTCCACGCGATGGCGATGCCTCGCCAGTGATGCTTCATCGCAATCAGCCGGATAGGTTCAGCCGCTGCATTTAAATGAACGTCCACTATTGATTGCTGAGATCCCGAGACTAGGGCACGAATGAAAGTAGTTCCGATGATTTTTCTACCTCTGGTTTTTATTTGGTCTCGCGCACCGATGCGGTTTAACTCTCCCGTCAGGGCGATCGTTCTTGCTGGCTTCATCTTGGGGGTTACATCGATTTCAATCGATTGCCAGCTTCCAGGAATCACGGCCATGGCACTCGCCGCTGATTCTTGGGATTCGGAATCCTCTAAGGAGATCGACGATCCTCGCGTTGATCCTGCCCGCCCCCGGTTGCGAGAGGGTTCTCGCCTCGGATCAACCGTGGGTCGATTTTCGAAGCTTGGACGAAGGTGGATTTTTGAGGCCGAACCTGCAATCGTTGCGGCAGACACTGATAAATCGTTGATCGCCGGCTCCGCAGATTCGGAGAAACGGCCCGCTAGCGATCCGGTCGTGCCAGCACAATATCGAGTTCTTGAAAACTTGGCGTTGCAACGAGTGGTCGAGGCCGTCACCCAAGATCCTAATGATTTGCGATGGGCGGTGACGGGGGTACTGACCGAGTATTCGGGCGAGAATTGGCTCCTGTTGGGAACGGTTTTTCGCGCGCCCAGCAAGCCTGAGGCCTCGGCAAGCAAGTAAAAAACCGCCGATGTGATAAATAGATTTATCCGACGAGGTTTGCTTGTTCTTTGCGACGCTCAAAAAATAAATCAGCCGTGTCTTTCACATCGAAGCTTCGTCTAATCGAGGGTTGCTTGTTCACCGGTCAGCAGGATTTCAACGATCTCTGCTGGATTGGTTGCGGTGCGCAATCGCTGTGGAATGAAATCGCTTTCGTCCATGATCGTCGCGATCACGGCTTGAAGTCGTTGGTGCGTTCTTGGTTGCCCAGCGGGCGTTAGCATAACGATCAGCAAATCGGCTTTATCTTGAGTGTTACGATAGGCGATGCCGTTCGCCGCACGAAGCACCATGATGATTGGCTTGCTCAATCCTGCGATTCTCGCGTGGGGCATGCCAAAATGATTCCCAAGGTAAGTCTCGACCACTCGCTCGCGTTCCTCGATGCCTCGCACAATGACTTCCTTTGCCACGGGAAGAGCGTTATCTGGCATTCGTGAGATCGCCTCGCGAATCGCATCGACTGTATTGTTCGATTGAATATCCAAATGCACTCTGGATTCAGTCAAAGCGTCAGCAAGATTGATTTGCTCCTCATCTTCGAATTCGTCTCGAATGGTTCCGATAATCTCCTCGATGGCATCTTCAAGAGTCAGAAATCCGGTCCATGTTCCCGAGCTGTCATTAACCAAGGCGGCATGAATTCTGCGTCGCTGCATGTCGGCGAGCAGCGATTCAAGCATGACATTTTCGGTCGTCACAATAAACGGCCGGCTGATCTTCCGCAGATCGATATCATCGACGTCGGACATAAACGCGTCCTTCAAATGGACGAGGCCAACAGGGTACTCTGAATCGTCAACAATTAACGGATAGCGGGTAAATCGGTATCGCCGAATCGTCTTCGAATTTTCTATCCAGTTTTTTCTCGCATCGAGCGTCCGGACCTGGGCCCGAGGTCTCATCGCATCTTTGACCCGAAGTTCGCCAAGATCGAATACATTTTCTAGAAAAAGCAATCGACGAAAGGTCATCATGCCTTCCGACTGGCCTTTGTTAAGCAAAATGAGCAATTCTTCTTCGCTGTGAAGAGCACCATGGGACAGCATGGGAACGCCGAACAAACGAAGCAGCAAGTTCGCCGAAGCAGTCAGCATTCGAAGCGGAACATAAAAGAGAATAAAGAAGATCCTCAGCGGCGGTGCGGTTAACAGCGATGCCTTCTCGGTCAAACGAATCGCGATTGTCTTGGGTACCAGCTCGCCAATCAAGATATGCAGATAGCTGACTAATGCATAACTGATCGTGAAAGAGATACCATGAGTCGTCAGCCATACCGTCGGTGTATTTTCGGAAATCAAACCGGTCCATTGGACGATCGGTTCAACCAGTCGCACGATGGCTGGTTCGGCGACAAAACCAAGGCCGATCGATGCAAACGTAATCCCCAGTTGACACACCGAGAGATAATCGTCTAGCCCATCCTGGACGACCTTAACAGCGGCAGCACCGTGTACTTTTGCATCAACCAGCTCTTCGATTCGCGAGGGCCGCATTTTTACGGCTGCAAATTCAGCAAGAACAAAAAACGCGTTTAGCAACAACAGGGCGATGGCAATCGCAAGAAAAATAAAAGTCATCGATTCTTAATCAGTGTGTCTTCGAAGCCGCAACCACGCGGCAAGCTGGTCATGTATCTTATCATTTGCACCACCGTAAGCAGCGGACACGCCAAATGCCGTGAAGGATAATTTAGCGGAATGGCGAGAGCCATCCGGTGCCGCAAGCTTCAGAGAGACTGGACGGCTCACGCCGTACCGCTAAAACCGTTTAATTTGTTGAGGAAAAAACCTTCATGGCGTAGGGGCAAGCCCCGCTCGCGGCGAGATCATGGAATTAAATCGGCGCAAAGGCTTCTTGCCCACAATCGCAAATTTTTAACAGCCCAAGACGAGCCTGCGGGATTCCCTGAATGTGATACCATTTCAGCCCTGGGCTTGCAGCCTGTCGCATTGAAAATGACAGGCTGCAAGCCGGTTGGAAGCCTATCCCACTTCAAAAACCGGACAGTTATTGATCGAACTGTCCTCAAGAGTGTTGCGTGTTGGCAAAAGCGGCGTAAAATGGGTCCGTGGGCCACCAACCATTTCAGTGCGTTTGCCCTATTAGCCATTGGCTTATCCTTTTCTTGATTCTCTTCTTTCTGCCATCTACTGCTTCTTGACGAGCTTGCAGCTTCATGTTGGAATTCAACCCCGTTAATTGGTCGGTCCAGCGAACATTGCCCAGCGATACATCGGTAGCAACCGACTTTGCGAACGAGTTGGTCGATGCGATGACAAACCGCGATTGGCCTGCTCATGACATCTTTCGCGTACAACTGGCCTTCGACGAAGCGATCATCAATGCCATTCGACATGGGAACCGATTTAATCCCAATAAAACCGTTGGCGTCGAGGTCGATTGCAATTGCAATTCGATTCGAATTCGAATCGCCGATCAGGGCAATGGCTTTGACCCGTCCGCCGTTCCCGATCCGCGAACGGCGGAACTTCTGGAAGTACCTGGGGGACGTGGTGTCCTGCTCATTCACGAGCTGATGAGTTGCGTCGAGTACAATGAGCGAGGAAACGAAATCACTATGATCAAGGTCAAAGGCGATGACCCGATCGACGAAGTGGAAGACGAGTAATTTGCTCGACGATCAGCGCTGGGCTGTTAAAATTTTGGGGTTGACGGTCGTTTTTTCGATGCAACCAGGGGTTTGCACCCCTGGCTTTCCAATGTCACAGCTTCGCTGTTTTAGGACTAAAACCTGCGGATTCACAAAACAATCGCAATACCCTATTTTTAACAGCTAGGAGAATCGCCAACGAACGAGATTCTTGCAGTTCTTTACAAGCCCCTCGATCGCTAGCATAGCTTTGTTTACGAACAGACAGGTCTGATGACACAGAGCAACTCAACCGATTCGACGTCGTCACGAGCTAAGTCGCAAAACGACCCACGCGTGCAAAACGACCCACGCGTGCTGGAGTGGTCGACAGCGATTCAGTTCGCTCCCGGTGTTGGGTTTGAACGACGTGAGTTTTTTCACCGACTGGGTGTTCATACGGTTGGGCAAGCGTTATTCATGTTTCCCAGAGGATACGAGCAACCAGCCAGCGAAACTCCGGTCGCTGCGATGCGAGAAGGCGAGCCAGCGTCGCTCGTTGGCGTCATTACCGAAGTTGAGATCACGGGGCGGGCTTCCGGAAAATCCGTGCTTGGTGTGCTGGTTGAAAATGAAAGTGGTGCCATTCGGCTGCTATTCTTTAATCAACCGTTTCGTGTGGAATCGCTGCTACGTGGCTCTCGTGTCATTGTTTCCGGTGTGCCGCGATTGGCAGGTTTTCGGATGGAATTCATTCATCCAAAAGTCACGATCCTGGCGAAAGATGAGGACGTTCCGGCAGGCAAAATTCTGCCAATATATCCACTCGTCGAAGGTCTCAAGCAGTCCGTCGTGCGGCGCGCGATGGCAAGCATCGTCGACCAGTTGGCCACAACCGTTGACGAGGCGTTCGATGAGTCATTACGAGCGCTCGCTGGCTCACGATTGGAGGGCAAGTTGCCGGCCCTGGGTACGCCGCTGCTCGGGATCGCTGCGGCACTTCAAGAGATCCATCAACCCACCAGCCAAGCAGCCCTCGATGCTGCGAGGACACGATTAATCTTTCAGGAGCTGTTTGTCCTGCAGCTCGGCCTTGCCATGCGTCGGCGTCACTTGACCACAAGTCTTTCGGCACCCTCGCTTGAACCAAGCGCGATGATCGACTCACGAATTCGAAATCGTTTCGCTTTCGATTTGACAGGCGATCAACTGCGGGCGATCCAGGAAGTTGGTCGAGACATGGCCAGGCAATACCCAATGAATCGGTTGGTGCAAGGCGATGTGGGCAGCGGAAAAACCGTGATTGCGCAATACGCAATGTTGCTCGCGGTGGCTCATCGTCACCAAGCCGTGATGATGGTACCCACAGAGGTGCTTGCGCGACAGCACTATCAAACACTCTTTCGATCGCTTTCGCAAAGTCGAGTTCGACTCGGCTTGCTTTGCGGGTCACTGTCGGCTGCTGAACGTCGCGATACACTCGCGCGAACCGCAGCAGGCGAGATCGATGTCTTAGTCGGAACTCAAGCGTTGTTGTACGGCGAGATCAGTTTTGCCAAACTAGGTCTTTGCGTGATCGACGAACAACATAAATTCGGCGTCGAGCAACGCCACGCCCTTCGTCGCGGCGGAGTCGCCCCGCACTGCTTGGTACTGTCGGCAACGCCTATTCCTCGAACAATCACGATGACGATGTTCGGCGACCTTGATGTGAGCACTCTGAAAGAGAAACCACCTAGGCGCGGACAGCTTCACACCTATCTTTCGGAGGACGGATGGCGAGATCGTTGGTGGAAATTTGTTCGTCAGAAACTGGACGAGGGTCAGCAGGGTTTTGTTGTGACGCCGCGAATTGAAGTCAAGCAAGATGCGGATGAATCCACCGAGGATGTCTCCTCTGCTGTCGCCGTTTTTGAACAGCTTCGCACGGGGCCGCTTGCTGATTATCGCGTCGAGTTACTGCACGGCAGGATGTCGACCGAAGATAAAAACGAGACGATGCGAAAGTTCGCACAAGGTCGGACACAGGTGCTGGTCAGCACCACGGTTATTGAAGTTGGAATCGACGTTCCCAATGCAACACTGATGACGATCCTCGGTGCAGAGCGGTTTGGCTTGACACAGTTGCACCAGCTCCGTGGTCGCGTGGCACGAGGAAGCCAAGCAGGGCACGTGTGTCTCTTTACCGATGCCGACGGTTCGCCTCAAGAGATCGAGCGATTACGGGTTTTGGAATCGACCTCCGATGGTTTCGCCATCGCCGAAGCCGATTTTCGGCTGCGCGGCCCAGGCGATCTCTTTGGCAAGCGGCAGAGTGGCATGCCTTCGATGCGAATTGCTGACTTGATTCGCGATGAATCAATGGTCATTATTGCCAGGGAAATCGCGCAAGAGCTGATTGACGCGGATCCTGAATTGGAAGCAGCGTCAATGGCCCGTTTGCGTTCTCAAGTTCTCAAGCGATACGGCCAAGTTCTCATGCTGGGCGATGTTGCTTAGCTTAGCATCGTGCGGCAAATAAGTGTCGCCTTTCGCTCCGCGAAAGAGCGCTCTTTCGCGAAGCGAAAGGCGACAACAAAAGACCGCACGATGCTTAATCGATCGAGACCAAGGTTTCTAAAATTCAGCCGAAATAGGTTCGGCTGAAGCGCGAGTCCCCAGCGCACCCCACAGACCATACGGACTTTGCGCTCCAGCGGGTACGGGACTGTTATTGTTCGGTGGTGTACCTGTCGACAAATTGCAATATACGACGGGAGACCGCGAATTGCCCGCTTCGATTGAATCGGTTATAAACTTAACCGCTCCGTCGCACATGACGACATGGCAACCGCCTTGATGTTGGCTGCTTGGTGGAGCGACACCCCATTGCGTTGTGGTGCTATTCCAGCACAACTCAGAATTGGGGGGCAGGATCGTGTTAAACTGATTGCAAATTGGCAAGAAATCACCCCATCGAAAACCGCGTCTATTGGTGATTCCTCCGAAGTTCGCACCCGGAACGCTTGCCAACCAGTTTCTGGGACGAGCGGGATCGATTCCTGACGCGGCGGGTGTACTGCCGCCATCAGCGCATCGTTTTGGGTTAGAAAGTGCGACTAAAAACGTGCCACTCGAAAGTGGCACCGTTCGAATGTCGCCCCCACCCCCTGAATTCAGAGCAAGTGAATCGGTTGCAATTTCGCCAACGGCAATTGTGTTGCTGAGGCCATCCGTAATGTCGCGAAAGTTCATCGACTTCCTCGTAACGAAGGCTCCTCGCATTCCACATCGTGCTCGCAACTGCGTGGCGGCGTCCGTCTCGTAAAACCACGGACCAATATTCGTCGCACCGTGAAATGTTACTCCCACGTGCATTTCGTACATGCTGTCGCCAACACACGCAGCGTAATTCGTTCGCCCAAGTGCGGGTAGTCCAAAACCAGGATCACTGGGACACCGGTAGGTAGGAACCTCGGTACGCCATGGCGGGTAAGTGACACTGTCAGGCATATTTCCAAACGCAGGAAACCTGAAGCCAGTGCTACTTTCAGTTAATGGCGAACTAATTTGCTCCCATAATGCTTGGCCTTCGACATACGGCAAGAGCCCGACCAAATAGCTAAGGCTTAAGTTCGTGAATCCCGTTCCATTTGTGGCGCGGCCAAGCGTCACGTTATTGTTGCCTTCGTTCGTTGGGCCTGTGCCGTTAATCGGCAATTGCTTAAAAGCCGCGTGGTAATTCTGCAAACCTAGTCCGATCTGCTTCGAATTGTTGCCACAACTCATCCGCCTTGCAGCCTCCCGCGCCGCTTGAACTGCAGGTAGCAGAAGCCCCACCATAACACCAATGATTGCGATGACAACCAGTAGCTCAACTAATGTGAAGCCTGTATGAGTTTTTCTTAACATGAATTTCATATAACCGTGCCTTTCAAGTTTACGATTCCAAGAATTAAAATCCGTGAATACTGCGTGTGTACAAACACAACTAACGATCTTGTCGCTTATTTTTTCTGTCCAGCAAGCTCACTGTTACTTGCTTCTTCGGCGTCCCTTGCCTTTTCATAATCGGCAAAGGACATATCCTTCGTCTCGCCGACCGTACGCTCTTTGCTCCCGCCGCATCCCGTGATTGACGCAGCTAAAAGCAGCAGAAAACAGCAACTTAATTGTTTTGCATGATGTGAAAGCATCTGAAATCAGTCCGAGGCGAGAGGTCTTAAAGTAGGCTTAGCGGAACGGAGCGAGCTGTCCGGTGTCGAGGAACCGGAGAGCTAGCGCGCTTCCGCTACGATTGAAATCGTGAAGTTATTTCGGGGCTGTTCCTTAGTTCGAGTTTTGCACTTTTTGCATTCAAAAAGCTCGCAAAGTGAGCATTGTAGAACAATTGTCCTCAATTGTTTGATACCCTGGATCGAGCGCACCCAAGGAACAATTGAGGACAATTGTTCTACAATGAGCGGCTTCGCCGCTCGAAAAGTGCAAAACTCGAACTTAGCTGGACAGCGCAACTCGCCGCCGATAAATTCCCGCAGTGCAAGCGAGTGAACGAGTTACGCTCAAACCCACTCGCTTGCGCTGCGGGCTTGTAAAAACGGGCCAATCTTTCGCTCGTTAGCGCTGTCCAGTTAGGCGTCATTTACGAAGGCATCCAATCGTGTCAGTTAAGCCAGTGGTTTGTAGATGACTATAGCGGATTTGACGTCGCTATCAAACGCCTTTTTTCGTGTGTTCAGTTTTTTGCCATCGAGCACTACTTATGGCTTGGCAGTGAAGAATCAGTCGCGTCCGGCGGCCTAATGCGATACGATGGAGGCGTTCAAGAGCCAATCGGGAGGAGAATTTTATGATCACGGTGTCGCGTGGTACGAAACAGCCAACGAGCGCGTCTGAAAAACGTCAGATGACGTCGCGATCAATCCTGGTCCGTTTTGCGGTTTTGTCCGGTTTTTCGCTTGTGTATTTGACGTTTCCTTGCGGCCGAGCACGTGCAGACTCACCGGCTGCGATGTCGAAACCATCTGTCGAATCCGATGTGGGCCAATGGATCGCAAAACTGGGGCATCCCAGCTACGCCACCCGAGTTCGCGCACGTGAGCATTTACAGCGAATGGGCCTGCAGGCATTGGACGAACTGCATGCGGCTCAGTTCAATTCCGATAGCGAAATCGCGATGGCGTCGCGACATTTGATCAGCAGTTTACTTGTCAGTTGGTCAACCGATTCGGACTCGCAAGCCGTTCGTGACGCGATTGATGAATACGGGGCTCAAAGTGAAACTGAGCGACAAAACCGCATGGACCGATTGGCGGAACTGCCCAACCGCCAGGGAATAGCAGCACTTTGTCGATTGGCAAGATTCGAGACTTCGCTGCGTCTCAGCCGCGAAGCCGCGTTGGCGGTGATGCGTTATCCCCTCGCTCAAGAGACGGAAACGCGGCAACGAGAAGCAGAAATGATCGTTGAAGTTCTCGGTCGCAATGATCGCCGCGCGGCCGATTGGTTGCGAGCTTATGCCAAGGACTCTCTTGCCGGCAACTACTCAATTGAGACGTGGCGAAATCTCATTCAGCAACAACGAAAGGCGATGGATGATGGCAGTGATCCCACTATCAACCGACCTGCAGTCCTGGAACTGGTGCAGGTCTGCGCCGCCCGCGCGGCAACGGCAGACCTTCGCGATGAAGCGCTGAAGCTGTCGATCGAACACCTGGACTTGATCCCTCCGCGGGGCCGAGACGTGATTGATGCATGTGGCTGGGCGATTGACAATCGGCTTCACAAAGTCGTGCTTGAGTTAAAAGCAAAACACGAAGACCTGTTCAGCCGCCAACCGATATTGATGTATGGTGCAGCCGAAGCGCTGCTTGCCGCCAACGATGATCAAGGCGCTGAAAAATTCGCTGACGCTGCGATTGCTGTTGAACCGCTGCCAGCCATCGGAAGTGCCGACGCAAAGTCGCGTTCGCCAAAGATTATCGAAGAGACTGCGCAGCGCCACCGCGAGGTGGGCCGCGAACTTGAGACCCGTGGACTGTTTCGTTGGGCAGAAAGAGAGTACCGCCATATCATCGATGCGTCAGAAGTGGATGCTCCCATCGCGGCTATTGCAAGATCGCAATTGGCAAGCATGTTGGCGGAACTGGAACGCCACAGCGAATGCGTTTCTGTCTTAGAGCCAATGATTCAGCGAGCGGAGAGCGATAAGCAATTCCACCGACGTCTCACATCACAGCGAATCGATGTGGACAGGTTCAAAGCAGTGATGCTGTTTCAGCAAGGACTTGCTAAGCTTGCGGCGAACGAAAGTGAATCCGCCAGGACCTCGCTCTTAGCCGCTTTCAACTTGGACTCAACCAACGCGGATATATTGATCGCGATGCATCGCACCGATGGGGACGATGAATGGAAAAAACAAGTTTTGACTTCGATTAGACGGCTGGCAACTGGTTTTGAAAGCGAAATCGAAACGATACGGGCGAATATTCCTCGCATGGGTGTGCGGGATGCCAACGGATATCTCGCGGAATGCCTCAATCAATATGCATGGTTGATTAGCAATACCGAGGGCAACTACAAAAAGGCTTTAGACTACAGCTTACAATCGCTGGAGCTGACGCCGAACGTAGCCGCGCAACTTGATACAGCAGGACGCTGTTATTTCGCGGTCGGCGATATTGAGAACGCGCTTCGGATGCAGCGTCGTGCCGTGAAACTGATGCCTCATTCACCACCGCTAGAAAGGCAACTTGCCATCTTTGAAGCGGCCGCGAAGGCCAAAGAAACAGCTCCAAAACCAAAACCAATACCAATACCACTCGATACGATCAAAACGCCTCTGAAATGATGCCCTTCCCTAAGCGCGAGTTCCGCAAATTATAGAACCTGGGAACACGCGAGCCGTATTAATTTGGATTGCGGGTGTGTTGGTTGTACTTGCCGCCGCGCTCTCGTTGCGAATCGAATCAAATCGAATTCACGTCATCCCGATGCTTGATTCGAGGTTGCCGGAGCTATGTACGTTTCGACGTACCCTCGGCATCGACTGCCCAGGATGCGGCATGACACGAAGCTTTGTCCTGGCTTCGCGTTTGCAATTTCTGCAGGCATGGAAAATGAATCCCGCCGGCAGCCTACTTTTTGTCACGATCATGGCCTCAGCACCGTTTCGATTTGCTCAATGGCTTCGCACCAGACGCGGCACATTCGTTCGCTCAACCCTGGCCTTCGAAACCGGTTGGCTGGTGACGATTGCCGGGGTCATGACGCTGTCGTGGTTGAGCAAGGTCTGTTTGTAATCGCCACCCATGGAAGCATTGAAAACAATCGCTGTCACCGCTTGCCTCATCACTGGCAGAGAGCGCGCTGCGATTGCGATCATTAGCCTTCGTGGCGATAATGCATCTGAACTCATCAACCAAAATTTTACGCCCGCGACGTCGCGAAAAATTTGTCGTGGCGATGTTCGTTATGGTGTTTGGCACGGACCAGGTGTTTGGCAGGGCCCAGGAGTGAACAGCGAAAACGTGGTTCCAAGTGAGTCTGTCGTTGTTGCTTACTTGCATCCGACTGACAATCGCGAGAATGGAGCAGGCCCTTTCTTTGGCTCATCGAAAACACACGACTCAAACACAGTCGAAAACTGGGAGATCCATTGCCACGGCGGTGCAGCAGCCATTCAGCGAATTCTTGATGACTTGAGTGCTGCGGGGGCAACGATTGTAGATTCGGATAATTTGCTTGCCATCGCTGGAATCAGTGAACTCCAGCAGGAATCATTAAACGCGCTCGGGCTTACGACGACCATCCGTACCGCCGCCATTGTGCTCGATCAAGTACGGGGCGCGATGTCCGACTTTGCCTGCGGTGCATTAAGGTGCCTCGACAGCGAAGCCGAGGATGCGATCGACCTAATCCATCGCCAAGCTAGAGAGATTCTTCGTTTAAGTGAGTTTGGAAAACATTTGACGTTACCTTGGAGCGTCGTGCTGGCGGGTTCACCTAATGTCGGTAAAAGCAGCCTCATCAATGCAATCGTCGGCTATCGACGAAGCATCACATTGGATCGCCCCGGCACAACGCGCGACGTGTTGCATGCGGATGCGATCATTGACGGTTGGCCCATTTTACTGAGCGACACTGCGGGGATTCGAACAAATCCGGCAGAATCAATCGAACAACAAGGTATCGAACGCGCCAGAGATGCACTGCGACGTGCTGACCTAGTGCTCTGGATTGAGGATGCGGCTGACGAACTCAGCAGCAGGCCACCGACAGATTTAGAATCAACTCGCCGATGGTTGCGAGTCGTCAACAAAATCGATCTGGTAAGGCAACTATCGCAGTTGCCCGCTTCGCAGGCCATCGAAACTTCAGCGACACTGGGGATCGGAATCGACGCTCTGCGACAGGCGATCGTCTCTAAGCTGATATCCGAAATTCCGCCAGCCGGGTTTCCGGTGCCAATTAGCGAGCGTCAAACTCGTATTCTCAACGACATTAGTTCGGCTGACAACACGCTATCGTTGCGGCCATTGCTAATACAATTGCGTTAAGTAGGTGTTGATTTAGTAACCCGCTGCGTAAGCGAGGGACCACTGCGATCCCTCGCTTACGCGTTCGGGTTAGGATTTTCATCAGGCCACACTACAGCTCCTGCCTCATTTCCATTACGCTCCGATTCTTGTTGTCGTCCACTCCCACGCCGCGCCACGCCATGATCACGATCGTCGACTACCAAATGGGCAACCTTCGCAGCGTTCAAAAAGCGTGCGAAAGTGTTGGAATTGCTGCGAAAATCTCCTCCGATCCGCATGAAATCGCCGCCAGCGAAAAATTGATCTTGCCAGGCGTCGGCGGTTTTGGTGACGCGATCGCTGAATTGCGACGGCGCGATTTAGTTGAACCGATTCGTGACTTTGCCGCCTCGGGCCAGCCAATGCTTGGGATTTGCTTGGGGTTACAGCTTTTGTTTGAGACGGGTTACGAAGGTGGCACTCATCAAGGACTCGGACTACTAGAAGGTGATGTGGTTCGCTTCGACTGGAAAACACTGGGGATCGAATCGCCGTTGAAAATTCCACACATGGGCTGGAATCAAGTTCGCAAAACCGCTGACGTGCCGATCCTCAAAGAAACGAATGACGACACCTACTTCTACTTTGTGCACTCTTATTACGTTCGACCAGCAGATCCTTCGATTGTCGCGCTAACGTGTCAGTATGGCGTCGACTTTTGTGCCATGATTCGCAAGGACAATCTCTATGCCACGCAGTTCCACCCGGAAAAAAGTCAGGCGGAAGGTCTAAAGTTGCTGGCGGCTTTTGCTGCGTTGCCGGCTCATTTCGAAGCAATTCAAGGTTAAATCCGCCGTGTCGTCACCCTTCATGCTCTCCGTCAATGACGATAACGGATGCACACTTAGCACATCGTTTCAATTTGCTGCGGGCCGCTTTCGTCATTCCATTGAATGGATGCGTTCCGATGGCGAAATCGTTGATCGTTGGCAGGATGAGGTAAATTCGCAGGACGAAGACTGGCCCGCTTCGCCGCCAATCCAGCAACTTTCGCTCGAATCAATTCACGGTTCTCCGACACTTCTAGGCGTCGGCCAAGCGGGGAAGTCTCACTGGAGTATCAGCATTGAAGCCATGCGAATCGATACGAAGCCTAGTTTGAAATTCGATGTGGCATGTCGCTGTCGCGAGTTACCGAACTGGCTCGGATCGTCTTACCAACGAGCTTTGGGAATGCCTGACCAGATGCTGGCGCTTCAGATGATTGACCTTTCGGGTGCGACGAATTTGGTTCAACCAGCGTTAATGGCGACCTGCCATATCGAAGCGCTAGCAATCAAAAAATACCCAGCTACGTTTCGGTGGACCTATCTCGTCCAATGCTTATCATCGTGTGGTGAATAAGTGTCGTCTTTCGCTCCGCGAAAGGCGCGTTTCTCCGTTCTTTCGTGGAGCGAAAGACGACAATAAAAGACCGCACCATGCTTATTCAGCTAAAACGCGGCCTTCAAAACTTATCTTTTGGGTGTAGGCATTATACCCACAATGGTGGACTTCCAGTGGATGGACGTTTGCTGGTTTTCAGCATGCGATAGCGTTTTGCTGACATTTTTACTCAGCAGCGTGAATGTGAAGGGATGGCGATTAAAGCGATTGTCGTGAAATCGGTCGCCATTGTTTTTGAACCAACTTAGTGAATTTCAATTTTTAGCCCTGCTGAAAATGCGGTTCGCGGGTTACGCTCACAGTTAATTCTTCGCTCTTAGCCTGACGGTTGGCTATTTAGCAATTCCCAACCGCATCTACTCGATCGCACTGCTTCGCGAATTCCATTGCCGCACACGGCAATCAACTATAAAAAGGCTACACATGTCCCCAGAATCAGGTTTACTTATTCGTGTCGATGAAATTACTCATCCTGCGACATTGACCGATTCCATTTCGCCTGATTCAAATTCGTCGGAGTCCACTACAACGGGCGCGGTTCGTTGGGACTATACCATTTTTTTCGTCACTCTTCATTTGCTAGCAATGCTAACGCTGGTGCCGTGGTTATTTTCCTGGAGTGGCGTTGTTGCTTTTATTATCGGTGTTGTTGTCTTTGGTCAGTTGGCCATTCCGATTGGCTACCATAGGCTGCTTTCCCATCGCAGCTTCCGCACACCCAAATGGTTCGAGCGAACCTTAGTAACTTTGGCAATGTGCACTGCACAGGAAACGCCTGGGCACTGGGTCGCATGGCATCGAATGCACCATTGCCATTCGGATCACCATAACGACCCACACTCGCCACGCAAGAGCTTTTTCTGGGCACACGTCAATTGGCTGGTACATGAAAGTAGATCGCGTATGGCGACTTTTGGCATGTATGAAAAGTACGCGAGAGACATCCTGGCTGATCCTTATTATCGCTGGATCGAACGACTTCCAAGCCCGGCAGGCATCTTTTTTCTTGCTCATGCGATCGTTTACGCATTCGTATCGACGGTGGCCTGCGTGTGCATTTTCGGTAACAACACCAGCGCTTATCAATTGTCAGCGAGTTTGTTTGTCTGGGGCGTCGTGTTGAGAACTGTCTGGGTGTGGCACATCACCTGGTCGGTAAACTCGATCACTCATATTTTCGGTTATCGCAACTATGAAACGACCGACGACAGTCGCAACAATTGGTTTGTTTCTCTGCTAACCGCAGGAGAAGGCTGGCACAATAACCATCATGAAGACCCCGCCAGTGCATCGGTCCAACACCGGTGGTGGGAGATTGACATCAACTATTATGTCATTTGCCTGTTCGGCGCATTGGGCCTGGCAACGCACATCATTAAGCCACGCCAGCATCGAAGTCGAAAGACCGCATAAAAAAGGGTTCCACAACAAATGTGGTGCGCGGAGCTGCATCACATTTGTTGTGGAACCTAACTTATCAGATCAGTCGTGGAATCTTTAAGGCGCAGGGATTGCAATTTTTCAGCCATTTCGGTGAACACCGAATGCCAATCGCCCCAAGTTGTTTGACGAAACAACCGCATGGTCGGATACCAACGTGAACGACTGCCGGCCCCCAGCCATCGCCAGTCGGGGGCCGACGGCAGTGCAACCCAGACTGGCACGCCTAAACCGCCCGCCAAGTGTGCCACGGCGGTATCGGACGTAATCACCAAATCAAGTGACTTCATCACGGCTGCAGTGTCCATGAACGCGCCGGAGAGCGAATCGAAGTTGGATTCGAGTTCGTGAACCTGGAACCGTTGCTTCACACGCGATACTTGCTCCGCACAGGCGCCTTTTTGAAGGCTCACAAGCGTCAACCCGTCAACTCTCGCCAGGATCTCGAATGTGTCCAAAGGTATCGCTCGATGCATATCTCCTTGATAAGAAGTTGACCTGGGACGCCCTTGCCATTGAATGCCTATTCGCATCCCACTCAGGTGCTGTAACTTACCTCGCCAACGATCAACGAGGTCAGGAACTGGCTCCAAATAAGGCACCGTAGCGGGGATCGTCTCGGCGGTCGTCCCCATGATTTCCGGAAGGCTCAACAGTGGTGCCTGCACATCAATGTGTGGTAACGGCAAGTTTTCACTCACAAGGTAATCAATGCCGACAACCGTTTTTAGAATTGGTAATAGCGCTGCTGGTACACAGACTACGACGGTACCGCCGCAAGCTTTTACTAGCGGTGCGTAGCGAATGAATTGCAACGTGTCCCCTAATCCCTGCTCGGCATGCAGTAAAATCGTACGCCCCTGCAATGCAGAGCCATCCCAACGTGGCTGTGAGTACCGGTGCGGTCCAGGATACTTACTCTTCCAACGCCACTCGTATTCCTTCCAGCCGCGAGCAAAATCTTCTTGCATGAGCCATGCGATTCCTCGGGAGGTATGTGCCTCGGCATAGTCGGGATTGATCGCAATCGCCTGATCGTAGCAGTCTATCGCTGCCGTCAATTGTCCTTGTCTGTAGTGGCACACACCCATGTTGTTGTGCGCTTCAGGAAACGTCGGATGGCTGGCAAGCACCTGCGCATGGTGTGCAGCGGCTTCGTCGAAACGTCCTAGCTCGACCAACGCCACTCCCAAATTATTCCGCGCACGGAATTGATCGGGCTTCCATTGCAAGACTTTTGAAAAGCAGCTCACTGCATCTTCGGAACGCCCCTGTTTGTTGAAGATGTTTCCGAGGTTGTTTAACGCCAGTAGATAGTTTGGACGAAACTGCAACGCTTGATCGAAACACGTGATCGCTTCGTCAAACTGTTCCTGACTGACGAACAGGTTGCCGAGATTGAAATACGCTTCCGGATAATTCGGTTGCAGCCTTAACGCCTCGCGATAACCAACTTCCGCTTCGAGCTGCCTGGACTGCATTGACAGTAACGTGGCCAAGTTGTAGTGAATTTGCGAGTTCAACGGGTCAAGTCGCATCCCTTCACGAAAGCTAGCCTCCGCTTGCGTGAAGCGTTTTGCTGCAACAAAAGCAGCACCGAGGTGGATGTGATAAGACGGTTCATGGGAAGCGATTGCCACGGCACGCAACAGCAACTCGATGGCTTCGTCCTGCCGCCCAGATTGATGCGCGGCGACACCGGCAAGGTCTAACGCCTCAACGTTGTGCGGTTCAAGCTGGAGCACTTCGCGATAGATTTGTTCGGCGGTCGCAATCGCACCGGACAGGTGCTGCTGCCGAGCGAATGACAACTGTTCAGCCGTGGATACCATACGTGTAATTCGCCTTGCGATTGATTGGGCAAACTATTTCCGCCACTTTGCGGCCTGCCCAGGTCTGCCCGGGGATTCGTAGAGTTGAACAATATACTCAAGCGATTCCGTGCGACGAGTGACCGTCTTGGCGAACACGCCACGCCGAAGCGGAGTCGCTCCTCCTGGAAAGCTACGAAGGGCTGCAAAAACATGAAGCACAGACTCTTCGCGGCTTATTCGATATGCACGAAAACACCTGCGATTGGTGTCATGATTGGCAAGTCAAGCCAGTAGCGGAGCCGAAGAGCGTAAGCACGGAGGAAAGCTTGGGGGTTGCCCAATCAAATGCGCTGAAATCCGCCAGCGACTGTCCAGCATCAGTTGGTGAATGCGATGCAGCGAGTTGCAGCCAGCGGCGGCTTGGCAGTGACGAGCAATTTGCGGAGTATAGAGGTTGCGTTGCTTCGGCTGTGCTAACATAATTCTTGTCTCACAGCGGGCTGACCGCCTCCCCAAGAAAATGTAGCGACCGAAGCTGGACTGGCTGCCTAGGGCAAATCGATGAGCATATTCGCAAAATATTTTGGCGTCTCCTGTTTAATCGGTGGCGTTTTCTTTTTCCTTGCTAATCTTCCGCTGCAGTTGGTTCGCGACGCGTCATCGGCGGCCATCAACGTCGGTCAAGGTGAATACGGCATTCGCGATGACGCTACGCCATTGCCGGTCGCTGCGGGTTGGCCGGAGACTTTTTACCGCTGCTATGACGACGTCCCGTCGGTCGAACCGTTCGTTTCTTGGTCGACTTCCGCGCTGTTAAGAAATGTCGGGGTCGGTTTTGTCGTCTGCTTCGCGCTTGCCTTTGTTGTCTTCCAATTGAAACGGGCAAAGAAAGCTCCGAATGAATTGCCGGATGAGCTGGCCACGGTTAGTGTCGCTGATTCAACGCCCAACAAGGGACGCTGGCGGCGATTCCTAGATGCCAAAGTTCGCTACAGTATTTCAGACATCATTCTATTAACGTTGATCTGTGCCTTGCCGTTGGGATATTACCAATGGCAGAGGCGGTTGTACGATATTGAACAACGGCAGGTCAGTACTCTTGGACCCGATGCCGATTGCATGAGCGAAACTATCTTGCCGGGCTTCATACGTGAGTGGACACCATCGTGGCTGATTCCTGAGAGCCTCAGGGGCGCGATGATGCGCGCGACTGTCGTGCGCTTGAATGATCCCAGTGATGCTCAAGTTCGCGTGGCAATGTCGCTGCCTCACCTGCGTGGCTTGATCATCGGCGGAGGCGAATACGATTTAGAGTTACTGGCTTCATTGCCAAATCGTGATGCCCTGACGGTCTTACATTTGACGGGGCGCGAGTTGAACGATGTGACGTTGTCGCGAATCCGTTTGATGGATAATCTGCGAAGTCTCAGCTTTCATCGCACGAACATGTCGCATACAGCGGTGGAACGATTGTTCGCCGATCGTCCCGCTGCGGCCGCGAGATTGAAGGCATTCAACTTGGTCGACAGCGGTGTCGATTTAGAGGGGCTGTCTGATTCCAAAGCCTTGGCTTCAATGGTGTCGCTGGAAAGTCTTTATCTGCCACGCCCGATCCCCGGCAACGAAGCGGATTTCACACTTCCACCGCTATCGAAGCTGAGTGAATTGAGGTTCATTTCGCAGGATCGCGGCAAGAACGCTTCGGTAATGAAGGTCGCGATCGCGGATTGTCCTGAACTTGTGAGCCTGTCGATTTGCGTGCTGCAGAAATCGTCACTGAATCTGACAAGACTGCTAAAACTCAAGACGATCAGTCCCTATTATTTCTTGACCACGATGCGGCTGGCCGCGAGCCAGTCCACGCCGGGAGTGAACTGGATCGAGTCGATTGTGGTTGATGATTTGCCGCAGTTCGAAGAATTGAAGTTCTACGCTTCCGACTTAAAAGAAATGAGATTCACCAAGACGCCCAGCTTTCGGTTTATCGGTCCTGGCGTTTACCAGGTCGCCGCTGCCGGGTTTTCGGTTTCGAGCGAGTATGACGAGAAGGTTCCGGATGATGCCACCAAGGCGCTCGTCCAGGGCTTGGCCCAGTCCGATGGCCCCGAAGTGGTTGACTATTCGGCCGTGCCGCTGGGACGAGCTGACCTTGCACCATTGCTGACCAATCCACGTTTGAGTGAACTTTACCTTCATAGTTGCGGGCTTAAGGTTGACGACGTCCAAAAACTGTTGGGCAGCCAGACGCTGCGCGTGGTCAGCACACAGGGCAATGAGTTAGAAAATATTCAAATCGGCCAATTGATTTCCCAACTGCCAACACTCGAGCGGTGGCACGGCGATCTCTACACGCTCGATCGCTTGCGAATCGAAGATCACCAACACATCCAAGGCGTTGTCGATTCCTTGCCGGAGGAATCCGGTCCTGATCGTTGCCACTTAGCACACTGTTCGGCAGTCCGATTGGTAAACTTGCCCCGTTGGGTTGCCCCCATTCGATTGGACGCAGACAGCTTTCGCCACATCACCATCCAAAACTTGCCGAACCTACCGACATTGATCATCAATGGTCCGATTTGCGAAAACGCGATCCTGTCGGGATTGAGTGGACTTCATTCGATTGCCATCGGTGGTAGCTTGGTCGACGATGGGATGATCGCGGACTGGTCCAGCTATGCAGGATTGAACTCGATCAGTTTATACGGCACCTCGATCACTGCCGAAGGCTATCGAAAGTTGCTCGACGGTCGATCGTTGACGCGAATCGATCTTAGACAGGCGAGAATTGATGACGCGGCAATGCTGACGTGCGATCCAACGCAGCTTGTGTCGGTGTCGCTGATCGATACCGATGTGACGGAAGTCGCTGTTCGACACGTCTTGAAATCGACGATGCTTGCGGAACTAAACGTTAGTGGCATTATGCTGTCGGCAGACTTGCGCGATCGTATCCTTGGAATGCATGCGCCAACGGTCTTGAGTTTTAACGCCACCGGGTGGACACCAGAACAGATAGGCAAAATAGCGACGATGACGAGGCTGAAACACCTGAGCATTGACCATATACACCTCGATAAGTCTGTGTACACCGCCATTGCTTCAAGCAAGTCGAGCGAATTGACTCGTCTAACCTTGATCGATTCGACCGTTGATGGTCCGGCTTTGGATGCCTTGATGAAACACTTTTCCAATTTGAGATTAGAGGCGGTGCGAACAGATATTCCGGTCGTATTGGAGGTCGATTTGATTGCAGCCGAGCGATTGATTCTTGAGTTAAAAAGCGAAGACGTCCCATATTGTCGCGGTCCCGAAGGGATGAAGATCGCCATCATGAAGCAGCCTCAGGCGAAGGGCGGAATCGCAGCCCAATCGCGAATGTCGACGATGATGATGGGCATGCGAATGATGAGGACGAGCGGAATGAACAACAGTCAATCCTTCGAAGCGATGTCCGAAGAACAATTCAATCGACTGAGTCCGGAAGCGTTTGAAGTCTTCGATGTCGATGAAGCGGCGAGCAATGAAGCATTTCAGGAGCAAAAGTGATGCGATCCATGGCGTATTGTGGCATTGTCTGGCTGGTTATTGCGCTGGGCTGCGATCGAGCACCTAACGATTTTCTGCTGACGCCCAATCAAGTCGAATCGTTCGAGTTGGCGGATGCCTCACAAGGACTCTACGACTGGCCGGTCTCGCGCAGTGGCTTCGCGGTCAGTCGTCCGCCGATCTATTCGTCACTGATTGGGATACGTGACCAACCGCTCGACGCGATCGATCGCGCCGAAGTCGAACCTGAGGAGATGCTCGCCGGCGATGGTTGGGCGACGTTCTTACGTGCTATCGGTACCAATCCAATCTACCCGTTTCAGTTGAAGCCGATTCAACTAGACGTTGCTTCGATCGCGGTACCCAAGGGCGATGTTTGTTTCGTTTTCTCAGGCGATGGTGAGCGTTTGTACCTGTCCGATGGTGCATCGATAACGGCGATCGATTTGCCCGATCGATGGAAAGACGACATACCGTTGCTGGGACCGTCGGTTGATCGGCAGCAACAGGAATTGTGGCAGTGGAAAATCCCCAGCGGTTCGACCGGCAAACCGATTCGCTTAGCGATCACTGCGAGCGGAAATGGCGTCATCAACGACTTCGATTTCGGCGTTCGTAACGACGGCGCAAAAACGGAGGACAACGATCACAAAAAAGAGGAGCCTAAATCGGTCAGCCGATCCGATTTGATCGTCGTCGATTCAACCACGACCAGTCGATTGGATCTTGATACTGGCAAAGTCTTAGCGAGCTTTCCAACGCCACCCGGTGGGCTTGATTGTGTGGTTGCAGCCTCGGATGCGGACGTCGTGATTGCGACCAATCCCGCCGGCGACGTTTTTTGGAACGATGGTGATGTGGGGCGGTGGGTGAGCGTCGGTACGAAAGTGCGACCGGCCTCGCAGATCGATGGCCACCAGAGCGTCTCGCCCAACCGCAATGGCGATGCCTTTGTGGCCATGGCTGGCAATGCGCCGCAGACGGTGTGGATGTCAGCGGGCCTGAAAACGATAGCCGTCGATTCGGAGCTGAAGCTGGAGCCGCAGGTCGCTGCTTTGGTCTGGGCGGACAACGGACGGGTCTGGTGTAACAAGTACCAATTGTACGTCGGCGAAGCCGAATGCGCCGTGGGAGAAGAGGTCAATCTGTTCAAGATTAGAAAAGAGATGATCTGGCGTCCCGTGTGCGTTTGGCCTCAACGTTCGGGCCGATACAGCCTCAATACAGGCATGACCGTTTTGGGGCTGCGTCGGCTTCGCGATGGACGAAGCATGTGGAGCTTATGGGATCAGAACTCCGAGCGTGGCGGCAATTCTTGCGCGAGCAATTTATTCGACGATGCCGTGCTGGAAAAGTCATCACTGACCGAACGGAAGCGACCCACGATTGCCGTATCAATGGATGCATCGCGTTACGCTTATCTTGATCCGGAAGCTCCATCGCCAGTGCTTCGGGTGTGCTATCGCAACCCTTGGGAACGAACTGACAGCAACCAAGTGCGGGAGTGGATAAGACGTCGAGTCGTCGGAACCGACGAAGACCGCCGCGACATTGACCGAGCAGCCGCGGCAATTCGCGCGCTGCCGCTGGATCTCTACTGGGGCCGTCCGCCCGAGGAACTCTATGGCAAGTTTATCTTGGGTTTCGCAGCAGACTTGTTGACGACCTGGCATCGCGACCGCGATCGTAGCCAACAATTCCTAGAAAATCTAAAGCAAGTGCGTGAACAAGGGGACGCGGCGAAGCCCGATTTGCTTAGCGCGATTGGAGCGGACTATCGCGATGTCGCGTCGTGGGACGAACCGCGTTACCAAGAATTGATGAAGCAAAATGTAGCTTCCGTTGAGAAGCATGACGAAGCGTTGGGTAAATTCCAGCAATGGCGTGACGCGGGCAGCGTGACCGCCGAGCTGGCTTACGCTACGTATGCGATGTCAATGGCATGGCAATCTCGAGGCACCGGAATGGGATATCAAGTGACCGACAAAGGCGCAAAAGGTTTTCGCGACTACTCGACCGAATGCGAAAAGATTTGTCGCAAGATCCTCGAGCGACCGCGACCTCCCATGAATGCATTTGACCGGCTGTTCGATGCCGCCAAAGGAACTAACGCGTCCCATCTGTCGGTTGAACCTGAGGTTCGACGCTGCGTGCAACTCTATCCCGAATGCAGCACGCCGCACTCCAGCCTTGGATACTGGTTGTTGCCGCAGTGGGGCGGCAATGCCGGTGATTCGTCGTCTTACTTGCAGGCGGCGATTGCGAACGTGGATGTTGCGATGCGAGAGAAGATATTTGGCATCACGGCGATTCGCATGGCAGAGAACTTCGGTGGCGACGTTAACTTTTTCGCCGCCACGAGCCTCAGTGAAAAGCGCGCGTTCAAGGGCGCCTTGCAAACGCTCGACGAGGAAGCCGTTTCGAATCCTCATTGGATTGGGCCGCTCGTTTGGGTCGCCACATATTGCAACAATCGGCAAGTCGTCGAACGGGCTTGCGACTACTATCGCGAAACCTTCGCCTTTCCCGAAAGCTCGGCCTACAATGACTATCCAGCGATGTTTGCCAGATGCTTTAGCGATCGGCCGGAACCTCGCTAATACTACGCCGGTTCAAGACACATTGGTTTTCCGCCGGGTTGGCTTGCGAGACGACGGACGGCCTGTTGATGTTCATTGAGTCGACGCACGTCACATCCGGCTGGCGATAACGTTGCCACGATATTTCCCATACATGCGACACATCTCGGCCGTCTCCGCTTCGCGTCAATGTATCCGCGTCCGAATTCTGCCTGGGGACGTAAAACGGCGGGCAACAGGGTGAGCGGTTGGCAGGTTCCAAGTCCTACATCGACAAAATGCACCTCCATGAATCACCACCTTGATTAGCGTTCAGTCCCAATCCGTTTCGGGGTAATCCAAAGAAGACCCAATCTTGACATTCAGCTCATTCTGAATTGCGTGGCTCGATCGTAAACTTCGAACACGCGTAATGAACGGTATCGCAACAATGGCATCGGTCAGTCGATCGCGTTCCACGACCGCTTCTACCGGTTGGCCATGAAGAAACGTAAGGTAATCTGGCGAGTAAACAAGGGCAGGGTCGATCACCTCCAAAAGACCACTGTCCCAGCGGATTGCATGGGGACGTGATCGTTTGCAAAACTGCACCTGGCCGAATTGACGCATCTGAACGGGCAAAGCGTTTCGAAACGACGTTTCGTCGATCATGCGACAAAGCAATGTCCAATCTTCCGCATCCTGTTCGGTCAGCTCGAACGGTCGACGGTACATCAACTCTTGAAACCGCTGATGAACCGTGAAGCGAAAATCGTTCACCGCTTCGGCGAGGCTTGTACCATGTCCAGTAAAGGTGGTCCCGAAACCTTCGACAATCAATTCTTCAGTGACGGGAAAATACTGACCCTCCAAACGCCGCCGGAGCGGATAGCGAATGTGCCCGACCGTCAGATCATTCAACTCGACGACCGTTGCATCAAAACGATTACCGCGCACCAACAACCTGTCGTCAACGCCGGCGGAAAACTCGGCGTGATAGGCGGCGATCGGGTGGTAGTCCATAGTCAGAGCCATGCTGTTTCGATTCGCTTTAGTGTTGGGCGAGGGAAATGGGTTCGAACAATGCGAGCGTTCTCGGGGTCACGCTCGCCTCGAAGCAGCGTACCAGGAATTGATAATCGGCAGTAAGGGTGGCTTCCAACGACTCAACGTCGTCTAACCGGCACGCGGTCGTAGCGACTTTTTCCCAGTCGAGACGAAATCGTAGTGTTTCGGGCCGTCCCGAAGGCACTCGCCCCAGTTGAAACGCCAACGGACCGCCATCATGCGGAGCGAGCGTAGTGTACTGAACCAACAAATCACTCGTATCACCAAACGGATCGGTGTCCAGATTGCGAACGATCGTAAACAGTTCCTCAATCTCAGGTGCCGTTTTGCCGACTGGCACCTCGACAATATCTGTCAAATGAATCGTCGTTTGTCGAATCAACGTCGGTTGATACACCGCATTGTAATCACCCAGCCTACGAAACGCTTCTTGCCGGAGACTGCTGAATCCTCCATAGTCCGATCCGGCTCGCAACGTGTTGGCGGCCAGTCGATCGTCGGCCAACTGAAGAATCCGCTTTTTATCTTCGGACCACATTCGCACCAGGTTGAGCGAATTGGTGCGTTCGGTGACGGTGGGCAATTCGTTACCGTGGCCTTCGGCGACGGCGATTTGAGTGGTGTAGTGAAACTTTGCTTCGGGGTAGTCGTTACTGACTCGTTTGCGAAACGATACCACGTCTGCTTCCCAAGACCGTTTATCCGGTCGCGGATCGAAGTCGAACGCCAACCAGGCTTCGACAATCGGCGGTTTGTGGTAGCGGGGCACGTCGGCAAAGATTCAACAAAAAAGTATCAAACGCAAAGAACAACGTCAATTGTAATCCGCCCAGTACAACGAAGCGAACGGGCCGCAGAATCGTCAAAATCGTTCAACTTTCCACCAACGCATTCTCGTCGACGCCCAAGATCGCGACATCTCGTACGTCGATCTTGCCCGTCGTCACCTCCGTGATCAACGCCGTCCTCATTGATTCGTCGTTGTCGAAAATTATTTTTGGTCGCTGCGCAAGTGGCTGAAGGCGAGTCTTAATTCGCCATAGTCAAACTTAGATCCAAAATGAATCTTCGCTTCGGCTATCGTCGCGGTCGGATTGGCCGCACAAAATTGCTCGATCTCTTTCAGCTTGGCTTGTTCCAGCACGCGGTGGATGTCGAGTTGATGCTCCTCGACATAGTACGCCAAGTGCCCTTGGATCGTGACTGAGCTCAGTCCGCGTTCTTTGGCAATCTGTTCGACCGACTGTCCTGCCTGGAACATCGCTAAGCTGATCTGCTTCGTACTTGAACCACTTTCTGGCTGCGACTTATTTTCAACGTGTACTTGGTCCAGCGAAATTTGATTCGCCTGACAGTATTGCCGGATGATCGCCTCGATGTCTTTGCCGTAACGTTGGAGACGTTTACGAGCAATGCCATGGATTTTGCCAATGGCCTTTTGGGTCGTTGGCAACACACTCACCAATTGGCGAAGCGATTCACTGGTCAGCACCGCGCGTGGTGTGATGCCGTGCTTATCGGCCATCGTCTGCCGGTACTGCAACAGTTCAGCGTACAACTTGGGATTGGACACCCCTTCGGGAACTGCCTCCGCTTGAGCTGTCCTATTGAACTGGTGCGCGAAGTCCAGTTCGGCATCGAATTGGGCTCGCTTGTAAGCCACCGTCGAAAAGCCTTGGCTGCAAGCTGCAAAGCTGGCCCGCTTAACAAACAGTAGCCGCTGCAGTTGCTCGAACTGCGAATTGACCATCGTTCGCACCGCCTGATTATCGGTCAACTTGGGCAGTGTATTCGCCTCAAGCATCAATCCCGCTAGTTTCTCAGTAAAGTAGCTGACAGCCTTCACGATGCGGTGCCGGAGACTTGGATTCGACTCTGGCAGCCCCTCTTCCTGAAAGTAAGCGATCAATTGCGGATGAAACTTGTCGGCGATCGCCGTGAGTGCTTCGTGCGATCTTCTCGTCAAGGCACTGACTTGATCAGACGCCTCAACGCTTACCGTACTTTGATGTTCCTGGTAAGTTCGTCGCAAACGGCTGAAGCACTCCGCGATGGCTTGGAAACTGAACAGGTCTTCAATCAGACGTTGTTGGTACTGACGTTTGGCTTGTAGCACTTGACTTTCCGATGGCGCATTGCGTTCGGTTTCTGAGCTATAGTGCTGAACGACAGGGTCCGTCTTGACGCTCGAGAATTCGATCTTCGATCGCAGCACGATCCCTTCGAAACTTTTGCAGCGGCTGAGCGCAACGTAGACCTGACCGTGGGCAAAAGCGGCCTGAGCATCGATGATCGCTCGCTCAAATGTCAGCCCCTGACTCTTATGGATCGTGATCGCCCACGCCAACTTGAGCGGATACTGGATAAACATTCCCAGCACTTGCTCTTCGATTTCCTTTGTCGTTTCGTTCAGCGTGTACTTGGCGTTCTTCCATTCATCGGGAACAACAAGGGTATCGTGTGCATCGCCTTCGCAGCGGACAAAAATCGCTTCGTCCGAGATGTCCATGACGCGGCCGATCTTACCGTTGTAGTACCGTTTTTCGGGTTGCAAATCGTTCTTGATGAACATCACCTGCGCGCCGCGTTTGAACTCCAGTTTCTCCTCCGTTGGGTACGAACTGGCGGGGAACTCGCCAACGATCTGAGCGGAAAAGCAATGCGACTTTCCGGGCAACTGAGCCAGATTTTTGGTGTTGATATCGAGCGCAACGGCATTGGTAGCAGTTAACGTAATGTAGGCGTCTTTGGGGGGCGGCCGGAAATTCGGCACATAGCGACTATTAAGTGTTTGCAGCGTGGCTTCATCCAAGCGGTTATCGCGCACCTTGTTGAGCAACTCGATGAACGTGGCATCGGACTGGCGGTAAATGTGCTTGAGTTCGATGGAAACATAGTCAGTTTTCTTGAGTGCCAAGCTGCCAAAGAAATAGGGAGTGTCATAATAACGATTTAGCGTTTGCCAATCCTCTTGCTTGACGACAGGGGGCAATTGATGCAAGTCGCCAATCATCAAAAGTTGGACATTGCCGAACGGACGATTGTCACCGCGAAACCGCCGCAGAGCTTCATCGACAGCATCCAAGAGGTCGGCTCGGACCATGCTAATTTCGTCGATCACCAACAGATCGAGGCTGCGAATCAGATTAAGTTTCTGCCGGGAGAACTTTCGCTGCTCCTCGCGGCGGTGGCCGTCGGGTATGTGTAATCCGAACGGAAGTTGAAAGAGGGAATGGATGGTCATTCCACCAGCATTGATGGCCGCGACACCTGTCGGAGCGACAACCGCCATCCGCTTGCCACCCTCGGCCTTGAACTGACGCAAGAAGGTGGTCTTGCCGCTTCCCGCCTTGCCCGTCAAAAAAATGCTCGTTGACGTCTCGCGGACGTAATCGAAGGCGAGTTCCAGCTCAGGGTTAGTTTGTAGGTTCATGGATGCACCAGTATAGCTTGCATCCCAGCCAGCCTGCGACCACCGAGGGAGCGGTACAACGACTTTGATTGATCCGACAACCAATCCAGTACCTACGATTAATATTGGACAAGTTGCTGGCGAATCGAGCTACCCAGCTACAAAAGCTGAATCCAAAGACGCGGCAGCGAAGCCTTCAGGCAAAAAAGAGATAAAGAGATAAAGAGATAAAGGTCACTCAGCTCGATCCCAGTCAGTTCGACCCGGCATCAGTGATGCTTAACAGTTTTCCAGCGAACTGGACTCTGAATGGATTTGCCAGATTCGTTGTTTATCATTTATCACGCAGCAGGTAATTAAATAATTGCCGCCGTAGCTACGGTCTCTCGTCATGAGTGAGCCGAAAAGCCTCGCGTTTCGGCAGTATCGATTTCGTTTTTGGATCGATCGTCCAATACGACCTGCCTTCATGTTGGATGAACTTCTTCTGTGTCGCCTTTCGCTCCGCGAAAGAGTGCTCTTTCGCGGAGCGAAAGGCCCCGAAGTAGACAAGCTCCGCCCGTGGCCGACGTCATTTCTTCTTCGCCATCTGATCGCTTGTCATTCATGCGGGCGGTTGGACTTCGTGCTGAAAGCCGTAGTTCAGGCCAATGCATTTCTTTTTTTGGTTGTGACCAAACGTGTCACTGGCCTCGGCGATAATGTTTCTAGGAGACAAGGACGCGGCAACCGATCGCAATTTGCGACAGTTGTCTCAAGCCGATGTGGCTTGGACAGGTGAGCAAGGATTGACGCTAGCTCGTAATACTCGGAACGGATTCCAGAAAAAATGGTCATTTCGGTAAAGAGAAAACCAGCCAAATTGACCGTAAACAAACCGTGAAATCGAAAATAAGATTTCATGCAAATGGAATTGGCACGAGAAATGAACTAGACAAGGATTGTCGGTAGTTTTTGTTAAAAAATTTAGTTCTTTCAGTCAAAATTTGAAAAGCAGGGAGCTTTCAATCATGTTGGTACTTAGTCGTAAAGAAGGTGAGAAGATCATCATTGGTGATGGCGTTGTGTTGACCATCAATCGCATCGCTGGTAATCGGGTTGCAATCGGTATTGAAGCACCGCGTGAAGTTCGAATCGCTCGTGGTGAATTGACGCCCCTTGCCAGATCAAAGCACGCTGCGAGCGGGAACACGTCGCCAATCGCTGATGCCCATGTGGCGTTGGCGGGTTATCAAATGCAGTAAAACACCTAGAATTACGTCACTCAACGGCGGGAAACTCCGTCGTGGACGGCGATGAGCTGCTTCGCGAGTTCGATCACACATTCATTCGACCCGGCAATGCACCGATGGTCGAGCAAAATGTTTCTCAACGCGATTTTCTCCGCGTTTTTGCTGCCGTGAACGAAACCGCGTCCGTTGGTCACTTTCGTAATCACGCGAAACGGTACCCCGGCTGATCTCCCGACGTTCTTAAACGAGTCAAGCCACTCGTGTTTATCGAGTTCGCAGAAAGATTCGGAGCCGTCTGGATTTGCGACAAGCTCAATGGGAATCTTGTAATAGCAAGCGACATGGTCTGGCGGGCGTTCGCGGGGCCATCGCCACCTGGAAGTCGCCCATGCCACTTCGTTTTCAAGCCTGCGAAGGTTCGACTGTTGGTTCACGATCAATTGGTTCAGCCGCCGCCACTGAGGAAGAAGCGCAGCGGCTTGCAAAGGACTAAGTGCCGTTACATCGCTGGGCCGATCACAATAGGCCGCCATGCGCTGAGCAATTCTGGGATCACTCGTTACGACCGCACCGCCGCTGCCGGCAGTCAACGGCTTTGAACCTCCGAAGCTAAACGCGCCAACATGACCGAAACTGCCCAAGGCGCGATCGCCAATTCTGCCGCCGGGCATTTGGCAAACATCTTCAATCAGCGACCAGCCACGTTCATCGCACAGTGATCGCAATCTCATGACGTCGGCGATTTCACCGTAAAGATGCGACGCAATGACCGCGCGTGTTCGCTCGGTGCCAGCCTGCTCGACTTGTTCTACATCGATTGTCCAGCGATCCAACGCAGAGTCCACAATCATTGGCAGCCCGTTTAGCAATCTCACGGCGCGGATATTTCCAGGATAGTCGAGAGCCGGGCAAATAACTTCGTCGCCTTCGTTCAAGCCGCAGCCTCGAAGCGCCAGCTCCATCGCCAATGATCCACTGGAACACAGCCGAACGGTAGTCGCGCCGATCTGTCCTGCGATTTCCGATACGAGTTCGTCAAATACCTGTGAGCGGTAGCTGGCCCAGTCGCCGTTTGCAAACAAGCGTTCGATTGAAGCCAGAATCTCAGCCTGAAGCGATGCATCATCGTCACTGACATGAGCGTTAAATGAAGTCGCAAACATTACTTTTTCGGTAGTTCGATTGCCATGTCACGAAGCAAAAATTGCAAATCGGCCCAAGCTGCTTTCTTTACTTCCGGCTCGCGAAGCAAGTAAGAAGGGTGGTAGGTAACCAGCACTTTGCTTTGGCGATATGCGTGGAATTGCCCACGTAACTGACCAACACTTAAGGTTGTGCGCAAGAGAGCTTTCGCGGCGACCAACCCCAGACAAACGATGTATTCCGGCTGGATTATCTCGAGCTGTCGCTCCAGGTAATTGCGGCAGTTCTCGACCTCCTGATATTCAGGATTTCGATTACTTGGCGGTCGACACTTGATGGTGTTGAGGATGAAAACGTCGTCGCGCGAAAATGTACAAGCCTCGAGCATCTTGGTCAGCAGTTGTCCGGCACGCCCCACAAACGGGCGTCCCGCCTCATCTTCATCTGCACCGGGTGCCTCTCCCATAAAGCAGACTCGCGGGGCTGGATTGCCTTCGCCTGGAACAGTTCTGATACGACTACAAAGCGATTCGCACGCACGACACGTAGCAACTTCAGCAGCGATTTCGTCGAGCAGCAAAGTTCGCTGATTGATGGGCAACTGTGCGGTTGTATATTGCTCTGCAACCGGTGAATTTGCCACATATTTCTGGGCAGCCGGGGACATTCGCGATTGCGGGGCAGGACGCAGATTTGGCGAGGTAGAAGGCTGCGCAGCGCGAACCATTTCCATCATCCTGTCCTGCGGGGCGGCAGGTTCCGGAGCCGTCAAGGGCTCGATAGCTGCCCCCAGCATCGCTGACCATTGACTGACATGCGCCGCATCGGCGCGTGGTAAGAACGATACCCCACTTCGCTGCAAATGCGCTAGCATCGCAGAAATCACGGGCTTTGACGCGATATGCGGTTGGTCGAGGCGGATCTGCATGAGGCTAAAAAATCGAATGCGTGCGGGAAAACGTGGCCAGCATTACCGGACCTTAAACGAGACGTTCCATGGTACCGTTATTCGGACCCTGTTGGCGGCAAACGACGGAGTTTACACTAGTGGGTTAGATTTATCCGATTCCCCATGCCATTTACCGATTGTCTGTTACCTCATGGCCGTCCCGCAAGTCGCCATCATCGGCCGTCCCAACGTTGGAAAAAGTAGCCTCTTCAATTGGTTGGCCCGCCGCCGATTGTCAATTGTCGACGACTTCGAAGGCGTGACGCGAGACCGAATGACGACTCTCATCGAACACGAAGATCGTTTTTTCGAGCTTATCGACACCGGTGGCATGGGAATTGAGGACGCAGACAACCTAACGGAGGACATTCGTAACCAGATCGAATTAGCCATCGAGTCGGCGGATGTGATTTTGCTTGTCGTTGACATTCGCACCGGAATCATGCCGCTGGATCAGCTTGTAACGGAGCGATTGCGTCACGTTCAGCGTCCAGTGATCTTGGTCGTGAACAAGGCTGACCACGTCAATTTGGATCAGCACGCCAATGACTTTCATCAACTTGGGCGAGGCCTACCGATCCTTGTCAGCGCTCGGGAAAACCGTAATCGCGAAGAGCTGATGCAGTTGATTGTGGAGCGTTTGCCGAAACGGACCAATGATGAAACTCTCGCTGACCCGCAGATGAAGGTCGCCATTGTGGGCCGCCGCAACGTCGGCAAGAGCACCTTTGTCAACACTCTCGTTGAGGAACAGCGATTGATCGTCAGCGAAGTTCCCGGCACAACGCGAGACAGTGTTGATGTTCGATTCGAGCTGGACGGTCAAATCATTTTGGCGATTGACACACCGGGTTTAAGAAAGAAAACAAGCCATAAGACGGACCTTGAGTTTTACGGATTGCATCGAGCGCAGCGCAGTATTCGCCGAGCCGATGTCGTATTGATGTTTTTTGACGGGTCTGACAATATCAGCCGCGTTGACAAGCAATTGATGAGCTACGTGATCGATAATCACAAGCCATGCATTTTTGTGGTCAACAAATGGGATTTGGTGGTAGGCACGATGCCAACAGATCGCTGGGTTAAATATCTGCGAACTCAGTTCCCCACGCTGACCTACGCTCCGATTGCATTCGTGACGGGCCAAACCGGTAAAAACGTGAAGGCACTGCTAAACCATGCGACCATGATTTTCAAACAGGCTCGGGAACGGGTTTCGACTGGTATTCTTAACCGGTTGATCAATACGGCCTTGGAAAAGCAGGAACCGCCGCTATACCAAAATCGTCGTCCACGAATTTATTATTCGACCCAAGTTGCAACCGAGCCGCCGACCGTTGTGCTGATGTGCAATGATCCCAAGGGGTTTACCAACGACTACCGTCGCTATTTGCTGACGATCATGCGCGACCACCTGCCGTTCGGTGAAGTGCCGATCAAGCTCTTTCTGCACAAACGTCACCGTGAAAAAGATGACGAAGAAGCGAGTAGTGCGACATAGACAATGTGTTCCTCGATACTAAGCCGCCTAGCGTAAGCCTGCGGGCCTGCGGGCCGACGGGATGGTCGCGTTCGATTGATGATTGAACGCTGCGCGTTGGATTCGGTGGCGTTCGGCATTCGGTCGTGGAGCGTTCGCGCTCAGCAATTCAACCCGCACGCTGGCTGCCGTCGTGTTTGCGTGCTCGCTTTAATATCAGCAACTTAGTTTTCGGGCAACTGACCAAAGACGACAAAGAGACTATTGAGTGGTTTGCTCAACTCGGATACGAAAACTACTCGCATTTGCCATTGCGCAAAGTGACGACGGGTTGGTAGAGCCAAACCGAAAACGAAGAGCCTGAAAACAGTTTCATTGATGCGTTCTTGATCGAAGAAACGCCAGTTGAGATTACCGTCTACACATTGGGTCTTACGAGAGCAACGTTTAAAAAAACTGAAGCCGGAGCGCCTCAGTACAAGGCCGTCAAATTTGAAAAAGCCGATCTGGTCGAGCATGTTCAGACACTGATACGAGAATCCGAGGCGCGAAAGCAGATTGACAGGTCGCACCAAGATCATTGGCGACGATTTAGCCGCCAAGCCTGTGAGGCCTGTGAGGCCTGTGAGTTCTTCGTGCTGGCAAACGCACGCGCGTCGCAAAATCAAGAGCAATTGGCGCACGAACTGATGGTCGCAGCGAAAGAGTTATTGTACAAGTCACGCGATGTGAGCGTCGGGAAACGATCACTGCAGGATGCGATATCGAACGACCTTGCTCACACGGCAACGTGGCGAATTATCTTAAAGTTTGGTAGTCCTGAGATCTCTCGCGAAACCATTCTGAAAGACCTCCAACAGTTTCAAAAACACTTTCCTCAATCCCCGCATTTCGGACGCGCAAAGGCGACCGCAGACATGCTCACACAAATGGTTGCAGAGGATCGGGCTCATATTGTTCCGAAAGAATTGGATGCGTTGACAGTTCGTGAGAAAGTATCAGAACGGATTTTTCGCCTGCGTGACCAGAACGGAATGCATTTTGGTAAGTCGAAATTCCTCCGAGATATTCGTCCCGAAGATGCAAAGCGGTAATGGATTGACGTGAGCCTTCCCGAAGGTCGGATGACATTGCACGCATTGAAGACCGAACACCACGAAAGCGGTGGCGTGAGGCAATGCCCGATCTTTCAAGAACTTCGTCCGTACATGGAGGATGCATGGGACGATGCTGAGGACGGGGCAACCAATGTCATTACCCGACAGCGTACATCGTGTGCAGGCAGGGCGAGTCGAAACCGGTCAGCCACATGTCGCGCCTTTCTCATTCACCCGCCCGCCGAAGCCGTATTGTGAACGGTGGGCTTCATCAGCGATGACCAAGATGTTCTCGCGTTCGCTGATCGCCGCCATCTGGCCGCCGCCTTCGGGCATGAATTTGTGGATGGTGGTGAAGACCACGCCGCCGCTCACCCGCTTTAGTCGTTCCGCCAAATGCTCGCGGCTCTCAGCCTGCATGGGCATCTGGCCGAGGATGTCGTGGCAGCGTTGGAACTGGCCGAAGAGCTGGTCATCGAGATCGTTGCGGTCGGTCAGCACCACCAGCGTTGGGTTCCGCATTTCGCTCTCGCGGATCACCCGCGCCGCTCATCCCGCTGGCCCGCACCGTTTCCTCCACCGCCGCATTGACTGCGTGGAACTGATGGTAGCCCGCGATGATCTTGTGCAGCGTGCCCGTGCCCGTGTCCGCGTCTTCCTCGAAGGCGATGAAATGCTGAAGCAGGTCGAGGAACCGCTGCCGGTCGAACACTCCGCGCACCAGCGTCTCCCACTCCAGCGCGGTCTTCGGTGCATCGCCCTCGCCGTCAATCGTGCGATAGACCTTGAACCACTCCTGATTTGCCGTCAGCGCCCCCAAGCGGGCTTGCAGGCCGTCGCTCACCACCAGCGCCGCGTTGTATTGCAGCAGGCTCGGCACCTCTGCCTTTTAGGTCTGGAGCTGCGCGTAAGCGTTCCACCAGCACGACATCGCCGAACGAATCCCGCTCAGACGCCGGTTCACCGGGTGCAAGCTGAGGCCCGTGCCCGACCGTATAGTCCAGCTCCCCGAACCACGTCAGGGCGGCGTCTTCGACGATGGATTCGTTGAGGCTCATGAGAAAAACGTCGGTGGGCTTAGCATTAATACCACGAATGAACGCAATCGAATTTATTCGACTTCACAATAAGTTGTAATCGGTTGAAATGCCTCCCCTTGGCATGGCTTGAAATCGGCGGGCCAGCAAGCGTTGAGTCGACATAATAAACGTTGCTGCGTGGGGGCATCTTCATTGACCCGTTCAACAAAAAGTCGAACTTCCTGCTCGGGACACTCGCTCATCAATCGTTGGACATCTGTCGCGAGGTAACGAGGCACATATCCCACAGGCGTTCCCTGCGAGAAGATCGCGACCGCGTTGGCGCCCCCTGGGTTCAAGGGCTGCGGGCGTAATTGGAGACGATCGCCGGGCCTGAGTTGTGAAATGCTTGGCGCAGCGTTTGGTAACTCAAATCGAACACCATGAGCAAAGAAAAGATTGATGTAGCATCCAAGCGAATCGGGTACTGGACAAGGGAACAACTCAACCGCATCCGTTTGCTTTAGGCCTTCGGTCCGCCCCAGCAGCAGTGGCTCTGGCGGCATATCGGGGTCGAAACCGCTCCATCAATTCGCAGGCGATCTTCTCTGCCCAGTCTTCACCGGTTTCCCGTTCTTCGACCTTAAACAGCCAGCGAATCGCTTCGTCTGGGAAGTGGCGAAACCAAAACTTTCGCTTTGTCCCCAGTTGTTCCAAGTCATCGGCAGACTCGCGATCAACTTCGATGATAGGGAACGTTTCGGTCATGTAGCACGTTCCACCTGATCAGCCGCGTGTCGTACGCGCAACTCGCCACTCAGCAACTTCGGCAGCAGCGTGTCGCGCAGGGTGGCGAGGGTACGGGATTGGTGGAGGTTGGCGTGGATGCGGTCGAGCATCGGCTGGATGAGCTCCGCATTGACGGCCAGAGCGGCTCGGCTGCGGGCGGACTGGATGCGGGTTTTGACCGCTTCCAGCCAAACCGCGTATTCAATGGGGATCAACTCAGATGCCATAACCGAGCCCCTTCAGGTTTGCTTTGATGAACTTTTCTAGTTTTGCGGACTCCGCAAACTGGGCGTGCAGTTCGGCGACGAGGCGCGGCATCTTTTCCTCGAAGGGTTCGCCGTCGTCTTGGACTACTTCGGCTCTCATGTAACGGCCGGGCGAGAGAACGTAGCCGTGCGCGGCGATTTCGGCGGTCGTGGCGGATTTGCAAAATCCTGCGACGTCTTCATAGCGCTGGTGTAAAGCCTAAAGAGACCGTCCAGCTTAGATGGGAGCATCAGGGCGTGGTTTTTCTCGGTTGTAAAGCGTCAGGGTGTTCTGTGCTACGGCCATCAGTCCCACCTCGGCATAAACACGGCTTAAACCGCGAACGTTTTGAACACCTTGATTGCGGTGCAATTTACCATCGGCGAATCTTCTTTCTATCACCTGACCCCGTAAGCGGACACTCCGTTTACCTAACTCGCTTCCCATCTTCGCTTTCTGCTGGTCGAGGATTTTTTGCTGGCTCTGTCGTGCCACTGTGCGACGTTGTGATTGGCCGCCAACGCACCGAGCGACCAAGGGGCAGCTAGAACACAGATCCTTGGACTGT
>JAYVSE010000337.1:0-16671 GCA_043775635.1 Planctomycetaceae bacterium | reverse complement strand
CGCCAGAATTCCCAACGTTTTAGTGTGCTGAGGAATTCTGGCGAATCCCACTACGATCAAATCCCAGCATTGAAGCGGGGCATTGTTTTTTAAGGCGAGCGGCAGATAGCGGCGTACCCATGTGGACGCTGGCAGCGTAGCAAAATCAAAAATCATTTTGCATCTGGCGCGCCCGCTACAACCCAGCGGATGTCTCCTTTTCGCAGCCGTGTTTCCCATTTCTTGATATCGCTGCTGCGGCGTGGTGCTGTGTCGTTTTCGGGCTTATAGAATAGTGTCGTACCCGTGATCCGTCTCAGGTTTTCAGTCGTGAGGACTCGAACGGTCATATTCGGACTGTCTAAACTAGCGACCAATCGCTCATCGCTTCCCGCTTCTAACTGCGCATTGGAAAATAGCCAAAGCAGTCGATAGATTGCAGTTGCTTCCGCAAAATCCATTTGACTAATGGCCCCACGCACCACGGCAGCCGATTCCGGACCGCGATCGATCGTTGCAACCAACGCGTTGAAATGCTCTGGCCAAAATGCTTTCTGTTTTACATCGGCGAAAATTCCGTCAGCGCCAAAATAGACATCAGGACGATCCAGCAGCAGCAGCGTTTGCGCGGCAAGTGCGCCAACCTCTGCACGTCGAAAATCGATCGCTTCGCGCAGCGAAAGTTCGATGGCTTCATTGGCGCGAACCAAAGCTAACATTCCATCGCGCGCTGATGTTTCGATCGAACTCGGTGCGGGTTTTGGCGAATCAATCCACGCCGGAATGGAGGTCGACACCGACTTGGCGACAGCCACGGTCGACGACCAACGAAGGATCTCTCCCGTAGCAATGGACATCGAGTCTGCGCCGTCCGTTTTCCAAGCGAGCGTTCCCTGCACCGAAAGCACTTCGATAAACTTGGTCGTCGCTCGGTTCTCCTCTGGGCCTGTTCCGGGATTTCGCAAGGGGATGATTTCAATCGCGGCTACTGCATCGGGTTCCGTAAAAGTCAATTCATGGCTAACACCATCAAACACGATGGTAACCGTATTCGCCTTAATACCAGCGCCCCCAGCTTGCGTAGCGTCAATTGCAGGCTTCGCATCGCCAGCGGCAATCGGCATCATTAACAAGCGACCATTAATGACGGTGAAGGCTGGGAGTGCTGCGATCGTCGTGTCGATCAATATTTTGGATGGGCCGACCATCGTGAGATCTATTGAACCAGAGATCGACAAACGATCCCGATAGAGCGGAGGGCAAATGACTTCGCTATTGCTTGGGATGGGATCGTCTTTCTTTGCCATGACAAACGATGGAGTGTTAGGCTTCCGAACCAATACCAAAGTTCCGTCACTGGTGATCGTCGTCGTCCCGACTGGCACATCGGAGACACCAATCACGTTGGCTGGCGGCGCGGCATCTTTCACAGGAGCGTTGATCTTGGTGGGTATCACTGCGTTTGCGGGTGGCGGAGCGTCTTCTATTGCGGGCACCATCGGCGTTGCATCGGTAACGGTCGGTTCAACGGCTACGATCGGTTCGGCGACAGGCACGGGAAGTTCCATCATTTCCGCGATGTCTGGCGTCCCATCATTGGCTTGCGATTCTGGTGTCGGCGTATCCGGCACGACCGAGCTTTCAGCAAGTCCGCTGGATGGGTTCAAGTCAACCATCGGCGGTACTTCGCTTGCCTCGACCTCCGGCACGGTTTTGGAAATCATGTCGGCAGGCGAAACGGCAGCGTGATCTTCGGCTTCCGCAGGTAATGGGGCAGCCGTCGCAAGTGTCATTTTGTCATCGTCGACCAATGATTTTTTTCTAAGCAAGGGTGCGAATGCTTGAACCGCCACAAACAAGAACGACGCTGCCAGCGCAAGGCTTACCAACCAAGGCACGACTCGCGACGGACGCCCGAACACAGCCGACGCCTCGGCTGCATCCATGCGACGTGAGTCTGGGTTTATTGGCTTGTTCCGTTCGGATGCCGATTTCGCATTAGCACGCTCGCGCAGCCTCGTCGGTGCATCTGAAACGCCTGAGTCATCGGGGCCTACCGGCTGAATCGTTTGAGTTCGCAGTGTCGCATTTGTCGGCATCGTCTGACTGGCCGCAATCGCTTGCGTCAATGCGTCATTACCGCTTGTTGCATGGGAGCTCGATGCGACACGACGTACGGTGCCGGCCATATTGCCGTTTGTCACACCGACAGATGGTTCTGCGCTCGTTCGCCCCAAGCCAAGCTCATAAATGCGGGTCCGCAGCGCGGGTGGTATCTCCGCAGGATTCCCTAAAACAATCGTTAAAATTTGGTGGCAGGAAGCGACTTCTGCTAAATGGTTTTCAGACTCAAGGCAAATCCGTTCAATCTCCGCAACCTGCTCTGAGGACAACACGCTGTCCAAATACTCGCCAACACGATTCGCATCGTCGGCGGTGCCTGATGCAAGTGGAGAAGCGGCACCGATCCGATCACTCGCAACGCTGGCTAGGATGCGTTTTACGAGATTGGAAGCGAATTCACTCTCACGCAGTTTAGCCGCAATCGCCGCGTTGTCCTCCGCTTCCAAAGCGTTATCTAAATGGGCCAGTAGTGTACGTAGAGTCAGTCGCATGACAGCCATCCAAGCAATTTCAAAGGTGAGTTAACAGAGTCAGTGCCCTGCTTAACGTATTAGTGACATCCTGCTGGCGCGGCCGTGCGAAAAAATGGCGGATCATCCAAGTTTTCATGAAATAGCGGTTTCTAGATCCAGCAAAAAATGCTTTTTTAAATTTTGTCGTAACAGATCTTTAGCGCTCTCGCTGGGCTTCTTAGTGAGCTAACCAACGGGAACGATGAGAAACAGCAGACTCACGATTCCCAAATTTAAAATCTGCTGAGCTTAGGAGAACTTTAGATGTTCAAGAAATTTCTGTCCGCAGTGGTCCCCATGATGTTGGTCGCAACCTCAGCTTTTGCTGGTGATGACCTGTTGGCGACGATCGCTAACCTGGAAGGAGCTGATAACGCAGCTCAAGTTGAAGACGCTGAAACACTTGGCCAAGCCGATGTTGATGCACTGTTAGGTGATGACGATGATGCGAGTGGTGAAGAAGCGGTTGCAGCGTGCTACCGCCGTGGTTTCGGAAACAGCTACGGCAGCTACGGTGGCTACGGTGGCTACAACAGCTACAGCAACTACAACAGCTATTGTGGCTACAGCAACTACAACAGCTACGGTGGCTACTCCTCGTACTGCTCGCCGAGCTATTCGTACAACTACTGCTACACCCCGGTAACTTACTCGTACTGCGCACCGGTGACGTACTCCTGCTACAGCCCTTGCTACAACAGCTATTGGGGTTGCTGGTAACGACTGTGCCGAAACAGAGTTTCGGTGCAATCAAAGTTCAAATGTTCGAAGCCTGGCAACCATACCAAATGTGGTTGACGGGCTTTTTTTGTATCCACTGTCAACAACTTCCAAATCGCTATCTCAAAGGTATACCAATGAACCGTTCCATTCTTCGCAACTGCGTCCTTTCCCTCGGCCTTGTCGTCAGTGCAGCCGCCGGTGCCGACGCACAACCGCTTGGCTTCCAAGCATCGATGTCAGGCGGCAGTCGCTGTGACCATGTCATCCAACAGATGTTTCGCCATGGCGTTAACAACAGCGTGGACCGCAGTGTTTCCAATTCGATGTTGCGGCATTCACCCTTCGGTGTTGTCGGAACTCCCGATTCAGAGTTTGGCGACTTAGAAGTCGTCCAAGTCCATCAAATCCCGCAACAAGGTGTGTGCGGGCCCAAGTTAGCGGTGATCGTGATGAACCGAAGTTCACGCAAAGTTTGTAACTTTCACGTTTCCGCGGTTGCCGTATTCGGTCACATCTGTCCAACGTCTCCGAACACCACGGTCGAGGTCACAGCGATCAATCCTGGTGAGGCGTTCGAAGTTTGCGTACAGTTGCCGATCGAATCGCTTTCGATGGGGAACCAAAACGGCCAAGTGCTCGGTTTCCAGCGACTGGTTGTCGCGATTGACAGTTTTGATGAACTGTTGGAAACGAACGAAGCCAATAACGTGAAGGCATTTGAAAGTGGCGAGATACCGATCGTCTCACCGGTTATCGTCGAGACTGCCGTACCGGCAACACCGACAATAACGACCGTTGAAAACACGGTTGCCCCCGCACTCGCAACGACTCAAACCAGTCCCGACGTTGCCGTTGACTCGATGGACCTAGAAAACCCCACCGACGACTCTCTGCGTTCTGCCATCGAGCAGGTCGGTGATCCGAAAGCCAACGTTCCCGCACCGGCACCAGCGCATTGAGCGATCTGGAAACGTGGAACGATTGTCAGTCTGACTAGGCGACCGGCAGATAAAATCTTACCTTTCGATGGACTTGGAAGTCCGTCGAAAGGTAAGACGATGATCACTTAGATAGCGACAGAGGCGCTACCGAGCTCTGCCGACGATTCGCAATCAGGCTATCCAGTTCGCTACGTAACTTCGGAAGAATTTCATCGTAAGGAAACGCACCGACAACCTCAGTGCCACGCTTTAAATTCACTCGCGTCGGACCGCACCAAAGACCTAGATCGGCATCGTCGGTTTCACCAGGTCCATTCACACGGCAGCCCATCACCGCAATCGTGAGATCGTACTGCTTTGCATATTGCGTCATTTCCTTGACGCTTTCGGCAAGGTCAATGAACGCCTCGTTCTCCACGCGCGAACAACTTGGGCAACTAATGATGTTGAGGCCATTTTCGTTGAGACGAACGACGGACCGAACTCTTCCTTCGGATATATCTTGCAAAATTTCTTTTCCGGCGGCAATCTCTTCGGGCTTTCGGAGATTAGAAACGGTCAGCGACACACGAATGGTGTCGCCGATTCCAGTCCCAATCAGTTGTTCGAATGCGATCCGAGTTTTAATAATGCCATCAGGCGGCATACCGGCCTCGGTAACACCGAGGTGGAGCGGCACGTCAGCTCGCATGGCCGCGAATCGTTTATTGACTTCAACTACCTTTTTCGGATCGCTGTCCTTCAACGAGACAACGAAGCGGGTGAATCCAAGCGATTCGACATATTCGCAATGCTCCAAAGCGCTTTCTAGCATCGGAGTGATTGAATCCGACGGGTCATACTTGCCAAGCTTGGCGGGATCGACGCTCCCACAATTCACACCGATTCTCACCGCGCAATCATGTTCGATAGCTTGTTCAATGATAAATCGGACCTTCTCCTGCCATGGACGGTCTTTTTGATGGTGATAAAGATGGCCTGGGTTGTAACGAATTTTATCGACATAGGGCGCAACCTTTTCTGCAAGGCGAAAGTTTTCTTGCAGGTCAACCGCGAGATTCGCGGTCGTACCCTTACGAATTTCGGCCAAAGCCTCCGCATCGCTATCGCTATCGACCGCAATCCGCACCACGCCAGCACCGGCATCACGTAAAGCTTCAGCTTGGGCAACCGTCGCATCGATGTTTTGTGTTTTTGTCGCCGTCATGCTTTGCACGGCAATCGGATGCCCGCCACCAATGACAATCGTGCCGATGGAAACTGATCGCGTTGGGTTTCTTTGGATGGACATAAGTGGAATCAAAAACAAAACATGAAAAAGGGAAGTTTTGAACGAATCTAACTGGCAGTCTAAAACTTTAATGGAGCAAGGTTGACGCGGCTTGTGCCAAAAGCGGCTGTATTTGCCGATAGTTCTCAAATAGTTGTTCCGACCGGCTTGGTGTCAAACCGTGCTGAGTAAGCTCATTTAACATCGGGGTTATTTGCTGCCACCGCTCAATGATCTGCTGTGTCAATCGAGTCGCTTCGCGAGAGTCCCCCCGATTGTCCAGTAAACGATGCAGATCCCGTGAGGCAGCAAACATGTCGTCGCTGATTTCGGCCATCGAATCACGAAATTGCGTGGGGGTCAGGTAACGCTTGTACCGCTGGACATCATTGTTGAAATCGTCCGTTGCCGTTTCAAGCGATGCCACAACGTTAAGCAAATTTTCTTCCCGCTGGAAGTTACCAACCTGTAACAAATCTTTCATTTCGGCAAACAATGCATCAACTTGCGCAAGGGAGAATTGCAGACCGCTGGCGGGATCAACGGCCCGCATCGACCTCAAGCCTGCCGTCCAGGTACCATCCATTTCGGTGAGAATGGCAATCGCAGCGCTCGATGAGCTGCTTCGGGAAAGCTCGCTTTCAAGTTGTTGGCTTCGGTTCACCAGAACGCGAACCGTTTCGACGAAGCGCAGTTGGTCTGCTGGTAATTGATTCGATCCCCAACGGACAAGTTGATCTTGAAGGGCTGAAAGCGCTGTTGTCAAACGTTGGCTTGCGAACTGAACTTGCCGACGATCCGTTGCGGCGGGGATTCGCAGTGAAGCATACACCTCATCGCCTTGTCGCCGGATCGAGTCCAATCGTTGGTTCACGTGTGCATCGTTTAGTTGATACAGTCTCGCCCCATAGGCACGCCAGAGCTGGACAAATTCCGTGAAGCTGGCAACGACTTCGTTGTAATCGGCTCGATCGATTTTGTATGACTCTTGCCGCAAGCGCTCACGCAGAAGACGACCGTCACGAAGCAATACGTCTGATTGATTGAATGCAAGTGGAGCTAAGCGAATATCGTCAAACAAAGCGTCCATGAAAGTCAGTGTCACAATCATCATGTCTCTGAGCCGTACTCGATCAATCGGAGGTGCAATCCCAAACCGTTGATCGATGGCTCTCGTCGATTCGTCGATCGAATCGATGATCGCAGCAACTCGTGGATCGAGTGAACCAGTCGCTCGCAAGCGATACGAAACATCTCTCCATCGCACGTCGACTTGTTGATAAGCCGAAAAAACGGAGTTGAGTTGCTCGCCGTTCCGCGTGCGATTGTAAAGCGAATCCGTTTCAGCACCGATCTGATAGACGTCGGCAATCAAGTCGCGGACTGGCGGCGTTGTTTTCGCAGCTCGCTGCAGCTCGGGAATTAATCGATTGACGTCATCATGGAAAACCGTGAGCGAACTTAGAAACCAGGCTGAAGATTGGCTCTCTCCACCGTTCAAAGTCGCGGTGCCAGAATTATTGTTCGCTTGGCCTAATCCAACGTTTATTCGAGGAACGGGTTCGACTCGCGTGCCGCTCGCGTTTCCTTGAAGCAGCGAGTCTCGGCGGTCACGCTCGGCTCGCGCCTCGGCCATGGTCCGAAAAAATCCCTGGATCGTTTGGCCGTTTTGTGCCTGTACCTGTGCCTGCGCCACCTGTGCGGCAAGGCCCTGAAACGCGATCAGACATCCGAATAGGCGAAGTCCGATTCTCTTTATTAATGCTTTGCTAACGATCCACTGTTCGCGCGACACCCTTGTCCCAACCATCATCTACTCTCCGAATAGCACTTTTTCAAAATCCCGCATGAGCCCGCAGTATAACGCTCCGCCTGATTGAATAAATCCCACTGGCTTGCCCAGCGGATCGTTCGGTTCTGGCCCTACTGCACCTGAAAGCTGCGTCGACCAATCCAGGGCCAAAGCCGAAACTTCCGCTGGGCAAGCCAGCGGGATTCTTTTGGGGGGCGCAAAGGCTCGGGTTGTTGATGCTAGCGATTGACGGGTATACCCATTTCTATCAAAAGATGGTTGGCTCCATACACGACGCCTGTGACCCACAATACGTATCGAATATCGACACCAATCGATCGGCTATAACTCTGATCCCAGGCAAAATCGTTGATAGTCGCTTCAAAACAGCGATCAAAATTGACTCCTACCAACTCGCCGCGAGCATTAATGACCGGGCTGCCTGAATTTCCGCCGGTTGTGTCCGTGTCGTATAAAATGGCGACGGGCACATCGCCAATTTGTTCATTGCGGAATGAACCGAATTCACCAGCGCGATACTTCTCGATCACCGCTTTGGGAGTATCGAAGGGCTCGACGCCCGTCGTCTTATCCATGACTCCCGTAAGCGTGCTAATGGGTGTTTTGATGATTGCGTCTTCGGGTGAATAGCTGCGAATGGTACCTGAAGTGAGTCGCAGTGTCCCGTTAGCATCGGGGATAAAGTTCTTGTCAAGAAACTGCTGCTTGACATCCATCAGGAGACCGTACAAGTGGCTCAAGCGGCCTTCTCGCGTCTTGTTGGTCTCACGTAGGGCAACGTACGTTGGGTATAACCTAATGACCAACTGCAACAGCGGATCGTCAAGACGTGCAAGTTCTTGCGGTGTTTTCTTAAGACCAGACTCAACAAACGATAAATCACCTAACTGTGTACGATCCATCAAGTCGCTCACGGTAGCATCGATCTCCGAAGGCACATTCACGATGGGAGCCAGTACAGCGTTCGATCGTGACGCCTCTAAGTTACCGAGTCGCTTGAGCATACCCACCAGCATCTTTTTTTCTGTGGGAGCATGGTAGTCCGCAATTGACGTTTTGAGTTGCTGGACCGTTTGGACCCAATTGCGTTCCATGTAGTCAGCTTCACGTTCGAGATCAACCTTCTGACGTTCGACGGCAGCATCGTACAACGTAAATCCAAAGGCGATGGCTCGGCTCGCCGAACGCAGTTGATCGAGGTTGATTTCGAAAGCGGCGGCCGCCGCAATCTCCTCGTAGGAAGCATCGATTTCTCGCAATAGTGTCCCAAACTCCGTTTTGCGATCCGAATCGGGATCGATGAAAGACTGAAGTTGCGATTCTTGCTCTGCCCGAGCGCGAATGACGTTCGCCTTTCGCAATCCCTTGAGTTGCCCTCGCGATCGCTTTTCGACATTGGCAAGCCCACGAATTCGCGTCGCATGCTTGATTTCGATTCCGCGATCCTCCTTCCCGGCTTCCGTCATTACGCTAATTTGCCAGTTGTAAAGCTCAATGATCAAAGGCAAGCGAATGTTCTGCTCGTACTTTAGAAATGATGCTGTCTTGTGACGCGACGTTTTGCCGGGATAACCCAAGAGAAATACCGTATCGTTCTCTTGAACACCTTGCGGTGCAACTTGGATAAAACGCTTGGGTCGATACGGAACGTTGTTCGATGAATACGTCGCAGACGAACCGTTGGGTGCCGTATATGCACGCATGAAGGAGAAGTCACCGGTGTGCCGGGGCCACATCCAGTTGTCATCCTCACCACCAAAATTGCCGATGGATTGTGGCGGTGCAAACGCAAGACGAATGTCTTTTAGATAGGTATACAGAAACAGGACATAGGTCTTGCCAGCGAACATTTCGGCTACTTCAGCTCGCAACCCGGAATGTTCTTTTTCTGCATCTGCTTCCAACTCTTTGCTACGTTTTTCAATCGCTTTGGTCCGTTCCAAAAACGTCATGTCTTGCGTCACTGCAGACAGCACTTGGACGGAAACATCAAAGTAGTTTTCCGTGACGCGGACGGTGTAGTCGGGTGCGGAGATCTCGTCCGCCAGAGTCGCGGCTTTGAATCCGTTCTGCAAAAGGTCATGCTCCTTGTTACTGGCCTTTTGGATCGCACCATAAGCACAATGATGATTGGTGATGATCAGCCCCTGGTTCGATACAAATGAACCCGTACAGCCATTCACACGACAAACACCATCAACCAAGCTGACCTCCTCAGAGTTGAAGAGTTGAGTTGCCGTGAGTTCAATTCCCCGATTGGCAAGATTGGCATCGGCGAGTTCGCTCATCGGAATCATGCCTTCTTCAGCATCTACCCGCCGAGACAGTGTGATTCCGTCAATCGCAAATGCGACGATTGCAAGAAGCAGACGGAAGGTGTGCAAGTGTTTTAGTTTGAGCATCGAATCAATTCGGTCAAGAAATTGTGAGTGAATTCGCAAAGTTATCGATTTTCGGGCGGCTGCTTTTATGACAGCAAGATGATTGGTGAAGATCATACTGCACAGCTTGAGACGGATAGCAAAAAAGTCGGCACGACAGGTAATAAGACTGACCTCGCACTGAATTACCGACGCCCTCAATTTCAAACGCGAGTTCAGCTTGATAATCGTCCTCTCCTAGACTTCCGTGGTTTCTGCGGAACAATTTCGTCAGGCATCATTCGCCATGGCGACGTGAATGAATCCCAATTGACAATTTCACACGAATTCGAAAATCTGCGAACCCGTAGGGTTGACTCGAAGCACTTGCGCCCGCATTATTTAAGATGTGCGTGCTTTCTCGAGTGCTGACAATCGGGTTTGGTTGTTGATCGTGATAATTCTTTTCCCTCAACGAGTTGACCTACGACGGGCGATCTTCGTATCGCTTTGGGTCATTGGTTGGTTGCTGAGTGGAACGCAGCAGGCGGTCGCAAGTTGTGGTGATTACTTGTTCATGCCGACTCATCAGCACGACGACGGATTGGTCGACGTGCGTTGGGAACGAATGTCTTGGTTGTTCGATTTCCACGACAGGTCGAAACCGAAATGCAATGGACCGGGCTGTTCGCAAGTGCCTGCTCAACAATCGCAGGTCTCAACCCCACTAATCGAGCCCCCACGACCCCAGTTCGCTGTCGACGATGCTAATTTTTTAGTTTGCAACTTTCGTTTCAGTCAAATCCGTACAGCATGGCTGAGTATGACTGGTATCGACTTCGTCGCTGATCTTTTGCGTCCGCCACAAGTGGCGTGATTTCTCGCTTCGCTAAGATCAGGTTTAATCGCGCTAAGTTCGTCGTTAGAGGTTAGCTGGTTTCTTTGCATCTAAACGCAACTACCAACTCAAAAATGAAGCTGCCGCCAAGTGCTTGTGTTGCGCTGAAGCTTAGGTTTTAGTCGGAGTTGTAATTGCTGATTGCGAGAACGCCAGTCAAAGTCAAATCCTCAACCGTGACGATTGATGCGCGATCACCCCGCTCTCTTCTGGAGCGCATACCAATGCACATAGCTGTTTGGGTCAATTCTGTTCATTGTCAGTTGTCAATTGAACGGCTTTTCCTTGTTTTTTTCATTGAACTATTTATGCCTCCAATCTTTGGCGGGCAAATCACTGTTTTACATCGTCTTACTCTTATAGGAATTTATCATGCGTCAACGCAAAGCTCACTCAGGTTTTACATTGGTCGAATTGTTAGTTGTGATCGCCATCATCGGCGTGATGGTTGGTCTGCTGTTGCCAGCCGTACAAGCCGCTCGTGAATCCGCACGGCGAATGCAGTGTAGTAATAATATGAAGCAGATTGGACTGGCACTGCATAATTATCACAGTAGCTTCAATATGTTGCCATTTTCTTGGGGCGGCACCACACCAGCATCAGGCAGTCCTGGATACTCTGCAGTTAGTCAAATGCTGACGTTCATGGAACAAACCGCACTTCATGATCAGATCGATTTTTCGGTTCCAATCATTGATCCCAAGAACAATGCTCCGCGTTTGACCGAAATCGCGATGCTGCGATGCCCCTCCGATTTAATCAACCCACAGGTTCAATCAGGCGGTGCAATCAACTACATGGCCAACGTGGGCAATCAAATTCTGTGGCTGGATCCAACATCTCAAAACGGTGTGTTCTCACGTGGCAAACAGTTGCGATTTCGTGACGTTTTGGACGGCCTAAGCAATACGGCGGCGTTCTCTGAACGGATGTTGACCGATGGCAACAATGGAATGGTAAGTCTCGATTCGGATGTGTATTTAGGCCTGACCAGCCCCAGTACACCTGACGAAGCAATCTCGATGTGCTACGCAATTGACACTAACAACTTGGCAAATCAATTTCCATTGTTTATGGGTGCCCCCTGGATCAACGGCCAACACGTTTACTTGCATGTGGATACACCGAACCGTCGATCATGCGGATTTTTTCCGACCAAAGCCACAATGCCAAGTAGCAGCCGACATATCGGTGGAGCGTATACACAGATGGCCGATGGATCTGTGCAATTTGTCACTCAGTCAATCGACTTAATGATTTGGCGAGCAGTCGGCTCTCGCGCCGGAAGCGAAAAAGACATCGTTTTCCCTTAGCTCACGTGAAACGCGTAGAACACTTGTGTTAAACACCTTCTATGCCGCCCGGACGGTTGATGCTGCCGGGCGGCAGCCCCCTCCAATAATTTTGAATTAAATACTTATGAGAAATGCCTTTCTCGCAATCCTGCTGATCGGTTTGTATTTGCCTCTATGTACAGGTTGTCAGAATGCTGCGACAGAGCATCGCGTTGATGGCAAGGTTGCCCAGCAATTGCTTGATTCAGTCCTGGCAAGTTGGAAAAACGGCGAACAACCGGATGCTTGGCGGGAAAAGACTCCCGAAGTGGTCGTGCAAGACATGGACTGGATGACGGGTGCAAAATTGGTTAGCTATGAAGTGCTGGACGACAAGCTGATCGATGCAAACATGCACTGCCGTGTCAAACTCACAATGCAAGATTCGGCACAGAAACAGGTAGTAAAAACGGTGACGTATATGATTGGGACAAGTCCGGTCCTCACCGTTTTTCGCAGCATGGGATCATAGTGACGACTTTCAACCCAACAACATTTGCAAATTTAAATCCTATTGATAGGCAACCCTGGTATGTTACGTTTTTCGTTGCGAATTAGATCAGCGTCTCGACTGGCATGGATGTTACTGTTTATCTTGTTCGCGATACACTGCAATGCAGCAGAACGGGAAATACTGTTGAAACCACTTGATCATGCCGCAGCATGGAAGCGGTTGCCGCCAGCAACGTTTGGCAGCGATTCCGCGCTTCCAACGTGGGCGAGAACGTTAGCAACGGTGGCTCCCAAAAGTACTGCTGCGCTACTTGAATTGGATTACGCACAGCGCACAAAGAGTCCCGTCGATGGAGGCTTGCGTGCCGCCATGCGTTGGGTGATCGCGAATGTGAATCATTGCGATTATGCAATGCAAGCGGCGCTCCTGGACCTGCAATCCGCCGAGGTGTCAGTAGTAAAAATTGAATCGCTCACAAACGGCGATTGGAAGCAATGGTCTCATGAGGAACGCAACGCTCTGAGTTTTGCACGGCAAATGACACATGATTCTAATGCAATCCCTGACGAGCGCTTTGCTGAACTTGTTAAAGATTTCAGCGACCGACAAGCTGCCTCTATGGTTTTATTGGCCGCCTACGGCAATATGCAAGATCGCTTGTTATTGTGCCTCGGTGCTGATGCAGTTACTGATCGTCAAGACGGAGTACTCAGTGCTCTCAAAATTTCGTTTGACCCAAGTGTCTACGTGATTCAGCAACAACATCCGCGAGTCACCGAATCGACTGACTTGAATTTTCAAAAGTTGTCTGACCTCGACAACCAAAGTGGCATAGACAGCGCTTGGTCGAAGCTCGATTATGTCAACTTGCAACAGCGACTGCAGACGCAGCGTGAAAAGCCGACACGGTTGCCGATTCCTGATTGGAAGGCTGTTGAATCGAATGTCCCGGCAGGCATGTTCAAGGGACCAAGCGACATCGTTTGGTATCGGATTGTGTTTGGTTATGCACCTGAATTGGCGATTCCGTTTGAACGGTTCATGCGCACTGCGGGTGCTGAAACCAGTGAACGCTACGGTCGCATATTTGGAACCAGTATGTTTTGGGTTGTTACCCGCGCTATGGAATGCGCTTATTGCATGGGCCACTGCGAAATGAACTGGGAAGTCGCGGGACTGTCTTTCGACCAAATTGCACAGCGTAGTCGAGCACTTGCCAGCGATGATTGGTCCGCATTTTCACCGCAGCAACAACATGCGTTTGCGTTCGCTCGTAAGCTCAGTCAACATCCTGAAAACATTTCTAAAACGGATGTAGCCGATTTGCATACCGACTTTGGGGCGGAAACGGCGCTAGTGATCGCGATGCATGTTTCTCGTTATCATTATATGACACGGATTTCCAATGGATTCCAATTGAAACTCGAATCTGAAAACGTGTTCTATGATTACTGGAATAAGAGCCGTGATTCCAAGCATGATTCATCGACAAATCCAACGCAGAGATCTCAGGGTGCTTTCATCGAGTTGCCAACGGATGAACAAACGTGGTCTCGATTGCCCAAGTTAGCGTCGGGCGACCAACAACCGCTGCCCAATTGGGTCAAAGCCGTTGCAACTCAATTGCCACGGACGGCCGCAGCGATGCTTGAGTTGGACGCGATCCATCGCATGCACAGTCCCCTTGACCCGAAGTTGAGGGCCAAACTGAGGTGGGTGATCGCAAAGGCCAACCATTGCGATTACTCGCAAGCTTATGCTTTGGCCGATCTCAAACGTGCGGGCGATGAGCAAGCGATCGAGACGCTTACTGGGACAAGCGAACAATGGCCCGCAGATGAACGAGATGCTCTCACTTTTGTACAACAATTAACGACGTCCGCAGCGACTTTGTCCGATGAATTGTTCTCGCGCGTGCATGCTAGATTTGGAGATCAACAAACGGTGGCTATCGTCTTGTTGGCTGCTTACGGAAACTTTCAGGACCGCATCGTCCTGGGGTTGAATCTGCCGTTGGAAACAGCCGGACCGCTGGCACCGTTGGATGTAGTATTCGTTGCCGGTGCGTTACAACGCGCACCTGTTTTGCCGACGAACAAAGGTGCTGCGGTTTATCAGGACCAAGGTCAAGCGATCGTCGGTCGCGATGAAGATTGGTTGACATTGCCATACGATCAATTGCAACAACGTTTGGAATTACAACGCGATCGTAAGCCGCGTTTGAGGATTCCCAATTGGGATGAAGTCAAAAGTAATTTGCCACCAGAAATGGCGGTTCGTCCTACAAAGATTCGTTGGAGTCTGTTGAATTATGGTTATGCACCAGAACTCGCGATTGCCTGGACCACGGCGACCCGAACCCATTGGTCTGAGCAACCCACCGATCGCATCTTAGAGGAAAGTTTGTTTTGGGTGCAAACAAGAGCAGTAAAGTGTAATTATTGCATGGGGCACTGCGAAATGCTGTTAGAAGTCGCTGGTTTGGATGCACCCGAGGTCGCAAAACGGACTCGATTATTAGCCGAAAGCGATTGGTCCACATTCCCCGCGCGAGAACAACGAGCATATGCATATGCTCGTAAGTTGACGAGTACGCCGTGGTTGTTGACCGCTGACGACTATCGGTCGTTGCAAGCAGATTTTGGTGATCACGATGCGATGTCCGTGTATTGGTGGCTCTGCCGTGGACTGTATATGACCCGCATCTCCGACGGTTTTCAATTGCCACTGGAACGCGAAAACGTCTTTCAGTGAAATGACAAATTTTCGTTGAGACTTACACCTTATAACCTAGACCAAAAAAATGAATAAACGATTCCTCTCAATTCAATTCGTATGGATTCTTGTAGCGTTACCGTTATTTGCTGACCAACCCCAGCCACCTGCGGTAACGGCCACGGCAGCCGCGAAACCTCTCGACGAATTGACAGCCGACGCAACAGCCGCGATCGATCAATTACGTCAGCAGTTGCCTGCTGAAAGTGAAGCGATTGCAATGTTAGAAAGCATTCTATCTGGGCGACGATTGGGAGCCGAAGACGGCTGGTTCCCACTGGCCGCGTCACAGACGCGATTTGGATGGGACAATGTGCTCAAGCTGTACGACAAAAACGCTGACAAAGTCCTCGATCCGAGCGAATTTCCGAGCACAGCCGAGGATTTTGCACGCCTGGATCGAACGCAAGACAAGAAGCTGACGGATACTGATTTTGATTGGACCAAGAATTCATTGACCCGAACACCCGGATTCATGATGTTTATGATGGCGGATCTCAATAGCAATGGCAAGGTCACCAAAGACGAGTTCGCGGCATTGTTTGATCGATTCAGTCGCGGCAGTGACACGCTTGCGCTCGATGATCTACGCGACCAACTCTTGCCGCCTCCGCCAAACGATAACGACAATGCACCGGACCGTCCCAGCCGCAGCACGCTGATCATGGGTTTGCATCGACAAGAAGTCGGTTCGTTGCAACCGGGTCCAATGCTCGGTGACATAGCACCCGACTTTACTTTGAAAACATTACAAGGAGAAACGGTCACACTCTCAGAACAAATTGGCGAAAAGCCAATCGTTTTGATCTTTGGCAATTTCACGTGTGGACCATTTCGTAGCCAATCGGGCAACATCGAGAAGTTTTACCAACGTTATAAGGATCGTGCGAAAATATTCTTAGTGTACGTTCGCGAGGCGCACCCCAGCGATGGTTGGTGGATGGAGAGTAACCAAAAAGCAGGCGTAAAAGTGCTCCAGCCGACGACCGATGATCAACGAGTAGAAGTGGCGACAACCTGCCGCAATCTGCTTGAGCTTAAAGTCCCACTGTTGGTCGATCATATCAATGACCAAGTTGGCAGTACTTACAGTGGGATGCCCAATCGCCTGTATTTGATCGACATGCAAGGCAAAATCGCTTTCAAGAGCGGTCGCGGTCCGTTTGGATTTCATCCACAACAACTAGAACAAGCGTTGATTCTACTGTTGCAAGAAAAATTGTAGCAATCTTGGAACCATCGGGTGAAAACTCGCATGCGTGGTGCGTTGGCCCCAATCCGTGATTGAGTCGCGGTGTCAGTTTTGCACTTTTTGCATACCAAAAAGCCCGCACAGTGAGAATTGTAGAACACTTGTCCTCAATTGGTTTTGGCTCTTCCGCAGAATTTGTGGGTGCAAACCTGCTTAAAACCGATTTTGCATCGGCAAATCAAAGCGTTTTTGAACGAAAACATATAGGTTGGAAGTCACCTTCAGTTTAAAGATG
>JAYVSE010000336.1:0-19081 GCA_043775635.1 Planctomycetaceae bacterium | reverse complement strand
CGAACTGATCGTTCCTGAGGCTTCATTGGTCAGCAATCCTCCCGCAGCGACGACGAGGCTGTCGGACCAGGTATCGTCCGACGACTGCAAGTGAATCGTTCCAAAATTCGATACCGTCCCGGGAACGGTTAACGCCGCGTGTCCCTCGGCACCGCGGCCCTCGATCCAGAGCGTCAGGGAATTGTGGGCGAGCAGTTGATTGCCGACGCCATGTAAGCGAACGGTTCCGCCCGAAGGTGGAACGGCGGTTTGCACGATTTGCGAGTCGAAGAGGTTTATGTCGCCGACCGAGATATTCCCACCTTGATAGGCGAACATTCCAGCGGTGCGATAGACCTCGCCCGTCACCGTTCCGGTGGCTTGCGTGAATCTTTTGCCCACTCCCGACAGATCGAGGCGCACACCAGCCTCGACATTGATCGTTCCCTGGTTGCGCAGATTCCCATCGATGTTGCGGATGCCACCAGCACCGCTGTTGACGTCGATCACGCCCGTTGAAATGTTAGTTAGAGTTCCATTGGTAGCGACCAGGGTAGAACTCCAAGTGTCATCAATTGCCTCCAGAATAATTTTGCCGCGGTTCGTCGCCGCGTTTGTGACTGTTAGCAACGCATTTCCGGTCGCGCCCGCACCCAAAAACCGAATGGTTTCACGGTTATCGAGACTATTGATGGTTCCAACATTGCCTTGCACGACGATCGTTGGAGTTCCGACGACGCTAAGAATAACGTCGTCTGCGGCCCCTGGCACAACATTATTGCTCCAGTTCACCGCATCCGTCCAGGACGTTCCATCACCGCCTCCGTCCCAAGCCACGGCGGCAAGTAATTCACGTCTCTCCAACGTTTCAAGCGAGAATCCCCGACGTCGGCGCTTCTGCCGTCGCGACGGAGGAGAACACGACGAAACGGACTTTTTTCCGGTTAGCAGCGCTACAATGGCATTAAGCTGAGGTTGCATTCGAATTCTTTCGGTTAAGGAGAGTACTGCCCGATCGACTCGCAGAAATAATAAGGCTGTTAGGAAAAATCTTGGGGATTTCCGGTTCTTGAACGTTTTTCAACCTATGAATGCAGCCTAGTGCCGTGTCAACCAGGAAATGAGGCATTGGGAAAAGCGACTATGCCCCGTCGCGGTACGTTAAAAGCTGTGTCCCGTTTCGGTCCGCACGCTGTGACCGTGAGTTTTCTCGATTCACCTTTGCCTCGAACAAGTTATAAACCAAACGCGTCGCGGCACATCTGCGTGACGTTATCCTGCCAGTAACGTTTGTAGCTTCCATCGGGGACGAGAGCGCGGTCATTAGTAAACAACACCAATTTTACCGTTATCTCAATATCGCCGCGGTTGAATAGGGCTGGCTTACCCGCTTGTTCAAAATAACTTTGAAACCCATCAACTTTGCGTTCCCAATCAATATTTTGCAGCCCTTTTGGGTCCGCAAACAGAAGCGTGTAACGGTTTCCCTTCTGGGCCCAGAAAACAAAGTCGGGCAAGAATCTAGCCATCCGATTTTGTTTTGGATCATAGTAAGGGATGTGCGGCGAATCGAGATACTGGTCAAGCTTACTGAAGTACCACCAATCGAGTTGACGAAACAAGGAGTCCGGCACCTTTGCATAGTCTCGTACCATTCTCAAGAAGCGAACTTCACTTTCCGTGTCGATGATGTGGCGAATGTACTCAAGTTTTCTTCCCTTCGAAAACAGTACGGGCAGGTAATAATGATTCGCGATGTACTCCAGCGCTAGATCATCTTGATAGGTCTGCCTACCGGTCAGACCTTCCTCTTCCATCAAGGAATTGGCATCGGAAAGATCCAGTTCTAGCTGTACCACCTTTTGCGTGATTTCAGCAACTCTTGCTTTCCCAGCCGATGTCTGCGACTTAATCACGTTATCGACCCGCCTCTGGATCTCATCGGCGTGCGACTTCTCTACCGTCATCTGTTTGAAGTGTACAATGTCGTCATCGTTCATATTCCTTAACTGTTCTAATTCGCGTTGACGGAGGCCGAAATAGTCGATCACTCGCCCCGTCATCACCTCCATGTTGCGATAGTGCCGTTGGCTGTGCTTCTGGAAATAAGTCTCTGACTCGTCCATACATTTGCGCAGGTAGCCAAGCTTCTGCGGCGACCCTCCGTGCGCTAGAAGCATGACTCGATTATCGGGAACCCGCGCTCCATAGGCATCCAACAAGTGATAGTCTTCGCCGGCGATCTCAAACTTTGCAGGAATCCGTTCTTCAATCAACGGCACATCTTTGTCGCGATACTGAGGCACAAGCAAAACTTGGTTGTTGACTTGCGGATTACGCTCTATACGAAGGAAATACTGTTGATCTGGTTTTTCCTTCTTCAACTCCTCGAGCACGACTCGCAGAGCTTCTCGGTTCGTTCCTAGCACATACAGCGTTTCGGGATGAATCGAGATTGGTTTCAAATTGCGGAACAATTCTTTGTTCTCGAAACTCTCCGACAGTTCCTCGAACCTTCTTCGTGCGCCTCGCCATGACTGTACTCGCACACCGCGCCCAACGGCCTGCAAAATGAATTTTTTTGCGTCCTCGCCGACTCCGATGTTCACAAAATTGATCACGTTGGGACGGTTCGAGTCCCAGCCTTCATGGAAACTACGTGAGCCCATCAAGATATTGATTGTCGAGTCGGGTGCATTGAGATCGTTGAAGAAGCTTGACGTCTCCAGCGTCTCGACATACTCGAACCCCGTCAATTTCTCCCGTAACCAGCCTGTCACGTCGCCGATCTTAATCAAGGCGAACGGCTTTGCAGAAGTCTTCATCTTGAAGGCAATCTCTTGCTTGTTGCCGGGACGTACTAAAACTTCAATCACGCTGCCTTCTGACTCGCAATTATAAACCGTGCGCCAAACATCCTGCACCGTCAGCGCATCAAGCTCTACTTTGTGGATTTGCAATTTACGACGATCTTCGTACAGGAATTCGGGCTCTTCCTTGAGCTCCTCCCACAGCTCGGCTTTCGCCTGCTGCCACATCGTCGGTGGACAATCCCCACGCCCAATGGCCAAGATTTGCTCGAAATAGAGCTTCAGGTCAGCGTCTTCCGTATTGACGCTGTTCACCAGCGCCAGCAGCATCGGGTGATGATAGAAGTCCGGGGGCTTCGAACCGTTGATGTCTGACCGTTTAACCTCACGGCGCAGTTCCTCAACCTTTTTCGCCGTGTAGGCCAATAACAACATACTTTTGGCGACAATCTTTCGTTTCTCATCATCGCTATAATCAGATGTAGATTGTTTTCCCTTCTTTGATTTAAACGCTGTCAATTCCTGTCGCAGGATCGCAATATGCTTGCCATAGCCCTTGGTAATGAATTCGGCAAGATTGAAATTGTGAACCGTGGTGGCGAGATCGAGAGTCTCGGTGAACGTGGCGGAAAAATTAAACAAAAATCCTGCTCGGCACATGATCGTATAGATGAATTTCCGCTTGCTATCCTCCTGGCCACCTTTGTGTGCTTCGTCAAGTAGCACATACCAGCGGCCATCGTTGTCGTAATTGTGAAAATCGACAATGCGTTCTTTATGCGTATCACTAAGATTGTCGCTGCGGTAGAAAAACACACGCAGCGTTGAATCTCGCCCCAGTAGACCGCCGGGACTTTCACGCTTAGCCTCGGGGTACTCGCGCAGTTCACGTAGCTCGATATGTACAGGGCTTTCGGGAGAATGATTGTATTCCCAAACCGCACGTTGGAACTGCTCGATCAAATCTTCTCGGTGGGTCAGGAAGAGCACATCGTTATCTGGAATTTCATGGCGACGAATAAGCATGTGAAGCAGTTCAAGTAACTTCACTAGCACGATCGTCTTGCCGCTTCCCGTCGCCATCCAGAAACTCATGCGATTGCAAATTGCTTTGAAGTCCAGCACCGGAGTTTCTTCATTGAGCGGGTAAAACTCGGCAACGAGTTCTCGCAGGGGCAGTTTGGCTTTCTTTAGTGATACGTTCAGCGTCTCCCGTTCCTTCTTGGTCAGGAACATGCTGTTCTGATACCACTCCACCAGCCGTTCGCGACGATTTGAGTTAGCGACCTCATTTTCCCCTGGTACGAAATCGCAATATTCATCGTAGTATTTCCACAGCACACCCAAGGCATGTCTTAGCGCTTGGGTCTGGTAATCCCACAAATGCTTTTCTCGCGAGAAGCGTTCTAGATCGAACGTATTCCAGTTGGCTGGAAGCGCGTCAAAGTTGGTCTTGGCGGCAAGATGTTGGAGCGATTTGAGTGGCATAACAGTTTAAACGATGGGTCCCCAAAAGATCAGCGGCTTTAACAAACGCCAGTCCGGTTTGGTGAGGCTTTGTTTGCTACCGTCAGTGAACTCGACCTCCTCAGCAGTGATACGTTTGATCCACTTGCCCGTTACGCACGACAGTGTCTCGGCGAGGTCAATGTCGGGATACAGTCGGTTTAAGTGGACGTTCACTTCGTCCTTTTCGTAATCCAGTTCCAGTGCCTCGGCCATCTTCAAGTCAGCGAAAAAAACATACTGGCTGTATCGATCGGTCTTGGTATTGATGAACAGGTCACCTTCCTCGTCAGCATAGACCGCACGCGAGATGGCCTCTTCGTATTGTTCAAGAGAACAAACTTTGAAAAAGAGACCTGCTCCGTTTAGTGCGAGCGGTTTGCCCGCCTTCCATTTGTTCGCGGCAAAGACTCGCTTGATACGAGGCAGTAACGTGGTTGCAAAGTAGTCGGCACCTTCGACCATCAGAAGTTTCCGGCGGACTTGATCAGTATGAAATGCTTCTGCCACTGCGTGTGCAGTTGTGCCGGAGCCGCCAAAGAAATCCATCACCCACTCACCCTCGTCGGTGGTTTGAAGGATAAAGCGTGAAATAAGCGTGGTCGGTTTGGGGTTTGGAAAACTCCTCGTTTTGCCTGTCAAATCCGTAAGTTGCTTCTCCCCGTCGGTGTAATCCATGATCACCGACTTACTGACGTTTGTCTCCACCTCGTGAAGAAACTTCTTTACCTGCGGAATTTTCTTTTCATCTGATCCATAGACGATGCGGTCAGCTTCGTGCATTTCCTGAAATGACGAAGAAAACCCTTTTAACGGCTTTCGTGGCCATACCCAACCACGTTTTGGCACCGAACATGCGTCCCTCGTAATCGGATGCAAAGGTGAATAAAACCTGAAGTTCGGATCATTTGAATCACGCACACTTTCCTTCTTTGACCCGGCCGACACGAGTGGCATCGATGGATTGTCTTCACGCCAAATCCAAATCTTAGCCTGCAACTTTTTCGCATTCTTTTCGGCAACCAATCTGTGTTCCGTATCGCGATACTCAGCATTTCCATAGTTGTAGAGTCCCTTCCAATGGTCCAGGTTTTTATCGTAATCAATCCCTTGTTCATCCAATTCATCACGGAATGAGTTACGGTGCTCGTCGAAAAGTTGGCGGACCGCTTTCTCAATCTCATCGATGCTCGGATAATTCGGATTAAGTTTCTCGACGAGTTCCATCATTTCGGCATAACCAGGTTTGGGTTCGCGAAACATCCGTTCATCAGCCTTCACCATCGCGAGGTTCCGCGCATAAACCTCGATGTATTCGTGATTGTTCGAGTAGGTGGGCGATTGACTCTTCGTCGTATTTTGAGCCCAAACGATTTCCTCAACGCGGTTCTCCTCACCAAACACTTTGTGCAACGCGCCTTCAAGACGCATTCGCTCATTGGCGTCGATGCTAGCGTAGATCACGCCCTTTGAACTGAGAAACGATTTAGCGACGTCTAACCGATCATAGATCATCGACATCCACGAAGCGTGACGAAAGTTATCGGCGTAAGGCAACGTCTCGGTCGTCGTGTTATACGGTGGGTCGATGTAACAGCACTTGATCCTGCCTTTGAATTTCTCCTTGAATGTATTGAGCGCCTGATAGTTCTCGCTCTTGATCAGTCGGCCATCGAGCTGGTTGTCGAGATCATCGAACAGCCCCAGGAGACGAAGTTCCAGCGACTTTCCATAGTGCTGTGTATCCAGTGGCAACGTGCGCCACTCGGTCGCGAGTGTGCGGTGCTTGCCTTTGCCCAGCAAAATGCCTTTGGCATCAAAAGCCTGGTCAACGATGCCAAGCTGCTGCCACTCAGCGACCTGAGTTGCCATCGCTTTGTGCTTCAAGAACTCGGCCAGTACTTCAATGCCGCCGTTACTCGCTGCGATGCGGTCCAGAGTGATGATGTAATGTGAGCCGCGAACAAATTTGGGTTTGTTCCAAATTCGCACCAACTCGTCCTCAAACTGCGCAATGAAGTCAATCAGTTTGAAGGCGATCCCTTTCAGTACCTGCAATTGGCTGAGACGACCCTGAACCCACGGTGTCTGGTCTTTGAACAGATACTGGTACATCCACAGGTCAAACTGTTCCCGGAGGAAGCTGCGGGCGTCCTTATTGATGAAGTAGTCAACTTCGCTCTGACGGCGAAAGGTTCGCATGGCGCGTTCCAAATCGCCCTCGTTAACGTTCGTTCCCGCCTTCTTCAGTGCCTTGAGGATGTCATCGGTCTTGGTCATTCGACCACGCTCCGAGTAGGCGGCGATCAATCGAATCGTGCCGTCATTCTCCACCTTTTCGAGGTTGAAAATCAAGTCTCGCTTCTCGTTCGATTTTTTGTGTTTGAGAGCGGTGCAGTCGAAAAAGAATTTATGACTACCAAGCTCGACAGCAAGATCGCGGAAGAGTCGGTCGGTCTTGACATAGTAGAGCATGTGCGTCTTCCAGAAGAGCACCACATCTTGCTCATCGGTGTAGACTCGTTCGTATACACCCATGTGCTGCGGAGTGTAGGCAAAACAGATCGAGCCGCTTTTGCTGAAGTAGCGAGTGAAAAAAGCATTTAGCTTGTCGAACAATTCTTCGCGGAATTCGGGAAACGCAGCAATTGCCTCAGCGATGTCCTGCATCAATGCTGGCTCCACCATCCGTTCAAAATAGGCAGCCTTCATGTGCATTAAATTGATGAATCCGGATTCGCCATCCACCTTTACGCCCACAAACAGCTCGCGCAGGGAGGCGAGGAAGCGACGTTCTTTCGGGCCTGTTTTGGAGTCGTTCATTTTTTGAATTTCGGACTTTCTTCCCGAATGATGTTGAATGCCGCAGCGCCTGCGGGGTTTTCTTCCAGTTCGCGAATCAGTTTCTCCGCCAGTCGGCGAGCCTCCATTTCGGCAGGCTTGATTTTGAACAGCTTTGCCAACGCCCTGATTTGTTCTTCGGTAGGAAGACGCTGTCCCAGTTCGGCTTTGCTGAGGTGGGCCTGATCCATTCCGACTACGGCTGCCACTTCACGCAGCGCCAAATTTTGCTGTTGCCGTAATTCACGCAGCCACTCGCCCAGCCGAAGAATTGGTCGATGTTCGTAGACAGGTTCGTTTTTAGCCATGATTTGGCTAGCATACGTATGGCTTCTTCAACTTGCAATGCCCCCGCCTTTTTACTCCTCCCAGAGTTCGCCGATTTGGCGTAAAATGCCAGAGCGTGACTGTGAAAGAAATCGAAACACCGGACGGCTTGCGCCGCACCGCTAACAAAATGCTTCGCATTTTCGTTGCGTCCACGCCATCGAACTAGCGTAGCGAGGACTACAATCGAGCGAGCAACGAAACCAGGCAAAGGGAAAACCTACCATGAAAGAGCAATTGACCAAACTGTTGACAACAACGCCTTTTCAGCCGTTCATAATCAAAATGAGCGACGGACATAGCTACGAAGTTCGTCATCCTGAAAACTTGGCAGTCGGCAAGCACTTTATGGTTTTGATTGAACCCGAAACCGATCGGACGCATGATTTGTATTTGTTGCACGTCACTTCGTTTGAACGAACACCGTTGGTTCCAGCGTGAAAGCGAAGGGCTCCCGCGTTCTTTTTACCTTGGTAGCATCTCCAGTCAGTGGGAACCAAGTTCTTCGTCAATCAAGTGACAGTATGAATCGTATCGACGAGCATCAATACGAGCATCGGCGACGGCGTCTTTGACAGCGCAATCTTCCTCGGAAACATGGAGGCAATTGGGATACCGACACTTGCTTACGTAGGGTCTCAGGTCAGGCATGAGCGCTGCGACCTCATTGGCACTGATGTCCCAAAGCTGGAATTGTCGAATGCCAGGCGTATCAACCACAGCGCCTCCGGTGACTAATGGAATCAGGCGGGCTGCGGTTGTCGTGTGTCGACCCTTTTCGTTTTCTCGGCTCACCGAGGCTACACGAAGAGCGAGCGCCGGTTCGATCGCATTCAATAGGCTGCTTTTGCCAACACCGCTTTGACCAGCAATCGCTGTCTGTTTGCCGGTCAAGATGGCGCGCAGGTATTCGATATTAACGCCTGTTTCCGCGCTGGTCATCAAGACGCGATAACCAAGCTGTGCATAAACGCCAGCGATCTGCTGAAGTGCTGTTGGATCGATGAGATCAATCTTGTTTAGGCAGATGATCGACCGGATGCCATATTGTTCAGCGGTTAGCAGATAACGATCAATCAATGCTGGCTTGATACCGGGCTGGGCACAACTGGCAACGATCAACAAGAAGTCAACGTTGGTGACGATGACGTGTTGCCGTCCCTTGCTAGTTCGGCTCAAGATTCCATGGCGAGGCTCGATGCGTTCAATCACACCTGAATCGAGCGACTCGGCGCGAAAGCCCACGCGATCGCCGGTTGCAACAACATTGCGTTGATCGGTGCTGAGTGACTTTAGCAATTGGCGAATGATGCAAAGGTACAGTTCGCCATTATCGCCAAGCACACGACTTCGCAGGCCATGGACACTCAAAACTTTACCATAAAGCAACGTTTCGCTATGGTCAGTCAGTTTGACTCCCAGTCCCGACGCGTCGGCGGGATCAGCTTCAGAGCCGATGACGGTGCGTTTGCGGGTCAGCTCACCCTTGCCGCTAACTCGCTCGTCATGTGCCATGTCGGCGAGTTTTTCAGACTTATCGCCGCCGTGAAAATCGCGAGTAAAGTCGCCATGCCGAACGCGACCTTGATGGTTCTTGCGAAACGCGGCTCTTAACTTCGTTCGCTTTTTGGCCATCACACGTCATTGTCTTGTCGACTAACCACAGGGGCAGAGTTTGTATCTGGCTTGGTTGCCCCAACGTCGGGCTTGACAAAGGGCTCGGGCTTGGATCGTCCGCTTTTCTCGAGGGTGCGAGTATGGGTTGACGGGCCAATCAAATCTGCGATCTCGGCTTCGCTGAGTTCTTCTTTTTCGAGCAAGCTACGCGTGATCTTCTCTAACTCAGTGCGTCGTTCACGAAGTAGTTGTTCGGCCTTTTGATCTGCTTCGAGCAAAATGCGCGCAACTTCTTCGTCAATCAGTTCCTGTGTGTGTTCGCTGAACGGTCGTGCTTGATGTAATTCCCGACCAAGGAACGGATTGTCTTCACCGGTTTTGTAGCTGACCGGTCCAACCTTCGCGCTCATTCCCCAGTGCGTGACCATGCGCCGTGCAAGGCTTGTGGCACGCTCAAGATCGTTTTCGGCACCGACCGTCGTTTCGTTGTAGACGATCTTTTCAGCAGCACGCCCACCGAGCAGAACGATCAACTGATGTTCCAATTCTCGCCGCGACATGCTTAAGCGATCTTCGTTCTGGATGTACTGGGTGGCACCGAGCGAGCGTCCGCGAGGAATGATGGTGACCTTATGGACGATGTGAGAGCCCTCGAGGTGCCAAGCGGTCAACGTGTGGCCAGCTTCGTGGTACGCGGTCTTTTCCTTCTCTGATTCTTGCAAAACTTCTTCGCGCTTCGCACCCATCAAAATCTTATCGCGGGCATAATCGAAGTCCGACATTTCGACGACTTTTTTGTCGTTTCGAGCAGCCCATAGAGCCGCTTCGTTGACCATATTTCGAATGTCTGCACCGGTCAATCCGACGGTACCTGCAGCGAGTCGCCTGAGATCCACATCGTCGCCGAGAGGAACTTCGCGAACGTGAACTTTGAAAATTTCTTCGCGGCCTTTCATCGTGGGGCGACCGACGGTGATGTGTCGGTCGAATCGACCAGGACGCAATAGTGCTGGGTCAAGCACATCGGGACGATTGGTTGCAGCCACCACAATCACCGCCTGATTTGGGCTAAATCCGTCCATCTCACCAAGGATTTGATTGAGCGTTTGTTCCCGTTCGTCATGTCCGCCGCCGAGGCCCGCGCCACGTTGGCGTCCGACGGCGTCAATTTCATCAATGAAGATGATCGAAGGACTTTGCTCTTTGGCCGTTCGAAACAGGTCACGAACTCGACTTGCACCGACACCGACGAACATCTGGATGAACTCGGAGCCGTTGACGGAAAAAAACGGTACATCGGCTTCACCAGCCACGGCGCGAGCGAGCAATGTCTTTCCCGTGCCTGGAGGGCCATTGAGTAAAACACCCTTGGGAACACGCCCGCCGAGTTTTTGAAACTTTTCTGGTGTCTTTAAATAGTCAACAATTTCCTGCAAATCAGCTTTCACACCATCGAGACCGGCAACATCATCGAATGTGATTGCTTGATCGGAAGCTTCATACCGTTTTGCTGGGCTCTTGCTAAAGCCAGACAAAAAGCCGCCGCCCATGATGTCATTGCGAGTCCGACGCAGGGTGAAGAAGAGAAACAGCGGCAACCCGACGAGCAAACCGATCATCAGCAACCAACTCAGCATCTCACCTGTATTATCAGGAGTCGCGAAGTTGTAATCCACCTCACGTTGGTCCAGTTCCTCGGTGAGCTTATTGACGAAAAAAGCATCACCTACTGGTCGAGTGAAATAAAACTTCTTGAGTAAAGCTCTTGGCTTAGTCGTCGTCTCAGCAACTTTTTCCGCGTTTGCGCTCGCTGTCACCGGAGCGTTCACTGTCGTCTTGAACGTCCCTAAGACGCGAAACTCCCCAATAACGATGTTCTGGACGTTTTTGTTTTTCAACTGCTCTTTGAAGAAACTTGCCCCAATTTCGTCTCGGGGTTCGTCGCGGCCGTAAAACATCAGCGCCACCGCAACCAGCAAAACGAGGAAAATCATCCACGTATTTCCGCCACGGCGCTGCGTCGACCCGTCTTCGGCCCGTTTCTCCATCGCGACTATTTCCTGAGCAAACTGGTAATTGAACTTGGCAAAACATGATAGGGATACGTCAAAACAGACGTTTTCAGCTTGCCAATTGTGAAAACGGTACCGATTTTAACCTACACGCCACTAATTGTAGCGAGTTGTCACCCTGCTGGCTAACCGCAGCCAGGGCAAATCATTTCGATCTGTGCGATTGAATTGGTGAATTGGGCACCAGTGTCAAAAGTCATTCTTTTGTGCGATTATTCAAATGCAATCAGCGCGCAGGAATTAAGGGCCGCATCTACTCGGGGCAATGGCCCCAAGCTACGTAGGATGGGACCATTGTCCCGTCCGGTCAAGGGAGCCATTTTCCGCATCACGAGCTTATAAACTGCCTGTTTTCAAAAATTGCTATGCTTGGGCACCACCCAGGATTTGCGGGGCCGATTGCTTAGGTTTAGCACCGGGACTAGTGGTCCAAGGCAACACAGATTGGGCTTCGGGAACGCCATTTATCCAACCTGCTTGAACAGCGTGCCCCGTTTTGGCGGCGACGATTAAGTCTTGGGCAACGTCCAAAGAGCTTCGGCATCGTATCAGGGCAACCTGTTGCCAGGCATACCCATCCCTGAATAAACGCCATGTCCAATAGGCGTCACCGGGGTCGGTGACGTCTGTGGCAGGTTTAGGATCCGTCGAGACTTTGGATGAAATTGCTGGTTGCGGAGCACTGGCAGCCGGGCGGATAACCTCGGGCGTGGGTTGCTTCTCGGCTTTTCGTCGGCTTGGCGCAGGTGCGGCCTCAACCACCTTTTCCGCAATCGGATTGCTTCCTTGAATCAGCCTCATCAGGTCGTAACCAAACTGTTCGATCGTCGCTGAACCGATGCCCTGGATGGATTCAAGTTCCGCGATGGATTTTGGAAGTTGCGATACGACCCTTTCGATCGTTGCATTAGAGATGACTCGGTAGGCGGGAATGCCAAGGGCGGCGCTAGTCTTGCCTCGCCAACGTTTCAGACGATCGACAAGTTCGTTATCGAGTTGCGATGGATTACTCAACAGTTCTGATGCGGTTGTGTCAATGTTTTCGTTGCCTGTTTCGATATCAGACGTTTTGGTTTTCGATTCCTGCGGTTTTGATGGGGGTGCTTCACCCGACACATCTCCGCCTTCGATCGCTGCGCTGATGAACGCCAAACGCTTCGCAAGCGGATAGGGAACCTTTAGGGCAGTAGGGATCGATTCCCTGGCACGCATCACGGCTTCGCCATCGGGCGTAAGACTGACGGTTGGCCGACGATCTTCGACTTCGACTTGAGATGCGAGACCCACTTCAATCACTGCATCGATCAAGTCACACAATTGCGGTTGTGTTAATCCACCAAGCATTCCATAAGTGCTGAGCCGATTGAGTTTCCACTGCTGAATTTTTTTGTTGTTAGAACCACCCAGCATCTGCGCAATCATCGCCTTGCCGAAGCGACCATGCATCCGAGCGATCCCGCTTAGCAAAATGCGGATTCCTCGCGCGTAAGCATCGGTGTCATAGTCAATGATCTGAATTGCTTTCAACTTGCTTGCTTGCTTGACACCTAGCACTGCAATCACGTTGGCATTGGCTTCACTATTTTTAAACGATTCGCCTGCGGGGTCGCAACGATCGCAACGCTGACAATCGGCGACGTTAGGATCGCCAAAGTAATCCAGCACTGCGCGCTGGCGACATCGCGCCGTGCGAGCGAACTCAATCACCGCTTCCAACTTTTCGTATTCGGCAGCTTTTCGCTTTGCCAATTCGTTAAAGTCAATTTTCAGTTGTTCGAAAGTCAGGTCGCGCTGAGTGAAATGCACGGCGCGACCGCGAAATGGCGGAACGTAATCGAATTGCTTCAAACGCAGCAGTTCACGTAGCGTGCGAGTCAACTGTTCGCGATCAATACCGGCAAGATCCGCTAATTTTTGCGGACGAACGTAGACATCTTCACCGCGGTGACTGCCGACCACGCGTTCGGCAGCCCGGAGCACTTTGCGACGCAGTTTGGCTTCTCGCGGCAGGAGATCCACCAGCGTCGGCAAGTCGCTATCGATGCGAATGACAGCGGTGTTGGCGCTGTTGTCCAATCGCTTTAAGACACCCGCCTTCGCGATCAACGTTTCGGCCGTGCCGACTGACTCTGAGGTTTCCTTCAAGCCGATCGCCTCGCGAACTTGATCCAATGTCAACTCGATCGGATCTTCGGGACGCGAGAGCAGGTATTGATAAACCTTTTTCACCGTCTCGGGTGACGGATAGCGATTCTCAATGAAGAACTCTTGCACATAGCGATCGGAGTAAGCGAACAGCAGGCGACATTCACTCATTTTGCCATCGCGTCCTGCTCTACCCGCTTCTTGATAGTAGGCTTCAAGGCTGCCGGGGATATTGTAGTGGACGACGTAACGAATGTTTGATTTGTCGATCCCCATGCCGAACGCGTTGGTGGCAACGATCGCCGTTAACTCGCCCGACATGAAAAGATTCTGAACAGCATGGCGCTGACTTGAGTCTAGTCCGGCGTGATAGGCACCGATGGGCCGACCAAGTTTTTTGGGCAGCCAATCCGCGATTTCCTCACATCGTTTCCGCGTCGATGCGTAAATGATGCCGGCTCCAGATTGTGCAGAGACGTAAGCGAGCAGCGCATCGTTCTTCTCACGATCGCTTTTAAAATGCTCAACGGAAAACCTCAAGTTGTCACGCGCAAATCCGGTCACAAACTCAAGTGGCGATTTCATTCCGAGCAGAGTCTGAATGTCCTGACGCACATGCGGCGTTGCCGTCGCCGTCAACGCAATCGTTTGCACCCCGCTTAGGTACCGATTTCGAAACTGTCCCAAACGCGCATAGTCAGGGCGAAAATCGTGACCCCATTCGCTGACGCAGTGAGCTTCGTCGATGGCCAATAAGGTGACTCCAGCCTGAGACACGGCGTCCAAGAAACGACTGTTTCGCAATCGCTCGGGCGCAACGTACACGAGATCCAGCGCGCCTGACGCCATCTTCTGCATCGCATCTTCTTGTTCCGCAGCGGACAAGCTGCTGTTGATAAGCATGGCCGAGATTCCGCGTCGATGAAGTGTGTCGACTTGGTCCTTCATCAGCGCAATCAGCGGCGATACAACGATGGTTGTGCCTTTGCGAGCCAGCGCTGGAAGTTGGAAGCAGAGACTTTTGCCGCCACCGGTCGGCATTACACACAAAACATCTCGCCCACTCGCGATCGCGTCGATCACTTCTCGTTGGCCGGGTCGAAACGACTGCAAGCCAAACCGTGGCAACAGCGACGCGGGATCGATTGGTGTGTCACTCATCTTTGGCAATTCCGTTCAGCATTCAAAAACGGTCGCGATCCACGGCTTCGCGGACCTGATCGGAAGTATACTGATTTTCGCGAACATCGGGTGGCCGGATTTCCTGACGCCGTCCTGGACGTGTATCATGGAAAGGTTCACAAATGTGGGATAAGCTTCCAGCCTGTCGATTCAGGAAGCAATCTCACCTACCTCCGCAGGAATCATCATGACTCGACATTTTGCTTTGCTCTGCTGCGTGTTTTGCGTTGCCGGTCCTTCGCTCGCTCAAGACACGAAACCGGTCGGCGATGCGGCGACGAAAACAGCCGCCGAAGACGGGTTTTCGCCGCTATTTGATGGCAAATTGCTCGCTAATTGGGAAGGAAATGCGCATTGGTTTCGCGTCGACGAGTCGGCGATCGTTGCCGGACGCCTGGACAAGAAAATTCCGAACAATTTTTTTCTTTGCACCATGCGGAAGTATGGCGATTTCGAATTGCGATTGCAGGTCAAGGCGATCGGCGAAGGAGTGAATGCGGGAATTCAGTTTCGCACCCGCCGAATTCCTGACAGTGACGAGGTATCTGGATACCAAGCTGACGTTGGTGGCGTTGGCAACCAATCGGTTTGGGGCGCTCTTTACGACGAATCTCGCCGGCGCCGAATGCTGTCCACACCTGATCCCGAATTGATTGCCCGCGTGGTGCGAGCGGATGATTGGAACGACTACGCGATCCGCTGTATCGGGCCAAAAATCGAGATTTTTTTGAATGGCGAGAAAACGGTCGACTACACCGAAACCGAAGCTGGGATCGATACGGCAGGAGTGATTGCTGTCCAAATTCACGCCGGGCCGCCGTCGGAAGCGTGGTATCGCAACTTGCGCATCAAAACGCTGTGAGTCACAATGCTATGCAGCCGATCGAATTCGTTTATTTTGATCTTGGCAACGTATTGGCAAAATTCGATGTCGAGCGAGCTTGCAACAACGTCGCCCAGCGGTTTGGCGTTGACCCGGCGAACGTTCGTCATTCGCTCTGGACAAGTGGCGCTCAAGACCGTTTTGAGCATGGCCACGAAGATGACGAATCATTCGCCGAATTCGTTCGCCAATCTTTGGGGATTGCCAAGGATCAAGCGGTGACGCGAGAGTTGATGAACATGCTTAGTGACATGTTCGAGCCGATCAAGGAAATGGAATCAGTCGTCGAAGAAGTTCGCCTGAGCGGCATTCCACATGGCATTCTCTCCAATACCTGCATCGCTCATTGGCGGTGGCTGATGGAAGCCAATTATCCGGCGCTGCAAGGACCGTTTGATCGCATCGTCTTGAGCTACGAAATCGGCGTGATGAAGCCCAATTTGGCGATTTATCACCATGCCCAAACTGCGGCGGGCGTTGACCCGGCTGCGATCTTGTTTTTGGATGATCGCGTTGACAATGTTGAGGCGGCGTTAGCTTGTGGCTGGCAGGCTTATATGTTCACCGATGCGTCTGCGGCCCGCGAACTGCTAAGATATCGGGGCGTGATCGAGTGAAGTGAAACTCGAACGCTAGTGCTTTCCGTCGTTTTGTGTAACGTTAAATTCGATGAACAATCTGCCGCGCGAAGGAATCAACGAACTCGGAGTGACCTGGCAAGATGCTCGCCCGCCGGAAAATTTTGAAGCATCCCAGTCGCCCCCAGAGCCGGTGCCGCCTGCGGAACTGGCTGCCGTTCGTCCGGTGGCGGTGATTGATATCGGTGCCACCAGCATTCGCATGACGATCGCGGAGATTCACCCTAATGGCAGCATTCGCGCCCTCGATACGCTGGTTCAAGCGGTCGAGCTGGGCCGTGAGGCGTTTACCAATCGCCGTATCTCTCGGCCGACCATTGAACGGTCTGCGTCGATCCTGCGCAAGTTTCAGCGAGTGCTGCGCGAATACGGGATTCGTTCGGCCGCAAATATTCGCGTCGTTGCCACATCCGCAGTTCGTGAAGCCGTCAATCGATTGGCCTTCATCGATCGCGTATTCATCGCCACTGGCTTGGTTGTGGAAGTGATCGACGAAGCCGAAGTCAATCGTATTACATACATGGGTATCAACCCATATCTCGAGCAGGATGTTGAATTGCAGAAGGCTCGTTGCGTCGTCGTCGAAGTCGGTGGAGGAAGCACTGAGTTATTGGTCATGCGCAATGGCAACATGATTCTCAGCGATACCTTTCGCTTAGGTTCGTTGCGGCTTGTCGAAATGTTGCAGTCCGCCACGTCCACCGCGTCGCGCCGCCGATCGCTGATGGAACATCAAATTGGACGCATCATTGATCGCGTTTCGGAAACTCTGGAAACTCATATCGATACGCGCCTGATTGCCATTGGCGGCGACGTTCGTTTTGCCGCGCGACAGATTCTTGGCCATTGGGATACAGAAACACTGGCCGAAATACCAACCGAAAAGTTGGTCGAACTAACCAATGACATCCTGCGGCTCGATGAAGACGGAGTCGTCAAAAAGTATGCCACCAGCTACATCGAAGCCGAAACATTGGGCCCAGCGTTATTAACGTATCAAAGGCTTGCCCAGCACTTTGGGTTGAAAACCATCCTGATCTCCAATACCAACCTTCGTGACGGTTTATTGCACGACATGGCGCTTGGTGGGAGCTGGACAAGCGCCTTTCGTAATTTGATCGTGCGATCAGCCATCGCACTGGGACGAAAATGCGAAATCGACGAGGACCACGCCTTACAAACAGCGTGGTTGGCCAGCGAACTGTTTGCGCAATTAAATCGCGAACATCGTTTGCCCGAACGATTTGAAGTCATTCTGCATGTTGCAGCCATTTTATATCAAATCGGATTGTTCATCAATTTGCGCAGTAGCCATAAGCATTCGATGTACTTGATTCGTAATAGCGAGCTTTTCGGACTCTCTAAAAACGACTTGCTGCTAGTTGGATTGGTCGCTCGCTACCATCGCCGCTCATCGCCTCAACCGACACACGAAGGCTATGCCTCTTTGCCTCGGGAAGACCGTGTCGTGGTGTCGAAGCTGGCCGCAATTCTACGTGTCGCGATCGCTCTCGATGAGGCTCGCAGTGGTCGTGTGCGGCATTTTCGCTGCGCCCGCGAAGGGAAGCGAATGGTGATCGAATTGACCGGTATCGAAGATAATTCGATGGAGCAGTTGGCGCTCCGTCAGAACGGGTCACTGTTCGAAGAAGTGTATGGCATTCCCGTCATGCTGCGGTCGCGACGATAGTGTGATGAACCGCTGACTTTCACGACTATCGCTTCGTCGATTCAATCAACATCGGATTGGGCAGCCCAGCGACTTGTGTCGGAGGACCATCGACGAGGTTGATGACGCCGCGCCTCGCCATACGCTCCGGTGTTTGACCAGTGAGCGCGGCAAACACACCCGTTGGCGGTTCAAAGCCGATCGCGTTCTCACGCTCTTGTCGAATCGCACCGCTGCGGAACGGTCCCATTCCGAGGATATAAGTGTCGTCGTGCTTGGTGAGGGCCGTCGATTGGCCACCAAGCCCAAAACCGGAACCGGTTTTCGGGTCGTAGGCAACGAGCCCCAGCTTTGATGTCCCAATCTGCTTACTATGCGAAATAAACTTCATGTCGGGGATGGTAATGGGCATTCCTGGAACGCCAATCGAAGGGATGCCGATAAAGCTGTCCTCGGTGTCAGTACCGATGCCACCGCTCCGCGCCTCAAGCACGAGATCCGCGTCATCGGCGCTTTTTGCCAACGACGCTCCCGCAGCAAGCGTTTTGTGACGCAGCGAGCCCATCACGTAACCCTTGTCGACCGACTCCAGATACTTGTCATCAATGAAGACTTTGCGACCAGCCATCTGGTCAAAGGAAACGTTACTTAGCGAGCGATCAATGGCATTGGACAAGAGCATTTGTTCAGTCGCTGTCCGCGCCGTATTGGACGTTTTTGACGACGCACAGCCAAATGTGTGAATGATAGCGAGTAAGCCAACAAAGCAGGTTAAAAAGTTTTTCATCACTATTCCTACAGCATTGAGCGGCAAATGAGTGTCGCCTTTCGCTCCGCGAAAGTTGCGTTTTTCCGTTCTTTCGCGGAGCGAAAGACGATATTAAAAGAGCGCACGATGCTTAATAACGATTTAATCGAATATTTCCCTACGTCGTCTGTAAATCAAAACAACTTGGGGGTGCAAGATCGCCTGATCGTTAAACTTAGAGCGACCGCCGACTGCTCATTTCGATCGAATCATAGTACATCGCTAACGTCAGCCAGCCAATCGATCAATTCTCCATCGACTCGCGCGAGTTGCTTTTTGCGTTGCTCGATAAAATCCGCACTGGGCAAATTCAACGCGGGATCGGACCATGACATCCAGATCTCTTGAAGTGACCGGTCGTTGAAAGCATCGTCAATCGGCTCGGAAGCCGAGGCCGAAAGCCGTGACGATGCCGAGTCACGTTGTTGTGGAAGACTGTGGGAGCACTCTTTTGAAAACTCTTTTGGGGACAGAACACTCTTTTGGCACAGCACTCTTTTGGGAACAGAGCACTTTGTGCAACTAAACAACAAGCATCCAGAAGGGGTGGCTCATTTTCGTGGTCAAAAAGAGTTTTTGACCGGTGCAATTTCCTGTTTTCGGC
>JAYVSE010000335.1:0-34106 GCA_043775635.1 Planctomycetaceae bacterium | reverse complement strand
GTCAGCCGGACGATTTGCGATCAATGCAAATTCTGGCCAGATTACGACACTTGCCAGTTTCAATTTTGAACAGCAGAACAGCTTCACGTTAATCCTTTGTGTCGAAGACGGATCCAACGTGTCAACCAACCAAACCGTTGTCGTCAATATCGATGACGTGAATGAAGCGCCTACAGCCAGCGGTGAAAGTTACTCGATTCGAACCGATCAAGTTCTCACCGTCGACGCGCCGGGCCTGCTTGCCAACGATGCCGACGTTGATGGCGACATACTATTCCCGATCATAGTCGCAGGTGCCAGCCATGGTACTCTGTCCGTGAGCGCCGATGGACATTTTATCTATGATCCTGACGGCGGATTCTTTGGTGCCGATTCGTTTCAATACCAGGTGTCGGACGGTACACTGGTAAGCCTGACGATCACCGTAACCATCCATGTCGATGGAGTGCCTGGCGGTGGAGGAGGACCACCAAACCCAATCGACCCACCTCCGCCTGGCGGCGGCGGTAATGGCGGCGGCACCACGAACGGTGACACCAAACCGACGGGCGACGGGCGATTGGCTCCGACAACGGACGGTCACGATAACGATCGAAGTGATCTAAGGCCACTGCGAAATCACCACGTCGAAAAAGTGATCCCATCGCTACCGACCGTATCGCTGCCAACCGCGATCGCCGCTCAGAACGCTTTTAGCAGCCAGACATTTGTTGGACATCAGCTCGTCGACATGGCAATTGCGGTCAGCCCTGTCGAAATGGTTCTCCTCCAACAACTGCTACAAGTCGACTTGCAACATGCCATCGTCTGGAACCAATGGCATAAGCTCCAGGAAGCGAACGAAGACAGCTCGCTACTGGGACAATTCACAGTTGGCACTGCGGGTGCTACAGCCGGATTGTTCAGTATCGGATATTTGATGTGGGCGTTACGCGGAGGCATGTTCTTGGCGACGGTTTATTCATCAATACCTGCCTGGCGAATGCTTGACCCCGCAACCTTATTGACCACCTACCGCAGCATCAAGACAACCGACCCATCCGATTCCATCGAGAAAATGCTTAGCAAATAGAAAATAGAAATTTACGTTTTGCGGCATTAGCCAATTGGGCTGTTAAAATTTTACCATTGTGGGCAAGAAGCCTTTGCGGCGATTTAATACCATAATTTTGCCGCGGGCGGAGCTTGTCTCCGTCGGGCCATGATCAGAAAATGATCGTGTAGCGATGCGTATAACGATTGATTAACGCTCCACGCGGACAAGCCGCATGGTAGCGAGGCTCACTCTGCCAGCATCTTCTGGTTGTGATTATAGCCCGACGGGGATAAACCCCGTCGTAGCATCTGGTCGGAACAATATTGAATCAAAATTTCGCTATGAAATTTCGTGTCAATACCAAATTTTTAACACCCCAGCGCTAGCATCGGGCATTACACGGCTGTAGCGGATGCGATACCTGCGGCTAGCGCCGTCGGCTCACTAAGACGCGATACCGGTCCACACGTAAATGGTTAGTTTGAACTCTGAATGACGGTGTCTCTATTAGCAAAAGCACAATCCGGATTATTGTGGAATGGCGGATTTCGTCTTCTTCAAATATCGGTTCAATTTTGTTTAACGCTGGTATTGGTTCGCTTGCTCGCTCCCGAGGATTACGGAGCCTATGCAGTTACCGCCGGAATCATTGGCTTTTTAAACGTTATTTCATTCGATAATTTTATCGCCTACATTCTGCAAGTCCGCAATGATGACGAAGTGCACGCGCAGGATCACTTCACAGCCGGTATCGTCATCCAGATTTTCATATTTTTTGTCTCTAATCTTGTTGCGCTCGCTCTCAGATACGTTCCATCACATGCTTATGTTAGCCAATACATTCACGTTCTCTCTCCCATTCTTTTGCTGAGTGCAATCGGTGGGTTTCGCTATCGTTTGTTGGAGCGCGACCTTCGCTGGGGACGGTACCGACTGTTGCAAGTGATCGGCATTTTGTTGACGTCGATCACCATGCTTGGCCTTGCGTTTTCAGGTGCTGGGGTTTATGGATTACTAATTGCTCCCAGCATTAACTACTTACCGCCTATCGTCGACTTGTTTTTTGTTGAACGATGGCGTCCGACTTGGCAGTGGTCTTTCGCGAATTATAAGCCCGCAATGCAATTTGGGTTGAATCGAGTGACGTCGTCGGGACTAGTCAAGGGACGTGCGATGGTCGAAGCCAATGGGCTCGTGGCGTTGGCGGATATTCGATCGCTTGGGTTCTATAATCGCGCCATTGGCCTGATGCAGATGATTTGTGTGCAATTTGCTAGTATTGTTGTTCAGTCTGTCTATCCGGTGCTAACGAAAGTCGAGCCTGGCTCGGTGCAGTATCGTAAGGCATCAGCATTGGTCCTTCGTGGCATCACCTGGGTTATCATTCCTGTGTCAGCCGTTTGTGCGATTCATGCCGCTCCGGTTGTTCGCTTACTATTTGGTGAAAAATGGCTACCGGTCGCGGCGTTGCTGCCGATGTCACTTGCCCTAGGATCAATCGCAGCAGTGGGGCAAGCCGCATACCATCTAGCTTTGGCAAGCTTACAAGAATCCAAGTGCGTTTGGCTCGATGCGTTGCATCTCATCGGCATGATTGCGTCTTTCGCATGCTGGCCGCTGCATCATTCAGTCGAAGGATATTTGCTGGGGTTGGTCATTGTCGAAGCCGCCATTCTCTCGGTTTCTCTCTGGTGGCTGCATGAAGCTCACGCCGTTTCTGTTGACGGCTTAAAAACAGCTTTTTTTCCACCACTGGTTGCATCCGCGATCGGCTACGGCATTGTTTTCACCTGCTTTGGCCATCACCCCGCCGCGAGCTTGCTCTCCGTAACCAATGTAGCAATTGGATTATTTTTTTTGGCGAGCTATGTTGCCGTATTGAGATTAGCATTTCGCAATTCGCTTGATGAGCTCGTTTCCCGGATGCCATATTCTCAGCGCCTCAGTCGATTTTTGCTAATCGGCTGTGCGATTGATCGGACGAACCATTGAGCATTAAACTTGTATCGCGTTCCGTTTGGGGAAATCCTGGTAATAAGAGGCAGCTTGCTCGACGCACCATCGCCGCAATACGTTGGCAATTTGAAAAACGATTGCTCGGACGGACGCGATTGATGACCCTAGCATCAGGAGCAAAATTCATTGGTCACCCCGATTGCGTGGTCTCGTCATCCTTGATTTATGCGGATTGGCCTGAGTACCACGAGCTCAAGTTCATTCGCTCTCGCCTCTCGCCGACCGATATAGTCATTGATGTTGGCGCGAATGTCGGCCACTTAAGCCTACTGCTGTCGGACTTGGTGGACCCCGCCAACCTTTTCGCGTTTGAGCCGACCCCTTTAACCTATGGACGCCTAGTAAAAAATTGGCAAGTCAACGGATGGAGTACTGAGCATCTATTTCAATTAGCAGTGGGTGCCGTGGAAGCAGAAGTAGAGATCTCAGATGTCACAACACCCGACACGGTTAACTCCGTTTTGGCCACCAAGCAAGGTGTGTCCAAAGTACGTGTTCAACAACGTTCGTTAGACTCCTTTCGCGAACAATGGGCCAGCGGAATCGGCTTGCTGAAGATTGATGTCGAAGGCTATGAACCCCAGGTTTTTGCAGGAGCGACACAGTTACTTCGAAACGAGCGTCCGAAGCTGATCATGTTCGAATCGCTTCACGGAGCACCACCACGCGAGGTAGCCTCGGTGCTCGGCCAAGCGGACTATAAGCTATTTCAACTCGATCACGACGGCACGCCAGATTTCCAGTCGACCTCTGCACAAAATCTGTTTGCCATCCCAGCGGAGTCGATCGCGAATTTCAGCAATTGACTGACTAGTACTGCCAACTGTCCTTACAATTTCCACCCTTCCCTAACCGCTTGCTGATTTAGTAACCCGCTGTGTAAGCGAGGGAATTGCCTCGTTTCCCTCGCTTACACTTCGGGTTATGAAGCAAGGTCAATTGATTCTTGAAGCACTAGTGGTGCGTCAAGTTCAGGAATTAAGGTTGGCAAAACAGAGTAGAGCAATTGTCCCAATTGCTCTACTCTCAACCCTAAAATTAGAGTTTGACGCTCCACTAGCATGAAAATGTTGGTCACGGCTCGGGGCAATACACACCTGCTCGCACCTCAAGATCGGCTTCTACCTCAAGATAGGTAATCGATGGCACTCACGACACAAATCAAAAAACTGATCAGTAAAAGCTTAAAGCCCTTGGGGCTGAAGATAGACACCCTTTTAAGTGAGCGTCGTCTGAATGAACAGTTGCAACAGCTTGAGTCAGCAAGGTATTTTGAACGACCGGCTTTTCCTATTCCCGAGGGAATGAATAACGAACAGTGGAAAACCGTGATTGCTGCGGTCTCAAAGTACCGTGTGGAGTTGGCAAAGTTTCGCGATACAGCATTTAACGACGTCAACTTTACCAACGCGAATCCATTCTTTTTCCCGCCAGACTCCGACGTGCTATATGCACTCATTCGTGAGCATGCGCCAGGGAAGATTGTTGAAATTGGAAGCGGGAACAGCACTCGATTAGCCAAGCAGGCTGTGATCGATGGCGCGCTCAAGAGCACCATTATCTCAATTGACCCGGAACCCCGCGCGGACATCAAAGGATACGCTGATGAGATTCGTTGTCAGCGTGTCGAAGAAATACCTGCCGAAGACCTGGCTAATCTACTCGATCCGGGTGACTTTCTATTCATTGACTCCAGCCATCTGGTGGCCGTTGGAAATGACTGCGTTTATGAGTTTTTGCAACTGATCCCAAGGCTAAAGCCTGGGGTTATGGTGCATGTCCATGACGTTTCATTGCCCTACGACTACCCCATCGATTGGATTCGTAGGGAGCCGGTGGTAGCTGCTTGGGCAGAACAGTATTTGTTGCAATGCCTTCTTATCTCCAACCATCGTTATCAAGTCCTGTGGCCTGGCTATTACTTACAACGCACGGTTTCACCAGATAAATTCAACGAATGGTTTCCGAATAGCAATGGACAGGATGCCCACAGCTTTTGGTTTTTCTGCCGTTAATGTAGAGAACAAATAGGTAATCGATTGTTACACTCACTCTTCTCATTCGCACTAAAACTACCTGAGTTCAGAGGCAAATGGCGTATTGTCAAACTGGCAAGGCGTTCATTGCAACCCTATCGTGCCAAAATGAAGAATGGCATTATGTTGGAACTCGATTGCTTCGAATGGGCGCAAGTATATCTCGCTCAACACGGCGAGACTGAACCTGAAACAATGGCATGTATCTCTTCGATACTAAAACCTGGCGACACGTTTCTCGACGTCGGGGCCCATATCGGTTACGTCAGCCTCGTTGGCAGAAAAGCAGTCGGCGACGATGGACTGGTGATCGCAATCGAGCCTCAACCTTATAACTGCGAACGAATACTGAAAAACTGGGAGATAAACGGTTTCAAAAATTTGCAATTACATGTGGCCGCTGCGGGCCCGAGCAGCGGATTTGTCAAACTCCCTCAGCAAGCAGCCACTGACAAGGCGCGGCTCAGTCTTCAGGTCAAAATGCACGATGCACTCGATCTCACCTTCAATGTGCCGATAATGCCGCTCGCTCACGTTCTGACCGAGCATGGTGTCGAGCGATTGAAACTCATGAAGATCGATGTGGAAGGTTATGAGATTTCTGCGCTGCAAGGGCTCGAGCGATTGATTAACATCGTAGAGAACATCATTTTTGAAGCGCTTGCATCGGACGCGGAAGATAAGTCCCGAACGCTTGAGGTATGCCATTGGCTTCGGTCCCATGGCTATTCCCTCAAGACTGTCGATGGCCAGTCGTGGAATGGTGGTTTTCCGGTGCTTGATGGGAATCTCTGGGCGGCCAAGGAAAAATAATTGACCTCGCTTCAATGCGTCGATGCACTCGCATGTGCAAATTTGCATGCCACCAGATCAATCGTCCATAGCCGAACGTCCAGCCACAAAAATGACCACGTTGGATTTAGCGGTTGGGGGCACGGTATCATTGGTCGCGTCAATCATCTAGAAACGCCTGTAGATTTCGCATCGTGAAAAAGAAGATCGTAATCGTTTCTGGGGTGCCTTTGGTTCAAAATCCTCGTGTTGTCAAAGAAGCAGATCTTCTCACCGATTGCGGATTCGACGTACATGTGCTGTCAGCGATATATGATAAAAACCAAATAGCTAGTACTAGCGCGCGCATTCGCGGCCGTAAATGGACCGTGCATTTTGTCTTAAATGCAGCGGGTAACCCGCTCGATTTTTTTCAATGGCAATTCGCACGCATTAGAAGAAAGTTTCTAAGAAGCTTCGCAGGAAACTGTAGAGCAATTTTTATGGCAGAGCTTTATGGATCGATTTCTGCCCTGAAAAAGAAGGCGATTTCCCTGCGAGGAGATTTTTACAGTTTACATAACGAGCCTTCTATGTTCGTTGCGGATGAACTTCAGAAGCGCAATATTCCCTATGGTTTTGATTTGGAGGATTGGCACAGTGAGAATAACGTATATGGAGTTTCGGCAATTGCCTATGACTTACTGCGTGATCAGGAGCGCAAAGTTTTCAGTTCAGCAAGCTTTGTTACAACGACATCAAATGTACTCGCTCACACAATCGCTTTAGAATACGGTATACCACTGCCTTCGACTGTTTTCAACTCGTTCCCTGACTCGGACTTTGTTGACGCAGTGAGCTCTGAAAAGCAGAAGGCACCACTGACCATTTGTTGGTTCTCGCAAACGATCGGGCACGGAAGAGGGTTAGAATTGTTAGCGAACGCACTCAAACTGCTCGATATTCCGATTGTGGTTAGTTTACGCGGCCATGTCAGCAATGAATTTCGCGAGAGTCTAAAGACACAATTTCGTGCAAGGAACGTCAAACTCAATTTCTGGCCGCTTTGCTTACACGAGCAATTGAATGCATGGCTCAGTACGCATCATTTGGGGTTTGCGAGTGAAATACCTCATTGTCGCAATCGAGATTTAACGATCACAAACAAAATCTTGCAATACATGCAAGCTGGTCTCATGGTTATTGCAACCAATACGAAAGGGCAACTTGAGGTTGCAGGCGATCGCAATGGGGGCGTTTGGCCGGTCGCACATGATTCCGCTGAAGAACTAGCTTCATGCATTCTAAATGCGAACAGCTCTAAGAACCTAGCTTACGAGCAAGGGTTTTTAGCCCGCAAGAGTTTCGTAGCTCGATATGATTGGGAAATTAGTCGAGATGTACTGGCAAGACTCTATGAAAGGAATATTCCACTTGCGAATTAGGGCATTTATTTTCTTCCTTGCTGCATCAAGCATCACTCGTCTGCTAAGTGAACTGGGCTATGAGGTGAAGGCACTTGAAACCGGTCAATCACCGGATGGCAAAACGGAACCCGAAGTCTGCCATCTTTGTGCGGTCTACTCAGGCCGGTGAAGCGATTACTCATCCTGACGGCGAATTTTCCACCTACCAACGCGGTCGATATGCACCGTGTCAGGATCAGCCTGCCGTTTTACCGAGAGTTCGGTTGGGAGCCGACTGTTTTGTGCATCCATCCCGACTGTACGGACCATCCGTTGGACCCAATGCTTTCCGAAACCGTCCCAGCCAACATCGATGTTCATCGGATCCGCTGCATCTCCGCAAGCTGGACCCGTCCGATCGGTCTTGGTGCGGTCAGTTTTCGGGGCTACTTCGCCATGCGTCGCGCTTGCCTGCGAATGGTTGCTAACATCACTACTGACTTGGCCTTCTTCTCAACCACTTCATTTCCCCTGATGGCCTTGGGGCCAGCGCTCAAAAAGCGTTTTCAGCTACCCTATGTGCTCGATTTTCAGGATCCTTGGATCAATCCCACTGGTTCGATTCATCGAGCGACGCTGAAGAACCGATTGGTCGAGAAAATCCATCAGGCACTGGAACCTTCGACCGTACAAAATGCTTCCGGACTTATTGCTGTCTCGCCGAACTACTTGAACGTATTGACGCAACGATATCCGGCGGTTTCACGATTGCCAAAGGCCGTCATTCCATTCGGGACACCTAGCGCCGACATCGACCTTGCTCGAACGCATTCGGGGGAACCACTAAACGGCTGTCCTCTCGAACTGGAACAGGATCTGACTACCAAAACGGTCGGTGTTTATGCCGGTGCGTATGTGAGCTCGATGCAACCGATGGTAGAACAGTTTTTTGCTGCGATTCGTACGGCGGTGCAACAGTTGCCGAGATTGGCATCACAGCTAAGCATTTGGTTCATTGGCAGCAACTACAGCGCCGGCTCTCATGAAACGCCGATTGCGGATTTGGCGAGAACCTTCGGTCTGTCGAGCATTGTCCGAGAGGTGCCTCAACGTGTCCCCTACTTCACCGCGATTCGACTGGCGATTCGAAGTCATTTCTCAATTTTGTTTGGCTCTACCAATGCGGCATACAATCCATCCAAGTTATTTATGTTACTTTCGACGGGTGCCCCCATTCTCGCATTTGTCCAATCGGGGACGGCCGCAGCCGATACACTCCAGCAAGCCGGGGGCACATTGATTTCCTATGTGAATGACCAATCTGCACCGTGCGAGAATTCCGTCTTGATAGATTATTTGAAGAATCCGCGTCTCGGATCACAGATGATTCCGTCGATCAATCGTGACTTTGTAGATCGCTTCTCAGCAAAAGAAACTACTCGCTCGCAAGTTGAGCTATTTGACTTAGCGATCGCTCACACGCATGGCAACGATTGATAACACTTTTTGCTAATCGCCAGTATTCAACATTCTCGTTCCCTGGCTCTGCCAGGGAATGCGATGTCTTGGAGGCTCTGCCTCCTGTTTCCAAAAGCTGGAATGCTTCTGTTCAGAGAATCGGCAGGCGGAGCCTGCAAGACATTGCGTTGCGAGGCAGAGCCTCGCAACCAGCTAAGTGTCGCCTTTCGCTCCGCGAAAGTAGCGTTCTTACATTCTTTCGCGGAGCGAAAGACGACAATAAAAGACTGCACGATGCTTAGCGAATCGAGCAAACCATTCAAAGTCCTTGCCTTGGGACTTGGAATCGATCTTTATGGAAAAGAAAAGCGGATGATCCGCATGCTCTCACGAATGAAAGCATTGGAAGTTGTCTTCATTATATCTTCGTGGGACCGTGGCGAAGTGGCCCAGGCCATTGTCGATGCAGGTATGCGGTGGCGCAAAGCAGCCATCGGTTACCTCGGCTTCGCAAAGCCGGCTTGGTTGTTGAAGAACATTTTTTACATGCCTCTGACCAATTCACGTATCGTTTGCTATCACATTGTCGAACAACCCAAAGCCTACGTATTCGCAGAACCACTGTGCCTAATCAATGCTATTTTCGCGTTCTTGCTTATCCGCGTTTTTTCCTCTGCTCGATTTGTATTCTACTTAGGGGACATCAGTGGCGAGACCGTAGTTCAGCGCTTCATCAAACGTGTGGCACTCTCTCTGGCTGACGTGGTCATTGTGAATTCCGAAGCGGTTCGACAAGGCATTCGTGAACAGGGTCTTCAAGATGTTGACATTAAGGTCGTTTATAACGGTGTCGAGCTGCCTCGTTTTCAAAACGCAACTGCAATCTCCCGAACGACTTGGGTTGATTGGAACGATCGCCACTTCGTTTTTGGCTATGTAGGGCAGTTAAAACAAAACAAAGGCATCGAAGATTTTCTCGATGCTGCACGTCTTGTTTCGACGCAAGATCCCAATTCCCGGTTCCTCGTTGTCGGTGGCTGTCCCCAAGGAAGCGACTATCCCGCAAGATTGCGAGACAAGTATGTTGACCTTGGTTCAAGATTGTCATTTGTTGACTACACCACCACGATCGAAGCGTACTATCGAACGATGGACTGTGTGATCGTCCCATCACGGTATCAAGATCCGGCGCCCAACGTAAATCTGGAAGCGATGGCAAGTGGCCTGCCGGTCATTGCAACCAACATGGGCGGGTCACCTGAATTGATCGCAGAAGGCATCACTGGTTATCTGGTACCGCCTCACAATCCTACCGAGATTGCGAAGCGAATGCTGCAGTTTTCGTTGAACTCAGAACTCGCAAAGCGGTTTGGTGAAGCTGGCCTAAAACGTTGCTGCGAAAAGTTTGATGTGGAAAAGAACTCTCAGACAGTTCAAGCATTGATTCTCGGGATCGATGTTTAAAAGCAATCTACTACCGAAACGGTGGCGTTTCCCGACACATCATGACCCTTCCTAACTTTATCGGAGTCGGTGCTCCCAAGTCTGGCACGACATGGTTGGCGAATTGCTTGGGTGAGCATCCAGATGTTTTTATGCCGAAAGCCAAAGAACTCGTGTTCTTTGACTATGGTGATTTTGACGATCGCCTTAACGACTACTTGGTCCATTTCGAATCCGTCAATTCCGAGTCCGCAATCGGAGAGTTTACAACGCGTTATTTTGCTTCGCGTCGCCCTGCGGAGCGGATTAAGAAGATGATTCCCGAAGCAAAGCTGATCGTCTGCCTAAGAAATCCGGTCGATCAGATTTACTCGCACTATTGGCATCTTGCACGCCAAAACTTCCATCAGCGCAAGATTCAAGGCGAAGTCAGCTTCGCGGATGCAATCAATCGCTTTCCAGAACTGCTTTTGCGCCCAGCCTATTATTGGGACCATTTACAGCATTGGCTTCAGCATTTCCCCGCAGAACAATTTTTGATATTGCTATATGATGATATTCAGTCGCACCCACAACGTGTTTTAAGCGAAGTTTATCGCTTCATTGGTGTCGATCCCACTTTCATACCGCCATCGATGTTGGATCGAGGCAGCGACGTTCGTGCAGGCAAATCGCCGCGAAGCGAATCTGCCAATGCAATCCACGCCAGGATCTATCATTGGCTTAGTCGCAAGGTTTACATGCCAATTAAACGTCGGATTGGCGTTCACCGCGCATCCATGCTGAAGGATCGACTGAAGGTCAGGCAGTTGATGGAGTGGGCTTTTTTTCGCAAGGGTTACCCGCCGATGAAGGCTACAACCCGTAAAATGCTGATTGAGAAATATGCCGAACAAGTGGCAGGTTTACAGCAGTTCCTTGGTCGAGACTTATCGACGTGGAAGTGACCAAAAAGCAAAGCTTACGGCTCGGTATACTGGTAAGCCACCCTATTCAGTATTATTCGCCCTGGTTTCGCGACTTGGCAACGAAGCTGGATCTGCATGTGTTCTACGCGCACAGACAAGATGAACGCGGACAGGCGTCTGCTGGATTCGGTGTTGAGTTCTCGTGGGACATTCCGCTGCTCGAGGGCTACCGGTTCACGTGGCTGAAAAATGTTGCGAGCCGGCCCGGTCTTCAAACATTCACAGGATGCGATACACCAGAGCTCTATGACCGAATATCGCCACGCGACTTTGACGCACTTCTCGTCATTGGATGGAACCGTAAAAGCAGTTGGCAGGCCATGCGGGCTTGCTGGAAGTCACGAGTAACGCTGCTAATGCGAGGCGACTCGCAGTTGCCAATGGTCTCGTCACGGCTGAAAGCAATGATCAAATTCCTCCCCTATCGTTGGTTCTTGCCGATGGTGGATGGCCACCTGTTTGTTGGACAACGCAACAAAGAGTATTTGAAGCATTTCGGTGTTCGGGACGATCACTTGTTTCATTGCCCGCATTTTGTAGACAATCATTTTTTTGCCATGCGGGCTCAGGAATCGATCGATAATGGCCGTAACGAAGCAATCCGGAAACAATTGGATATTCCCAAAGATGCCTTCGTTGCGATCTTCGTCGGGAAACTTATTTCAAAGAAAAATCCGCTGGATTTCTTGCATGCAGTCATGAACACAAACGAATCCGGTCGGCCAATTCACGCCATCGTTGTAGGCTCCGGTCCATTGGAGCAAGAGTGCCGGAATCTCACTGAACCTTGCTCCCGAATTCATTACGCCGGTTTTCAAAATCAAACTCAACTTCCGGCATACTATTCGGCTGCGGATGTGCTCGTACTGCCATCCGACGGGACCGAAACCTGGGGATTGGTTGTCAATGAGGCGATGGCGTGCGGCACGCCGTGTATCGTATCAACCTCGTGCGGTTGTTCGCCGGATCTCATTGAAGATGGCGTGTCGGGCTTCGTTTATCCAGAAAATGACATCGCCCGCCTTACCGCGATTCTGCGTCAAATGAGTGGCAGAGACATCGGTTCGCTACAGCAAGCAAGGCACGCCGCAGTTGAAAGAGTTGCGACCCATTCGATCACAATTGCATCAACGGCGATTATTAATACAATTTGTACGATAAATGACAGGAAGAGACCTGTCAGTTCCGTTCAAATCCATTCAACGAATGGTACTCATTCCCAATAAAAACTGATCGCCGCTGGGGACTTTGCGATATGTTGAAACGATCGATAAAGAATTTTGGAAAACATTGTGTCCGGCGTCTTTTTGAGGCAGGTCAATTTTTCGGCTTCGACGTTTTGCCGCGACATTTCTATTCCGAAATTCCATCGCTCTCGGAACTTCGGGCCACAACGTCATGGCGTCGCCCCTATCCCCTGACGCATGTCGCCGGAGCAGCAATCGAACAGCAAATCGAATGCTTCCAGCAAATCTGTCCGAAGGGGCTGTTTGACAAAGACCGAGCGTTTGAAATACATGCTTCGGCGTGCAAACTCAATGGAGAATCAGGGTTCGGTCCAGTGGAAGCGAATGTGCTACACGCATTTATCCAGAAAGTTCGTCCAAAAAAGATCGTGCAGATTGGCTGCGGCGTCTCCACGGCGGTTATCTTGGATGCTGCAAGGCGTGCAGAGTACAAGCCGAAACTATTCTGTATTGAACCCTATCCGAGCGTTTACTTGCGAGGTCTTAATTCCTCGGGAGCAATCGAGCTGGTTCCTGTTCGTGTGCAGGACGAGATCCCAAAAGTTACTGAATCGCTGCGGGACTCTGACTTCTTTTTTGTAGACTCGACGCATACGCTCGGCCCCGCTGGCGAGGTAACCAGGATTATTATCGAATTGCTGCCGTGCATTCCAAAAGGAAGTTGGGCACATTTTCACGATATTACATTTCCCTATGATTACGGTCGCCGCGTATTAACTTCAGAACTCTTTTTCAATCACGAGTCGTCCTTGCTGCTAGCTTTTCTTACCATGAACGATCCAATTCGCATTGCGACTTTCCCTGGCGATGCTGCGCCATCTGGCCGCTGCCGCCATCTCCGAGACCATTCCCGACTATGAGCCCGCTGGGAATGAAGGCGGACTCCAATTATCGGCCGGGCATTTCCCGTCGTCGGCATACTTGCAACGAATGGCATAGATAGCCGTTGCTTCATCGAATAAACAACAGCGACAATGACTGCGAAGCATCGACGACTCAATGATCGTAATACAATGAACGCATTGTCAAAGCGACAGCATGCCTAAGCAAAGTATTCAACTAGAGATTGGCATCTTATTAAGTTCGATGCTCATATTTGCGATTACATTCGAGCCATTGGTCGTCGCATGTGGTGTCGTTGGTGCGATGGTCGTTTCATTGTTACGAAGAGAAGATGGGCTGCTGATCGGTCTCTTTTGCCTTGGCTACCAACTCTTGTTTGTTGTTGCTGGAATTGTTTTTCGAGGGTTTAGTGGGGAGTACCCTAGTGACCACATACCAAAAAATATTGAGCTCTCCGTGGCGTTATTGCTGGCAACATTTTTGTCGCTAGCGATTGGCCTGCGTTCTGGGCTTGCCTTGATAGGATCGCAAGCCCGTTGGCGGTCCAAATGGACATTGCAGGGTACCTGCGACTATTCAATTGACAAGCTATTTTGGATAACGATTCTTGCTTTTTCGATATCGCTAATAACGGGATATACCCCACGGGAAATAAGTTCCGGCTTTTCGCAGATCATTTATCGAGTCCTAGAATTTCGACTTGTGTTCATATATTTATTGTTTGTAATGGTACTGCGACAGCGTCGCGGACGCGTTTTCGCGATCATCGCCGCACTGGTCGTTACACTGCCGATGATCAAGACGGGCGGGTCTGGCTTCGCACAAGTGTTGATTTTATTGTTTGTTGCCATGCTATCGGAAAGCAATTCCATACGAACAAACTACTTGTTTCAGGATCGAAGTCGAGTTGTGATTGCAGCGATTTTGGCGGTGTCGCTATTGGCGATTGCTTTGCTGTGGAATGGTGCCGTCAAGGCGCCATGGCGGAGTATCGTAACCAACGGTCGTTTGGCAAAAACGACGGTTGGTCAAGTGGAGCAGTTTGCTGACACTGCAATTGATTCAGTTGAACACATGGACTGGCGTGAAGGAATCAAAAGTGCAGTTAAACGTATTTCAGACGTGCCTCTGCTAATGGGTCTTGTACTGGATCGCGTGCCTCGCCTAGTCGATTACGAAGGCGGGTACCTGACGATGCGCGCGGTCAAGCATGTTGTGATGCCGCGATTCCTATTTCCCGATAAAGCCAACCTCGGCAGCGACTCGGATTTGGTGGAAAAATATACGGGACTGTACGTTGCGGGAATTGAATCCAATACCTCGATTGGGCTTGGGTACATGGTTGAGTTTTACGTCGACTATGGACCTGTCGGTATGGTATTCGCTGGCTTCGCATTTGGATTCATTATCGGCTGTATGTACCGTGGCATTTTTCTATTTGCACCGTCCAGAGAAATTTATCAAGGGGTTTTGGTCGCGATTATGCTTCAGCATTTTATGTCTCTTGACGGTAGTCTTGCAAAGATTGTCGGTGGATTGGTAATGGCCTTTGTTATTCAGTCGATGCTGTTGATGATCTTTGGCGACCGAATGCATCGTTATTTGTTGATGCGGCCTGGTTCAACTGTTCGGATGAACTAAGTCGTGGCGAAGTCGATCCTATTTGCGATGACCGGTGCTGAGGGCGTTTGTGGCGGTATCTCAACGCATAACAAAAACGTCATCCGTGGCCTTCAAAATCTCGCTCGTGACTTCGATCTCAACTTGCGAGTGTTGAGTCTGCATGAGTCCGAGGCTGACCGGCCTGGATACCTCGATAAAAAATATCGTTTTGCGGGATGCGGGGGAAGCAAATATCGATTCGCGAGCGGTGTTGCTTTGCGAGCCGCCATTGATTCGTTGGTAATTGTTGATCATGTGACGCTAGCGCTTCCCGCATTGCCATTTGCTTACTGTAAAATGTCACGATTGGTTGTATTTGCGCATGGTTCAGAAGCTGACGACCGAATGAAATCGACCAGTCCAACCCTATTTCGGATGGCTAGACGCGTCTTGACAAATTCACACTTAACACTTCGACGCTTGCTGCTTAGAGTTCCTGAAGCTAAGGCAGTTGTCTGCTCGTTAGGGCTGTCACCCAACATGCCTCTCCGCAATGAGGTACAAGCGAATGGAAATCAGCAACTTTTGCTGACTGCTTGCGACGGTAAGGAGCGAATGATTGGAGACAGGTCTCTGTTATTAGTGGCACGCATGGACAGTACCGAATTGGAAAAAGGACATGATGCGTTAATTCGAGCATTACCGCAAATTCATCGCCGATTTCCCACCGTCCAACTGGTTTTTCCCGGCCCGGGAGACGGCAGAGAGGCACTCGTAAACTTATCCCACAGCCTCAACGTCGCGCATGCCGTTTTTATTCCGGGATTCGTCAGCGATGAAATGCTGCAGCATCTGTACCAGCATTGTTTTAGCTTTGTGATGCCTAGCAAGCAAGAAGGATTTGGGTTGGTTTATTTAGAGGCCATGAATTATGGAAAAGCATGCTTAGGGTGTTACGATGATGGTGCCGAAGCAGTGATCGTGCCTGGAGAGACGGGAGTGTTGATTCACGAACCCAGCAATGCGTCTGAGTTGGCGGCTGCCATCTGTTACCTATTAGAAGATCCCGCAAGGACTGCTGCATTTGGATACGCGGGCTTTCGCCGCCTGCATGATAATTTCACTGCAACCATGCACCAACAGCGCGTATACGAAAATGTGGCGGCATGCTTGTAGTCAGCCTATCAATCGAGAAACGACAGGCTGGAAGCCTATCCCACGTTTCCTTAGCGGACGGTCAACGTGATTAGATCATGGCGAGCCCGTTCCATCCGTGCCGACGTAGATCATGCGGAGCAATTAAGAAATTCTGTTGATGACATAGGGGCTTGGCAGTTAGCTCGTTTCAATGAGTTATGGCGATCGACCAAGGTAAACACACCAAGATTTCGTGAATTGGCAGGCGATAAGCTTCCCGACACATTCGAAAGCTGGGATCAATTCGCGTCCTGCATCCCACTGTGTCGGCGTTGCGACATCCAGTCCTTAAAAACGCAATTGCACGACCAGTCTTGCGAGCACGATTTTTTTCGAAGCACGGGAGGTACAACGGCGACACCGATACAGTTTCCAGGCATTCATCACGAAAGCCACGTGGCTTCGACGGCGTTATGGCAGGCGAGGCGTTGGCTTGGAATTCAACCACAGGATAAATTGTTTTTGCTGTGGGGCCATGCACACTTACTAGGTACCGGTTTTAACGGATGGTTGCGTAAGCAAAAACGACTATTCGCTGATCGTGCGTTGGGATATTGCCGCTATTCCGCATACGATCTCAGTGAGTCAGCGATGCGTGATGCGGCAAGGGCACTGATCCGTTTTCGACCAGGTTGGGTGCTTGGGTACTCTGTCGCGCTCGATCGGTTGGCAACTTTCAATTCAGAGTTGGCCAGCGATTTGCGAGCGTTGCGATTAAAAGCGATTGTCGCGACCGCCGAGGCGTTTCCATCGCCCGATAGTCGCGCAAACATCGAAAAACTATTTGAGTGTCCCGTCGTAATGGAATATGGAACCGTCGAAACGGGCCCCATCGCATGCGAGGCTGCAGTCGGCGATTATCGGTGTTTTTGGCAGAACTATTTCATTGAAACGATTGACAACCACGACCAGGCGAATCATCGCGATATCGTGGTCACTGCTTTGTTTCGTCGCGCGATGCCGTTACTACGGTATCATGTCGGTGACCAAATCTGTAGTACGAATTGGGTGCCTCCGATCATCCGATTCCAACAAGTGCTGGGACGTTCAAACGATTATATTGACCTGCCCAATGGCAAGAAAATCCATTCGGAAGCATTTGCGCACGTCGTGCGAGATTTCCCTGAGATTCTCGGTTATCAAGTTGTTCAGAGTGTTACCTCGATCGATATTTGCGTACAAGTCAATCAGTCTCTGTCGCTGGACTCGCTGGTCGCGATTACCAATCGACTTATCAAAATAGATCCTACTCTCGCGAATTGCAAGATTTCCGTGGTCAGCGAACTCAAGAAAACAATTGCTGGGAAGACTCCAGCCATTCTAAAACTATGAAAACCTTTCACACACGCTCCTCGGTAAACGAACCGTGACAGAAACATCAAAACAGGCTGATGGCCGCGTCGTCAATTTTGACAAGTATGACCAACGTGGGGCCTACCATTGGCAGGAATGCGATTCCCATTCCCGCAGTTTTAATCCGCCACTGGTGGCGCGTTATCAGGTCGTGATTAATGCGTTAACGCAAATCAAAACGAAAAGACGCGTGCTTGACATCGGTTGCGGCGATGCTTACTTGATGGCGCAAATCCAGGGGCAGTGTGGCGAAGTGTACGGTGTTGATTCAGAAGCTTGTGCGGTACAGCTTGCCAACAAGATCCTTGAGCCGTGGGGGCACTGCAAGGTAACCACCGGCAACTGCTATGACCTACCGTTTGACGATGGTTTTTTTGACGTGGTTCTGCTGACCGATGTCATCGAACACCTAACACAACCCGAAGATTGCTTGAAACAGATTCGGCGAGTATTGAACGATCAAGGTTATTTGATCGTCACGACCCCGAAGTTTCGGGCGGATCGAAAGTGGGATGACCGCCATGAAAAGGAGTACACGAGTCAGGAGTTGGAAGTTCTGCTGGGGACGTTCTTTCCAAAAATTGAAATGTCTTATTTCTGGCCATTAAAATGGTCGAACTGGTATCGAACCCGTGTTGGTTGGCGACTTTGTAAGTATATTGCAAAAGCAGGCTGGAATCCATTTGTTGAGGAATCAAGTACCACACCGGTAAGATTTGGGCAACTGAAAGCAATTTGCCATTGCCAATCGTAAACAGTGTTTTTTCGTACTCGTAAGCACCTATTGCGATTGGTTTGTGAATCCGCAGGTTTTAGTCCTAAAACAGTGGAGCTGTGATATTGGATAGCCAGGGGTGCAAACCCCTGGAAGCATCGAAACAGCCGCATAGGGAATCGCGGAGCGATGGCATTCAATGCGGAAAATGCCATCGCTCCGCGATTCTTAGCGATGCGTTCGCGATTGAGTGTCCAGGGGTTGGCACCCCTGGCTATCGAATGCCATCGCTCTGCGACTCAGGACAAAAACGGAACTAAACTTTAATGGCGTGGACTTGAACAATCTGAGTGAGCCGAAGGCGCTAGCCTCGGGCCTACAAGGCTCTAAGGGACGCAATGCCCGCGGCTAACGCCGTCGGCTTACTACCTCCACGCGATTCCAGGCAAGCTGGCAGGGGTCTTTGAAAAGTTATGTATAAGCAATGTTATTTACTTCTCGAGTCGCTGGCAATCAGTAAGAATTATCGTCATAAGGAATGAATTCTTTGAACAATAAGTGTAGCGTCGTCGCGAACGGCGAAGAGATCGATATCACACAGTATTGGAGCATGCACGAACGGCGTTTCCTGCACTCCATTGATGCCATTAAACGTCATGCCCGCGGTAAAACGCTGGAAATTGGTGGGCACCCATGGGCGATGACATCATTGATCGCCGGTACGAAAGAATTCGATTTGGTGGCGACCGTATCGGCAGAGGAGGTTACCAAGTGGCCGGACGACATTGGAGTCACATCCGCGAATTATAACCTTCAATCGTTCGAGGGTATAAACGTTTGCTTTCGTAACTACTCGCTTAACATTGAGCGAAAACTTGTCGATCTGGACGAGAAATTCGATGTGATCGTGGCGTGTGAAGTGATCGAACACCTGATCCGGGCACCGCACATCATGCTGCTAAACATGAATCGTTGGCTAAACCTCAACGGCGTGATTTTGCTTACCACTCCGAACGGTTTGCAATTCAACAATCCGTTTCGATTAAAGAACGCGAGACCGGCGTATCGTTGTCATGCCTATGAGCGGCACAACGGTACATTTACACTGTCCCAACTCGAAGATCTAGTGCAGCGAAGCGGATTCTCGATTCTCGAATCTGGCTATTGGAGTGTCTATGACAGAGCAGGCATGTCTCAAGTATACGGTTTGCTGAGCAAGATTCCTATTGAATATTTTCAAGCCAAATTCACCCGTACCATTTTTGTGATCGCTCGAAAAAATGCAGACTGTGATACGTTGAATGGTTGCCCCAGTGCGTATGCGTATAGCCCTGAATGGGAGCACATTTCGTCAAACAAAGCCTAGGGACTTTCGTACATACCATGAGCTCAATTAAAGAACATTACAATAAACGCTACCGAGGGATTGATGAAAGCTCGCTACCTCCGGCAGATCAAGATACTTTTGGACGCCGTTTTCAATTTGCCTTGGCCCAGTTGCCTGCGATCCTTACCACGGTCATATACGCTTCTTTACCGTAAAATCGCTACACAAGTGTCTTCGGGACTATGGTTTTGAGCCTAAGTTTTTTGCCGGAATTGGACGTTTCTGGCCTCTTTACAAGACGATGTTCGTTTCGGCCGTACGAGTTTAAATTGCAACAAGCTGGCGGCATATGATTAAGATCTTGCATGTATTGCCAGCCATTGCACCGCGTTACGGAGGCCCCTCCACGGCGATTAGAAGTCTTTGCGACGCACAGAGTCGGCAAGAAAACATCGAAATTGAAGTGGTGGCAACCGATGCAGATGGGGCCAGCGGCATTTTCAATGCCAAGGGGTTTATCGATTGTTGTCCGGTACACCTACTTCCTCGATCCGCATCGGAACAGTGGAAGTATTCGCGTGGACTAGGAGTTTGGCTACGTGAGAATGTCGCGAGATTTGATTTAGTTCATATTCATGCTTTGTGGAGCTATGCCAGCGGCGCTGCAGCGAGAGCCGCACGAAAAGCTGACGTTCCCTACATTCTGCGCCCCGCTGGGATGCTTTCTACGTATGCATTCCAGCATCATGGATTGAAGAAGCAATTGTATTGGCATTGGGTGGAGCGGCAGACGGTTTTGCATTCGGCTGGTTTTCATGCGACAAGTACGGGAGAGTCACTGGACATCACTAGTGTTCGCCGTGACGCAAAAGTTTTTGTCATTCCCAATGGCGTTGATAAGGCGGCTTGGGATGCATCTCGAAAACCTGACGAATTGAGACGGCGTTGCAACATCAATTCGCCGGACATTCCGATCGTACTTTTTCTCTCACGACTGCATCCCAAGAAGGGTATCACGGACTTGCTCATCCCAGGATTTGCCATGCTAAAACGCCCCGCTCATTTGGCAATTGCTGGCGGTGTCGACGAGCACGATCCTGGTTACGAAAAAGAAGTCGAAACCGCGATTCAGCAATTTAAGATTGGAAATCGTACGACACTTTTAGGCCCTGTGTTGGGAACTGACCGTTGGGGGATGTTCGATGGTGCGGCTTGTTTTATCCTGCCAAGTCATTCGGAGAATTTCGGCATTGTGGTTGCAGAAGCAATGTCGCGCGAATGTGCCGTGATCGTAACGGATCAAGTTCAATGCTGTGAACATGTCCAAGCGGCCTGTGCCGGTATTACCATCTCAAGATCTGCCGAAGCGGTGGCGGCGGCGCTGGACCACGTGCTTGAATCGCCAGCGAGTTGCAAATCGATGGGACTTAACGGTGCGAAGTACGCCAGCGATAAATTCGCTTGGTCGGGAGTCGCGGATCAGGTCCTTGGAATGTATCAGTCAATCATTGGAATGTAAGGATTCTGTCATGGATCTTGCGACGATCACGCCGATGATTCTAACGTTCAACGAGCAAGCAAACATTGCGGACACGTTATCGCGACTTGCCTGGGCGCACCGAATCGTCGTCATTGATAGTTATAGCACCGATAACACACTTTCTATCATCGGCAAATACTCCAATGTCGATGTGATTCAACGAACCTATGACCACTTTTCTAGTCAATGCAATTTTGGCTTGTCAATGATTGATACTGATTGGGTGCTTTCTCTCGATGCAGATTACAAGTGCCCGGTTGATTTAGAGAACGAATTGTTGAAGTTAGTCCCACGTTTTGCAGGTTATCGTGTTAGGTTCCAATACTGCATGATGGGAAGGCCACTTCGATCGACTCTCTATCCACCTCGAACCGTGCTTTACATGAAAGAACTGGCAAACTATGCCAGAGACGGCCATGCTCATCGCGTTCATATCAATGGACATGTCGGAGACCTCGCCAGCGTTATTTCTCACGACGATCAAAAGCCGCTTTCTTCATGGTTGACGGCGCAGCAAGCTTATGCACGTGATGAGGCGGTTAAACTGAACGCTTCCAACCCTTCCGAACTCGGCTGGAAGGATCGCATTCGAAAGTGTTGTTTTGCAGCCCCTTTGCTAACAGGGCTCTATTGCTATTTTGGTAAGCGACTAGTGTTAGATGGTGTGGCTGGACTTTATTATACCTATCAGCGTGTTTTTGCCGAAGTCCTGCTGTCTCTCGAGCTGCTCGATCGACGCCTGCGAAAGTGAGCGGCAAGGCGCTAGCCGCCGGTAAATCACGGCGGAACCGGCGGCTAGCGCTGGCGTGTTAAAAATTTGCTATTGTGGGCAAAAAGCTTTTGCGTAGATTTAATTCCATTATCTCGCCGCGTGCGGGGCTTGTCCTCGTCGGGCCACGATCACAAACAGATGGCGAAGAAGAAATGACGTCGGCCACGGGCGGAGCTTGTCTCCGTCGTGCCATGATCAGAAAATGATCGTCCATCGATGCGTATAACGATTGATTATCGCTCCACGCGGACAAGCCGCATGGTAGCGAGGCTCACTCCGCCAGCATCTTCTGGTTGGGATTATAGCCCGACGGGGATAAACCCCGTCGTAGCATCCAGTCGGAACAATATTCATTCAAAATTTCGCTTTCAAATTCAGTGTCAATAGCAAATTTTCAACCGGCTAGGCTAGCGCCTTGCCGCTCACGATTGCAAAAAGCTCGATAAATAATAATGTTTCATCCGCTATTTAGCACACCAAATTTGTTGGTGAACCTTAAATAATGGCTCATCCGAAAACAGCGCCTTGAAAACATATTGTTTCCTGATCGCGAGATTCGTTACCGGCTTTGTCGCAATGTCGGTTGCTCTTTGTTGGTTCTTGTCTGACGACCCGCGATCTACTTACGTGCCGATCTGGACGGAGAAATTTACCCAGCTCGAGCATGATGCGAAGGATATCGATGTCTTAATCGTCGGTACCAGTCGAGCCTACAATGGCGTCAACTCAACGGTCGTTGAAAAAGCTCTGGCTAACCAAGGTGTAGAAGCAAGCGTTTGGAACCTATCCCTCCACAATCTATCGGCTTCAGAGCAACTTCGCGTGGTTCGTGATGTGCTCGAAACGACGCCTTGCCGTCCGCGGATGGTTGTTTGGGAACCTGCGCTAAGGATCGGGATGACATTGGAAAACGCGACTTCCGCTCGCAGTATATATTTTAGTGATTGGAACGGATTTCGGCTGTCAAAGCGGTACATTCAAGGAGCCTCAAGAGGCGGTTTGCATAAGAAATATAATTTACTTTGCAACGACATCTATTTTTTTATAAATCGAATCAACTACGGCCGCCTGACTGACCTAGTCTACCCTGACCGATATGAGTATCAGAAAACTTTAAATCCAGGTATGGTCGCCATGTTGGCGAACAAAGGATACTGGACTGCAGAGCTGAATGTAGATGGCGTATCGGCAAAGGCGAGAACAACCAGTGAGCTTGAGGAACTTTTGAGAACAGAGGAGGCTCTGGAGGATTCACTGCTTAAAGCAAACACAAGGCTTCCACTTGAGCAAGAAAGGCTTTTCGACGAAATTGATCAATATATCAAGTCACAAGGAAGCTTTAGCTTAATGGTCGTGATGCCTAAGCTATTCATTCCCGATCCGTATTATCGCGATACAGAGCATGCGTTCTTGCATACGTTCGAACTTAAGAACGATATCGACATGGTGCAGTATCTAACGCATCACGACCACCGCAACTTGTACCGCATCGATCGATGGCACGATACGAACCATCTTTCCAATGCCGGTGCTGAATATTTAAGCGAGTTGCTTGCTGCTGAAATCGCAATGCGTTTGCAGTCGGTGAATCCAAGATGATTTTCACCGAGTTGCGTTTCTTCGCCTTTCTGGCGATTGTTTTTTGCGTGTATTGGTGGCTCAGTGGTCATCAATCGCGAAAAGTCTGGCTGTTGGCTTGCAGCTATGTGTTCTACGGAGCTTGGGATTGGCGTTTTACTGCGTTGATTGCCCTCAGCACGGTCATCGATTTTTCTCTTGGTAAATGGATTGCAATGAGCCAGTCAGAGCAGCAGCGGAAGCTACTGTTAATTTGCAGTGTTGTTGTCAACCTTGGCATCCTTGGCTTTTTTAAATACTACAATTTCTTTGCTGATTCGTTTTACGACTTGATGAAGTTTTCTGGGGTTTCCGTCAGCCGCAGCATGCTTGAAATCGTCTTACCCGTAGGGATCAGCTTTTATACATTTCAAACGCTTAGCTACACCATTGATGTTTGGCGTAGAAAACTACCACCGGCAGCGAGCTTTCTGGATTTCTCTCTGTTTGTCGCATTCTTCCCACAATTGGTCGCTGGCCCGATCGTTCGAGCAAGTGACTTCTTGCCGCAAATGACAAGTGAAAAGCGATGGGGAGAAATGCCGGTACGTTTCATGTTGTCGCTATTTCTAGTCGGATATATCAAAAAATCTTGTATTTCAGATAACATCTCACCTTACATTGATGCCTATTTTCAGTTCCCGGATCAGTTTGACGCCATGTCGTGCCATCTGGCCATGACTCTCTATGCGATCCAAATTTACTGCGACTTTTCGGGCTATTCTGATATGGCCATTGCCGTCGCTGGCTTGCTCGGCTACCACTTGCCAATTAACTTCAGGGCTCCTTACTTTTCGTTTAGCGTCACTGAGTTTTGGCAGCGTTGGCACATTAGCTTATCCACATGGCTTCGCGATTATCTTTACATACCACTAGGCGGCAACCGTAAGGGTGTCTTTCGTACGTATGTAAACCTCATGACGACAATGGTCCTCGGCGGCCTCTGGCATGGTGCGTCTTGGAACTTTGTTGTTTGGGGACTGGTTCACGGAACGGCTCTGGTGGTAGACCGTTTGATCGGCGGAATAAAACCTCAGGGCGATGCATTGCCAGTCGTCATCTGGGTGAATCGGATTTTGGGTCTTGGTGTGACGTGGTCCGTTGTCACGTTTGCTTGGATTCTGTTTCGGGCTCCCGACTTCCCGACGTTTCTTAAAGTCGCGGAAGTGTGGCTATTTCTAAGCCCCGGCGGCGATTTGCAGTTAAATGTTTTTCTCTGGTGCCATGTTCTCGGTTTTGCCCTCGTTCACTTGCTGTTCTACCGGATGGACCTTTGCAAGTTGAGTTCACGTGTACCGATCGAGCGATTTGCATTTTTGTATGGAATTGCATTTGCGATAATATTCGCATTGACCAATACAAGCTATCGACCGTTCATCTATTTTCAATTTTGAGACGTGGTCTATTATTGTCGTCTTTCGCTCCGCGAAAGACCGGGAGAACGCTCTTTCGCGGAGCGAAAGGCGACACTTATTTGCCACTCATTGCTAAATCAAATCACTTGCAAGGTTGAGACATGTACATTTTAGGTATCAATGCCTACCACGGAGATGCTTCGGCAGCGATAGTTGTCGATGGACAGCTTGTGGCTGCGGTCGAAGAAGAGCGGTTTAATCGAATCAAGCATTGGGCTGGGTTTCCGTCGGCATCGATTCAGTATTGCCTTGATATTGCTGGGATCAATATTGAAAAAGTGGATCATGTCGCGATTTCGTTTGATCCTCGCGCTAATTTTGCAAAGCGTCTGGCGTTTGTAATTTCGCACCGCCCAAGTACCAGCGCAATCCTTAATCGACTAAAGCGTCAAGGGAAGTCACTCGGATTGCAAGAGCAATTAGCGCAAGGGCTTGGGGTTGAGCGGCAATCGATCCGAGCCAAGTTTCATCGTATCGAACACCACCAAACGCATATCGCCGCCGGCTTTTTGATTTCGCCATTCGATGAGGCGGCGGTCCTGTCGATCGATGGAATGGGCGATTTTACTAGCACCCTAACTGCGCATGCGCATGGTTCGCAGTGGAAGGAATTTGATCGCGTCTGGTTTCCGCACTCCGTTGGGTTTCTATACAACACAATGACGATGTATCTCGGGTTCCCTTACTACGGTGACGAGTACAAGGTCATGGGGCTGGCTCCGTATGGTCAGCCCGAGTTTGTGGATCAGATTCGTAAGATGATCCGCCCCAAAGGTGATACCTTTGAGTTAAATCTTGATTACTTCACGCATCATAAAAGTGGTGTGAAAATGAAATGGAATGATGGGGCACCCATCGTCGAACCATTTCACAGTCAACGGCTGGTCGATGAATTGGGGCCGATGCGAGGCAAGGATGAGCCGATGACAGCCAGGCAGGACAACATTGCTAGGAGCCTGCAGGTCGTTACGGAAGAGATTATTCTGCATCTGCTCAATGGATTGCACGACAAAACGAAGTCGGAGAATTTATGCATGACCGGTGGTGTGGCGATGAACTCAGTTGCCAATGGAAAGATTACCTCTCAGACGCCGTTCAAGAACGTGTATATCCCCGCTGGTGCGGCGGACAACGGGACGTCGTTTGGCGCTGCGTTCTACGTTTGGAATCACTTGCTCGGAAAGCCACGTACATTCGTACAGGACCACGCGTATTGGGGCTGCGAAAGTAGTGACCTCGAATGCGAGCGAGCGATTCGAGACGCGGGTTTACCTTTTGAGACCTTGGGGGCGTCTGACCTCGTCGATCGAACAACAACGCTAATGCTTGACGGAAGGGTCGTGGGATGGTTCCAAGGTAGAATGGAGTTTGGAGCACGAGCCCTCGGCAATCGCTCGCTAATTGCTGATCCTCGCAGGACAGACATGCGTGACATTATCAATCTACGAATCAAGTTCCGTGAAAAATTTCGTCCGTTTGCACCAAGTATCCTTGAGGAACACGTAGCGCAATGGTTTGAAATCGACGAGTCAACGCCTTATATGGAAAAAGTGTTTCCGGTCAGAAAGGAAAAGCATGCCATCATACCTGCGGTTACGCATGTAGATGGCAGTGGTCGACTTCAAACCGTATCGAAGAAAACAAATCCGTTGTACCACGCGTTGATCACTCGTTTCTATGAAAAAACCGGTGTACCAATCGTCCTTAATACGTCGCTTAATGAGAACGAACCCGTCGTGAGAACACCTGCCGAGGCGATTTCTTGTTTTTTGCGAACGGATATGGATGCGTTAGTGTTGGGCTCGCATGTCGTTGATCGGCATGCAACCGATTTCCCAGAACAGTTTCGGAAGCGAACTAGTCACTAGCAACCGCCATTCCCTCTCGCCTCACGGCGAACGGGAATACCCCTGACGAGTGTGTCGCGGTCTCGAATCACGTCAAGCGTTTGTGTGTCTGGGTTGAGTGGTGTAAAAGTCGAGCTTTTCCAGCGTGCGGTCCCCAGGGCTAACGATTTCAATCGCGAGGTTAGGGCCGCCGAGCCAGTGAGTTCCACAGTCCTCGCCGGCAGTGTCGGTGGTGAAAACCAGTACATCAGGGATACGATAGTTGCGGGTCCAATCGTCGCGACGGTCGCTTACATTCGCTCCCGTGAGCGTGCGACCGAGGTTCTGCCAATCTACCGCAGTCACGATTGCCGCAGACAATTCCGTAGCGAGTGACTGGTGTTCGTTGTTAGCCAGCGGAGACATCATGTACAAATCCTCCCAAACTTCGTCGTAGCGATCGAGCTGCCGAGCCCGACGCTCGGCAATCAATTCGCTGGCGAATTGAGGGTCGTTGACCATCAGGGAAATCATGCACCGTTCTCCGTTTAAGGGCTCAAGCGACACCGACTCATTGTAGCGAAAATTGCACCGAAATTCAATCGGTCTGCGCTGCGCGGGTTCTTGGTTCTGAAAACTGAAAACTGAAAACTGAAAACTCCCAATCCCCTTTCCCTTTTTGCCGCTGCGTTCGTGGCGACGTAGAATCATCGTTGTGGTTCCTTTCGCCCCTCCCACTGCGAACTCTCTCTGATGCCGTCACCTTTTCCTGGAATGGATCCCTATCTCGAGGCACCCGAGATTTGGCCAGACTTGCACCACGAGCTGATTTCGGTCATACGAGAACGTCTCAATGCTCGGTTGCGACCCAAGTATCACTCAATGGTTGCTGAGCCCGACCAACAAGATCGTTGGTTCGCGAGGCCGGGCCAGTTATGAGGCGAAGCGACAAGAGGTGATGCATTCGTCCTCGCATTTGGTCGAGATCGATCTGCTACGTGATGGTGAGCCAATTTACACCGGCGAGCGTCTTCCGCCTCACGATTATCTCGTCCACGTCTCGCAGCGAGGCCAGCGACCCAAGGGGATTCTGTGGCCGATCTTGGTTGCCCAGCGTTTGCCAGTCATTAAGATACCGCTGCTTCCCATCGACGACGACGCGGAACTGGATCTTGGCGATATTCTCAATTCCGCCTACGATCGAGCCGGCTACGATTTAGTTGTCGACTACCACCAACCGCCCCGCGTTCCGCTTAGCCCGCCAACGGATCGCTGGGTATCCGAGTGGCTGGCTAGCCATCTTAGGGAATAGCCTATCCCACTTCAAAAACCGGACAGTTATTGATCGATCGGTTTGTAGCGGGCACCGCAATTTCAATCGCACAGGGTTGACGGTCGTTTGTTCGCAGTAAGTTTAGTTCCGTTTTTGTTCTGAATCGCGGAGCGATGGCATTTTCCGCCTCGAATGCCATCGCTCCGCGATTTTCAATGCGTTTGTTGCGATACTACCAGGGGTTTGCACCCCTGGCTATCCAATGTCACAGCTCCGCTGTTTTAGGACTAAAACACTAAAACCTGCGGATTCACAAAACAATCGCAATCGCAAATTTTTAACAGGCCACCATTGCCCAGTGTAGATGCGTCCCTAATTCCTGCGGTGGGCGAAAAAGCTATCGCGATACGTACATCATGACTTGCGGTTTTTCAGTTTCAGAGATTTCATTTGAACAATCGCACAAAAGAATGTCTTCTGACACTGCCGCCTCATTTCAATCGCACAGATCAAAAAAAATTCCGGAAAAATCGAATGTGATGCTTGCAACCATTAGTTTGATCAGTTAACCTAGGCTACTGATCAGAAAGTTTCACTTTTGTTGCGTCGTCGCCGCTGGGCGTTTCTAAACTTAAAATAGGGGTGTGTTTATGAAGAGTGCAGTTCGATTCTGCGGCGTTCTTCTGCTGCTGGCGGCATTTGCCCCAGTTGCTCAAGCGGCGACCGTTACTAAGACATTTCATGTGCAGATAGAGTCGGCTACTGGGCTTGACACGCAGGGCCTTGACGGTGGAATTGTCAAGGTTCGTGTAATGTTCACTGATGGCGGAGCGATCGCGGGTACGCAGGTTTTCCTCACGGGAAGCAATCCAAATACCCTGGTGGGTACAATTGGTGCGAAGGCGGGGACGATTTGGGCTGTGCAAAATAATCTTGCGCCGGGCGCGAAAGACCGTCTGAAAATCGGTTTGGGTGGCGGGAGCAATTACACTGTCAACTCACAAACGTTGGCGTTGACATTGAATTCGCCTTCAGCCGGTGTAGTTGCTGCAAATACGAGTTTGACTCCAGCTCTTACGAACTTGATTAAGTCCGTGATTGCGACCCCGTTCACCGCAACCAGCAGCGTAACTTTAATCTTGTTTGACACAGTTGGTGGGCCAGGTTCGACCACAGTTTATGGAGGAACTGTTGTTGGTGTTCCTGAGCCAGCTTCGATGGCTGTTCTCGGCTTGGTGATGGCCGGTGGGGTTGCTGCGCAACGCCGTCGCAATCGCCGAATCGTTGTCGCCTAGTTCGTTGTCGGACAATTTGAAAATCGAAAGCCATCGAGCCTCGGCTTGATGGCTTTTTTCGTTTTTTATTAGCGTTCAGAGTAGAACGCTTGTCCCAATCGTTTCCCGAGCGATTGGGGACAATCGCTCTACCCTCCCAACCTCCTTGAGCCTGACTCGCTGGTTTTGAAGTTGCGATTTTCGCAACCGTTCGATTGGCCAAAGAAACCAAATGTTTTTCATGGCTCTGAGGCGTTGTTCTCATTGTACCACGCATCTATTTAAGACCCCATTCCAGCTCGCCTGGTAGGTGAATCGGATCGCAACCAGACGACGAAGGTTTCCCATCCGACTTCAATACTCCAGATTCCGACACTGAAAGCGTCGGAATCTGGAGTATTGCGATATCTACGCGATGAGCGTCGTTTTCTGGTGATGATCATTGGCTCCACCCAGGCAAGCTGGGTGGTGGCCGAAGGTACTTTCGAAGATGTGTAATACAATGACGGCGTTGCCCCAGGCTATGTTGAACAAGGCCGTTGGCCATAAAACCATTCATCCCAAAATGGCGCAACTGCAAAAGGCGCTAGCCTGCGATCGTACTTGATCTGTGCACATGACCCAATGGAACGCCACGAAAATCGGTGAAAACCGGGCATTTGGGTGGTGTATTGTGGTGTTTGTTGAGCTACAATTTTATGTTCATGGGTGGGTTCGTTTTCGTGCGAGAAAATGCATCGTAGGAGCAGTCCCGAATTTACTTCCGGATTTCAATCGTAGCGGAAGAGCGCAAGCTCTCCGGTTCCTCGATACCGGACGGCTCGCGCCGTTCCGCTAAACAAGTATTTTGTTTCGGGACCGATACGTCCAACCGTGAAATGCTGGTAGTCTAATCCAAATTTTCAGACCTTGTTTGTATGGTCATGAGGTCGCAAGAACAAAACATGGGTATCAATAGCCGTCTTTTCTGGGGGGCTATTTTTCTAGTGCCTCTCCCGCTGCTTGTCAGCTACTTCATGGGGCTGTGGCGGCTGGAGCATTATCAGTATTTCCCAATTTTGCTGTTTAGCTTCGCATACCTGATCTTTTTGCGGTGGGATCGAGAAGTCAGGCCACCTAGTGGAATGCTGGGGTATGGTCTGCTGATTGCGGGCTTCGCGTGCCTGTGCTTTGGTGCCTATCACGGTTCCCCGTGGTTGGCAGCAGTGAGTTACTCCTTGATCTGGGGGTCTTGGTTGGCGTCCCAAAACAGCACGGACAGTGCGCGGTGGGGCTTGCTGGCACTTTGGCCGTTGACGTGGATGTGGATCCGATTGCCGCTCAATCTCGACATCCATTTGATGGGGAAATTGCAACGCCTGACATCCAATGTTGGCAGCACCGTTCTTAATCTTCTTGACATCCCCCATCGACTCAACGGGAATGTATTTAGCCTTGCCAAGGGGGACTTGTTCATTGAAGAAGCATGCAGTGGTGTGCAATCTTTTTTTACCCTACTGTTCTGCGCATTTCTGCTTGTGGCTTGGCTTCAGCGCAGCGTCGCGTTGCTGCCCATTTATGCTATATTTGCCGTGTTTTGGGCCGCCGTACTGAATGTCTTAAGAATCGTATCGATCGCCATCGCTCAGGAAAAATTGGGGTTAAACTTGGCGACGGGCTGGTATCACGCCGTGCTTGGTTATCTCTGTTTGGTGATTGCTCTGTTGCTTTTCCTGTCCTCGGATCGACTTCTGAGAGTGTTTTTCTTTCCGACGCGAGTTGACAAGGATGCTTATAACCCGCTTAGTAATTTCTGGAATGTGTTGTTCCATCACCAGGCGGGCGTTGATCCTAAGACGGTCGATATGCCGTTAGAACGCTTGGCCAATGTTCCGATGAAGCGAATCGCTGTGATCTTCGCCGGGTGTGCTTTGTTGATTGTCGGCACACTCGAAGCTCAGTGGCTGGTCGGCTCGTACCGAACGGACACCAAGCCAGCGTTAACGAAGGATTTGGTCTTTTTCAAGGCGACCGAGAACCTGCTGGACAGCCTTTCAAGCGAAACTTTTGTGATTACCAAGTTTGAGCAGAACCGCAGCAAAGATGACGTTCAATTGGGAATGAATTCGGATATTTGGTACGTCGTTATCGATGGCGTTCCGGCCAGGATCGCAGTGAGTCAATCGTATCGGGAGTTTCACGACCTGTGCGATTGTTACGATGCTATCGGCTGGAAAGTGAATTCGCGATTGGTAAAGACTCCTGATGCTCAGGATGGCGAAGTGCCGTGGTCATATGTGACGTCGAGCTTACTGCATCGCGATGGAAGTCAGGGCTACCTTGTATTTTCGGGATTGGATCAAAATGGCGAACCAGAGGTGCCGATGGATGCATCGCTCAATGGGCTTCTTGGGGCGCGTATGAAAATGGAATTTTTGGACTGTCTCATGATTCAGACTTGGGTCAGCACGAAGTCCCCCATTACGCCAACGCAAATTCACGAAATCAATCTTGTGCATATCAAAATTCGCGATCTGGTTCGGAATCAATTGTTGGCGCAATTGAATGCAGCGAGCGGGCAATAAGTGTTTGATCACAATTGTGCGACGAGTGTCGCTAAGGAACAGTCCCGAAATAATTTCACGATTTCAATCGCAGCGGAAGAGCGCAAGCTCTCCGGTTCCTCGATACCGGACGGCTCGCGCCGTTCCGCTAAACACGTATTTTGTTTCGGGACTGTTACTAAGATAATGAGTGTTACTAAGATTACGTGTGTTACTAAGATAACAAGTGTCTCTAAGATAAGAATGTTCAGATGTTAAGGAGACTATTTCGCCTTATCCGATTTCGACGGCGACCTACGACAGTTAGGAGTGCCTTCGACCGTGAATTGCGTGCTCAACGGTTCTGGTATCTCGTAACCTTTCAATGGCTACGCGATTTCATTTGGCGATTTTTTGTCTTTGCGATGCCCAATTGGGTGCAAAGCATTGAAAAATGGACAATGCCGCCACTTGAACCGACGACAATCTATCAATGGCTCAATCCGTTCTTCTGGCTTGCTTGGGGTGTTCGTTTTTTCTTTCGATGGATTTTGACGCGTCCCCTGCTAAGTCTCGGACCCGCGATTCCAGCGGTAGCGGCGGTCATCGGTATTGTGGTCATTTTAATGTTTGGTTCCGCTCAGTTGCTTTCCGAGAAACGAGAAAGATATAAGAAGTATTTGGCTCAAGCGGTGGCAAAAAAGGATTACTCGAAGGCGATAGTGGCCGTGCAAACGCTGGTTGATCTTTATCCCAACAACGAGTCGTTTCGTTTTCAGCTCGCCGAAATTCAAGAAAAACGCGGCGAAAGCGATGCGTCTTTGGCGATTTTCAAGGAACTCGCGTTTGCCAAACGATTTCCACCGGCGCTAATTTGGTTTTTGGTAAAGGACTATGACCTGGGTGGTTTGTCGAGCTGGAACAAAGAGAAGCACAAAGATTTCCAAAAAATTTGCAGCTATCTGCTCGGCCATTCTCATGGCAATGAATTGGTTACAACAAAGCTGATTTACAGTAGCTACTTGATGAACGTTGGCGCGTTCAGAGACGCCATGGTGTTTTTTCTAGAGCTCGCCAATGAGAAGCGACCCGATCTCTATTTGCCAACCGCGATACTTTTGGACCATGTTGGCGAGAAAATTCGCGCGGCACGTTATGCCGAATTGGCGTCCAAGTATTACGCAGACAATTTGGCCGTCGATGGCACTGATACGGCGAGTCGTGTTGGTTTTGCCAATGCGTTAGTTTTAATGGGAAAATGGGAAAATGCAATTGCAACGCTTGAAGAAGGCGCGCTGTTAAATCCTGACCCTGCGATCAGTAACACGGCAGCGGTGGTGATGTGCAAAGGCTCCGATATCCTTAAAGCCGATTCAGCGAAAAATCCTAACCTGTTGGTGAAACGATTTGACTTGGTACGAAACGCCATTGACTTGTCGCCTAAAAATGGTGAAGTGCTTGACTCACTGCTTGACATTGTCATTGAAACGCGAACGAATCAGAACAATGAAGTCAATGTCTTGAGGCAAGCGATGCTGGCTGGGATTTCCCCCGGTCCGTCACATTTTGTTGAGGGTACCATCGCCTTACTGGACGGCAAAATCGACGAGGCTGTCAATCACCTCGATCTTGCTCAAGACTATGGCATGGACATGGGTGGGGTTCTAAATAATTTGGCAATTGCGATCGCCTCCAAAGAAAACGCCGACCTGCCACAGGCACTAAAATTGGCCGAAGGCGCGATTCGCTTTTTGCCCGAGCATCCTTACATTCGAGAAACGAGGGGGCAAATCCTGTTGCGCATGAGCGAGTTCCGAAAGTCAATTCCTGATTTGGAAAAATCCTTGGAGGCTCCTGAATTGCGAGTGGCAGGTTATCGTTCGTTGGCCAAGGCGTACAAAGGATTGGGTGACGAATCGCTTGCTGAGCAATATGACAAGAAGGCGTCCGACTTGGAAGCCAAGTCGGGAGCCAAGCCACCGGAAGGCAAATGATGCTTCTGCATCGTTCGAACCTAAATTCCTGGCTGAGGTAAGGGTGGGCTGTTAAAAATTTGGTATTGATAAGCAAATCTGGAACGAACATTTTATTCCTCTGAATTAGCATATTTGAAGCAAGATTCAGAGGAAGGATTCTCGTGGCCAAACTCATAGATAAATACAAATCCCCGCCGCACCAGGTCCTGGCCATGTTGTGCGAGGGACGCCAGAAGTTGAGGCAGAAGTTTAGGGCCGTTCGCGAAGACTTGCGGGGCGCACAGAACCAAGTTAGGGCTGAGCGATCCGCACAAGTGTGCGATGGCGGATGGCAGAGGCATTAGCGCTGACGACATGGAAAGTTTGTAACCGTTCAGGGTGCATGACATGGTTTGCTAGGAAACTTTGGAATTGGTCTTGCGGCGGCGATGTCGGAATCCGTCGCATCGCTGCTGGCGGCGAGTCCAGAATGC
>JAYVSE010000334.1:0-4513 GCA_043775635.1 Planctomycetaceae bacterium | reverse complement strand
GGGGCACGCATCCGCATGTCGGTCCAGTAAACCGTGTGTACTGACGCGATTGCCGCCCATAATGCGATCGAAGCAGCCCAACGCGGTGCAAAAAGTGCCTTACCAAGCTTCCAAATCCCGAGCAGAACCAGCGTCATCGTGACGGCATAAAATACAGCAACCGAGAAAACAGCCGTTGATGGGCGTTCCGAAGTGTGCAGCGGAAACGCACTGTGAAGTCGTTTAAGTCGCCAAATGCACGCAGCCAAGAATATAGGAGGCCGTCGCTTAATCGTTGCAACCGCAGTTTCATAAGCGAGCTTGTCGTCATCGATTTCGCCAATCAAGATCGTTTTCGTATCGCTCGGTAGGATCGCGGTCTGCGGGTTCCAAAAAGAAACGGGGCGAGGATCGCTGTCAAAACGCTGTTCCCAACGATCGATAAAAAATGTTGCGCCCCAAGCACTTCCAAACGGAAAACCACCGGATTTGTCAGGGTTTTGAACGTAATCGTAGAAAGACTCGTTATTCCCCAGCAATAGTGTGTAACCGCCATGAGTCGTGGCCCAGATCGGTCGCCCCATTTGTGCCACGTTTCGCATTGTCCAAGCAGCGACAAATGACATCACGACTGCGATGACGATACTGGCGGCGATCAGCGGATTTTTATTTCGTTGGTACAAACTCATCCCGAGGAGATAGGTACCGATCATGACGGGCCAAAGAATGAACGTTGGGCGGCAGAGATAGGCGAGCCCAAAGGCAATGCCGATCATCACGGCAGTCGGAAGAAGTTTTATTCCGCTGGATGAATTCCCGGTGCCGAGAGCGCCTATCAATTGGCTCCAATGCCATAAAACCACGACCACCAGGAACGCGGCGAGTGTTTCAGTCATCACGAGCGACGAGGCTTGGAGCAGCAACGGGTCGATCGCGACCAAGCCTGCCGCCATCATTGCTGCGATTTCCACGCGTCGTGAGGCTTCGCGACAGTCCTGATCGCGTAGCAGGTTCCGAGCGACCAGGTACGTGCCGGCTGCGGTGGCGGTTCCCAGAATCCAGTGCACCAAGGCGACGGCGAAATTGGCTACGTTTCCGTTCCCATCCGCAAGCCAGGATAACAACCAAGGGTATAAGGGAGGCCTGAACGCGGTGGGGGTGGCGACCGATTCCCCGTTTACCGTTTCACCTGCCTTTTCTCGCGTTAATCCAAAAGTCCCGTGAATCGCGACACAATGAGCGATTCGGCGGTACGCATCTGGGTCCGCTGATAGCGAATCATGGGTAACCAGCAGAACGCCGCCACGGGCCACTGACGCAATCAGGACAATCAGGGCAAAATGTCGCCAGTTTCTTATCGCCACTAACGACATAGAGAATCGCATCCACGGATGAAGTTAACGAGTCGACCCCGCAACGTGAATTTTCATAGTCGTATCACGGCGGCGATGATCGCCTGGCGTTGGCCACTGGCAATGGTCGCGATCACTATTCTAGCGATCGCGTTGCCGTTGTCGTGGCGGCTAGAGATGGATCGCACCATCGATCAGATGTTTGCCGCCGATGATCCAACTCTGTTGGCTTATAACGAGCTGCGGGATGCATTCGGCGGCAATGCAGCGATGATGTTGGTCTACCATGATCCAGAATTGATGACCCCGGAGGGCCTGGAACGTGCTGGCCAGTTATCGGCGCAAGTCGCGAATGTGCCTGGTGTTCGTGGCGTGCTTTCGGTTGCGCAGCTCAATGAATTGCTTGGTTCTTTTCGCCCCGGAGGAATATTTACAGGGCTTTCAGCGGACACACCGCCGCTGCTTCGGAAAGAAGATTTTGTATCGCGCGCCTTCGAACGCTTGTTTGTTGGTTATACGCACTCCGAAGACGGTACCGAATCTTCGATCGTCGCGTTGCTAGAACCGGCAGACACAAAGGCTGGGCATCACGATGTCGTGGCAGCGATGCGTGAGCTTGTTTCACACATGCCAAGCAGTACCAGCGATGCCGTGCTGGTTGGTGAGCCGGTACTGTTGTCGGAGGGTTTTGATTTGATCGAGCAAGATGGACTTCGACTCGCCATCTGGACGATTGCGTTACTTTCGCCCCTAGTGTTATTGCTATTGCGCCGAGTTCGTTGGGTCGTGTTACAAGCCATCGTCATTGCCTGGGCCGTCACCGTCACCCGCGCCACGCTTTATGTCTGCGATATTCGACTATCATTAGTGTCATCGATCTTGACAGCGATCTGCACGGTGATCGCGGTTACGAGTGTGATCCATCTTGGGTCGACTTGGCAAAAGCGTCGGTTGCGCGGCGATGACTTAGCGGGCTCATCAAAGCTTGCTCTTGTCACTGTGATGCCAGCGATCTTTTGGGCCTGCGCGACCGATGCGGCTGGCTTTATTTCGTTGATCGGTTCTGCAATTACGCCGATCCGTGAGTTTGCCGTGATGATGGCAGTGGCATCGATTGCCGTTTGGGTTGCCCTGATGCTGTTTTCGCCGCTGGTCATGACGCTGGTTGAAAATGATCGTTTGAGAATTCAAAGCCGCTTGTTGTCAAAGCTTGAGACGTCCATCCGTCGGGCGTCTGTGCGATTGGCGTCTGTGATGCTTCATTATCGTGGCTGGGTGCTGGTGGCGACGTTGCTGATATCGATCGGGACGTTAATGGGCATCAGTCGACTGAGAATTGAAACGAGCTTTTTAAAGAATTTTCGCGATGATAGTGAAATCTCGCTCGCCTACAACCGCGTGGAAGGAGCACTTCGCGGGGCAGGCGTCTGGGATGTCGTCCTTGATGCGCCTGATGAATTGACTGATGAATATTTGACCTGCGTGCGAGATCTTGAGAAGCGATTGCGAGAGATCGAAGTCGACGGTGAGCGATTGACGAAAGTTTTGAGTTTGGCGGATGCGGACCGGATTGTTTCGGCAATCTCATTGCTTCGAATCGTGTCACCGAAGGTTCGGATAGCCGGAATGAGAACGGCTGTCCCCGCGTTTTGCGATGCCCTGTTGGTGCTGCCTGGCGAGCCGAATCGCAAGCTTCGCATTATGCTTCGCAGCCGCGAACATTTGTCAACGGAAACGAAAATGTCGCTGATCGCGAGTGTCGAGCAGGTCGTTGCGGAAGAGACAACAACAAGTCGTTGGCAAGCAAATTTTTCGGCGAACTCGGCGACGCGCGCTGGACGAGTGACAGGATATTATGTGATGATCGCGCGGTTGGTGTCGCAGATCATCGGTGACCAGTGGCGCTGTCTCGCCTGGGCGGCCGTACTGGTTTGGCTATTGTTGGTTGCCGCGACATGGTCGATACGATTGGCGACCGTTGCCCTGGTGCCAAATTTGCTGCCAGTGCTGGGTGTGCTTGGCGTGCTCGGTTGGTTTGGCGGCGAGATGAATATGGGAGCAGCGATGATTGCGGCGGTCTCCGTCGGATTGTCGATCGATGGTTCCATTCACTACCTTGCCAACTATCAACAAAAGATCTCGCGAGGGAGGGCAAATGAACAGGCTGCCATTTTTGCCCAACGCGGCGTGGGGTTGCCGATCGTGTTGTCAACGCTGGCGCTGGTCATTGGGTTTCTTGGATTGGGGCGCAGCGAGTTTGTGCCAACGGCGACTTTTGGAGTGCTGACCGCAGCGGCACTATTGGTGGGCACGATCGTGAATTTGGCATTGCTGCCGATTGTCGTTTGTTTTTCGTTGCCGGAATCTGTCTATTCCGTCGTTCACGGAAATTGGATTCATTTGCGGCGAGTGCGGGTATTGGCTGAGCGAATCGCTTCGATGCTGCCCGACGAGGCTAGAGTTCTGGACGTTGGCTGTGGCGATGGCCGTTTGGCTGCCGCGATCATGAAGCTTCGGCCCGACGTCACCGTAACAGGTACTGACGTGCTTGTTCGCGGAGAAACGTCGATTGATGTCGTTCCGTTCGACGGATTCCACCTCCCGTTCGCCGATGGAAGTTTTACGGTCTGCTTGATGGTCGACGTATTGCACCATGCCGATGATCAAGACTTGCTAATGAACGAAGTTTGTCGGGTTAGCAACCAGTTTGTCATCGTTAAAGATCATTTCTGCCACGGAATCGCGGCACGTAAAACACTGGAATGGATGGATAACGTCGGAAACCGTAGGCACGGTGTCGCGATCCCCGGAAACTATTTGACACCGCAACAATGGGAATCGTTGATTGAGCGTCATGGATTGATCGTTGATCAGCGAATCGAGCGAATTGGACTGTATGCTTTCCCACTGAATCTGCTTTTCGAGCGAGGACTGCATTTTATCGATCGCTGGCGCAAAGTAACAAACTCACTCATGACAAATGACAAATGACAAATCTGCAAAGTCGGCCAGCGTATTTTCACGCCAAGGCCAAATCACTAGGGTCGATGTATACTTTGACCCAACAATATGTTTCTAAATGTTCGCTTAGTTCCAGTTTAGCACTTTTCAAGGGTCATCCCGCGAGCGTTGCCAGGTAGATAAGCAGGTCCGATTTATTATCGCGACCCGTGGTGCTGAGC
>JAYVSE010000333.1:0-20887 GCA_043775635.1 Planctomycetaceae bacterium | reverse complement strand
CTGAATGGCAGCACCGACTTTGACAGCATCTATTGGAACAACGGAGTGCTCTATGTCACTGGAAGTGAAGGCAATGACGTTATCGAGTTTGTTCGCAACAACGGACGAGCTTATCTATTTGGTCACGGTAAACAACTGAATCGTACCTGGCCTATGCCGAGTCGAGTTGACGTCGATGGTGCCGCCGGTAACGACACCATTACTGTGCTCAATTTGACAGTTCCGGTAACTATACTTGGTGGCTCTGGAAACGATGCGATTTCATGTTTAGGCATGACGATGCCCGTTGCTCTTTATGGCGGCAGCGGCGACGATGCGCTAACCGGCGGAAATGGAAGTGACATATTGAGTGGCGATGAAGGAAGCGACCGCTTAGAGGGAGGACGTGGCAATGACCGCTACAAATTTGTCGATGCAGTCTTTGCAGAGGTTGATACTATCATTGAACAGGGCGGGCAGGGTGAGTTTGGCATCGATTCTTTAGATTTCACAAAGTTAAGCAGCGCTATTAACGTTGACTTGCGCAAGACCGGCCAATTTGCATCAATGAATAATCGTGTTGTTTCTGGTGCCGGCACCTTTTTTGAAACCGTTTACGGCGGCAGCGGTGGCGACATCTTGATCGGCAGTCTCGGCACAGAGACACTTGACGGGGGGCCAGGTGATGATGTCCTGTACGGTGCTGGTGGAGCCGACGCACTAATAGGCGGTGCGGGCGCAGATCGTGGGCTAATGAGAGACGGAGCCAAACTTGTCGATCAAGGGCAAGACGATGCTGGCATCCTGTTCGCTAACAATGATGTGAACTGGAGCGATGCCGAAATTTTGCAGGTTGATATCGGATTTGCAAAAATTCAGTCCTACACACATAATACCAATTTGCTTAAACTTACCAATCAACCCGTGCGGGGCAGCTTACTTATTGGTATTCCTCCACGCGGGAGTTTTGGCACACTGCCGAGTTTGGTGTTTGAACGCGTCCGTTTCATTGCGTCAGATCGGCCGGGCTTCCTTGTGTACGCCGATAACAACAACATCGGTACTATAAGATTCGCCGACGCGGCGTTTAACGCATCACCTAGCTATAGTCCAGTTTGGACCATTGTGATTCATGAACTGGGGCACAACTGGGATGAAGCCTTTGAGAATACGTCCTTCAGTATTTTTTACGCGAACGCGGAACCAAAGTTTGTGAGCGAATATGCAAAGACGGATCGTCAAGAAGATTTTGCGGAAACTTTGGTGGCTGCGTTTGTTGAAAAAGAACAACGGCAAGACCCCAACTTCCAAAATTACCGTTACAAGCCTTTGGACGCACCAGCCAAGGTGCAGTACATGAAAGATTGGCTTCGAAGCATGTCAACAACGTCGATACGAACCTGAAATAGTTTCATCAAGATCAACGTCAGACGCTGATTCTCGATGGGCGACGATACGGTCTCAGGCAAGAATTTTGAACATCGCCAGGTTTGGATCGAAGAGTATTTGCCGCAGTCAGGTTTGCAGTAACGGGAGGCTAAACCGCCTGATCGGCAGCCAGCGAAACGCGGGTTTTGATTGAATTTTTCACCACGTTGTGTCCGCCTAGCATGATCCACAGTCGAATGAATGGAGAGACAGACGACGCTAAACGTTCACGGTGAATATTAGAACGTTCTGAGCGACGCGGTCGCACGTGGAGCGTTTCCGTCTACGGAGAACGCACTACGACATGCTCTCGAACTGTTTGCTGAAGAACAGCGAGCCAAAGATGACATGATGCAGAACGAGCTAGACATTGATGAGCTTGCTCGGCAACAAGGTATTCGTACCTTTGATGCAAAAGAGCGAGCTCCCGAAGGTTTGGGGCCGATAGACGAGGTTGGCGTCGACTTCATCGCATTCGTTAAGCAATCTCGGAACGACGACTCCAAAGATGCAGGTCAGCGGTGATCAATCGCGTCGTTGTCGACACCGATGTGATCTCGTTTTATCTCAAGAACGATTCTCGTTTTCGCGAACTACGCAATCGAGTTAATTGCCAGATCAATTCGCCCCTTGGAGCCTGTCCCGAAATAACTTCCCGAGATGTACGTTAGCCTTTCCAGGCCGACTCGGAGGAATACGCGTCAGCCTGGAAAGGCTAACGTACTTTATTTCGGGACTGTTCCTTGAAATCCGTTCGCCTATTGATCAATGCATCACGTCCGCTGGTGTGGGCAGCGGCTTTGACGTGTCGATCGGTGGTAATGTATCGATCAACTGTGGTGCCAATGACCCGACGAACATGCCGATCAAGCTGGCAGCTAATCCGTATAACTGCGCTGGAACCAACGGGTTGTTGCCGCCCATGAACTCCACCGCAAGCCAAGCTGACATACCAAACGTGATCGATAACATAGCGCCTTGGGTCGTCGCACGTTTCCAATAGACGCCTGCAACCAGGGGGACAAGCGCGCCGACCAAGGTGACTTTGTAAGCGCTTTCGACCATCTCATACATCGTGTTTTCTGTGTTGACAGCAACCCCTGTTGCAGCGATTGCAAAGAGCAGCAGCGAGAATCGCAAAACCTTCAAAATTCCTCCGTCCGTGAGCATTGGAAAAAACGGACGAACGACGTTTTCAGTGAATAGGCTGGCGGGCGCTAACAGTGTACCGCTGGCGGTAGAGAGAATGGCGGAGAGCAGTGCCCCAAAGAATACCGCTTGAGCCCAAAATGGTGTTTCTTGCAGGATCAAGTCAGGCAGAATCCGCTGCACAGCACGAGCATCCTTAGAATCGAATAGCGACGTAAATGAGGGGTCGATGACGATGGCACTGTAGGCGATAAACATCGGTACAAAGGCGAATAAAAAGTAGAACGACCCACCTAGCAACGTGCCTCTCACAGCGGTTTGTTCATTTTTCGCGCTCGTCACACGCTGGAACACATCTTGCTGTGGAATCGAACCGAGCCCCATCGTTAAGAATGCACCGATAAACGCAAACCACTCTTTGGTTCCACCCGTGGGGAACAGATGCAGTTTGCCGGCATCTCGGGCGTGCTCAATCACACGGGTAACGCCGCCCGCACGATCCGCCAGCAAGCAGGCGATCACAAAGAGACCGACAATGATGACTGCCGTTTGGATTAAATCGGTCAGCGCAACGGACCACATGCCACCAAAGACGGTATACACCAAAACGATTGCCGCTCCGATCAAGATGGCATAATTCAGCGAAAGCGAGTCAATACCGAGCGTTCTGTCAGCCAGGATGTGGAGCACCAGTCCCAGCGCTGTGATTTGCGCCGAAGCCCAACTGACATAAGAGACGGTGATCAAAAATGCGGTCACGACTTCCACCACGCGACCAAACCGTTTCCGAAAGAAGTCTCCGATGGTTAGCAAATCCATTCGGTAAAACACTCGCGCGAAAAAAATCGCGACGATAATCAGGCACATTGACGCCCCGAAAGGATCGCCCGAAACGCCTGATAGCCCCTCCTTGGCGAAGGTAGCGGACACGGAGAGCACCGTTTCCGCTCCAAACCACGTGGCGAAAACGCACGCGAAGTTCATATATAGCGGTAACGAACGACCGGCGACCATGAAGTCCTTCGCCCCGCGAACCCGCCGGGAGGCATACAGCCCGATGGCAACGGTTCCGACGAGATAGGCAACGACAGCGAATCCCAGCAGCATCGATCAAGGCTCCGTAAGCAATTTATGACGAAAGCAAACTTTTTGGACACTTCTCGCGAATCGCCAGGATTCCGCATTCTCGTTCCCTGGCTCTGCCCTTTTTATACCCCACATCTTCAAAAGGACCTTCGGCCACCACTCAGCTTGCCTGGGAGGAGCCAATGATCATCACCAGAAAACGACGCTCAACGCGTAGAAATCACAATTCTCCTGCTTCCGACGCTTTCAGCGTCGGAAGCAGGAGAATTGAAGTCGGATGGGAAGCCTTCGTCGTCTGGTTGTGATCCGATTCACCTGCCAGACAAGCTGCAATGGCGTGGACCTAACGAAAGTGCGAAGCATTTTGTTAGCGGTGCGGCGCAAGCCGCCCGGTGTTTCGCGGGGTTTTTCGAAACGGCAACAGGCGGCTCGCGCCGTTCCGCTACTTACGTCCACGCTATTCCAGACAAGCTGGCAGGGGTCTTAAAAAAGATGTGTAGGATTAAAGTGGGGCAAGGCAACGCTGGGTTCCTGAAAATTTGCGATTGCAGTCATCTAGCGTGGTGCGACAGTTTGTGTCCATAAACGCGCTTTGCAAGTCGCACTTTAAACCGCGAAGCGTTGGCAGGTGATAGCCACGGACGCTGGTCCGTGGTTGGTCACGAACGAACGAGCGAGCGTTAGTCCCGAAGCGACGATCGACGACTCACGGGAAGCAGACGTTCGAGACGGAATATCTCCACAAAGATGGCATCGACTACGATCCACCGTACGTTTTTGAAATGGAGTAAAAAAGTTGTTCGGATTTGTTAAAAATTGTCGCTTGTTTGACTTCTCAGGCTGGACTTTGCAAGCAAGTTCGCGGACAATAAACCTGCAAGAGCGCCACTGGCCGAGTGATCTTTGCGCTCGCGGGAAATCTTTTCTTCAGGACCTTTCGGAGCAAAAACGATGATTATGTCTATGGGCGTCAAAAATCGGGTTCGCAGCGGCTTTACGCTCGTTGAACTCTTGGTAGTGATTTCGATCATCGGCATCTTGATGGCACTGCTAATACCAGCGGTGAATGCCGCGAGGGAAACCGCTAGGCGAAACACCTGCAGTACGCAGTTGAATAATCTTGCCAAAGCTGCCATTCAGTACGAAATGGCGAAGAAAAAATTTCCTGGTTGGCTCAACAACTTTGGTACGTTCCCAGCGACAACCATGACGGGAGACCCAAGCAATCCAGAAGGCGGAACCGTTTCTGGCCCTCACAAAAAGATCGGTAGCTGGGTGGTTAGCCTCTTGCCATATCTTGACGCACAACCTGCGTATGAAATTTGGACCCAGGACAAGTACCCGATCCAGATAGCCAATGGCTCAGCAGTAAGTTTTACGGTCAATTCGTCACCTGCAATTGCGATCATGCAGTGCCCAAGCGCCACAACGCTCGACTCGCAAAAGGCCCCGAACAGTTACATTTCGAATAATGGAATGCACCACTTGGACTCGCTTGGCGCGGCGTTCAATAGAAGTAATGCGAACAACGCAGCAGGTACACCGGCGGCACCAAACACGCCGGTCACTTTTCTATCGTCAATGAGGGTTGCAAACGGTGTCTTCAATAATAAGTACGCAGGCACTGGGCCGACTGCCGTTGGGACAGACGTTACCCTTGATGACATGAAAGACGGTCAAGGCAACACCGTTCTGTTCTCGGAAAGCTTAAATGCGATTCCTTGGTCTCAAATTGCTTATGACGAGGCAGCGGCAGCGGCTTTGCTCACGCTGGCTTCCGGTGCGACAGACGTAGCATATCCTGAAAATTCGAGGTTCGCTCAAGGCATGGTTTGGCATTACGAAGACGAACCCATTGGGTCGGCGTCGATAGGCTTTAACGGCTCGCCTAAGGTTCAGACCGCTAAAGGGCACAAAATGAACGGTCAACTAGGAACGGAGGATATTCTTATCACTCGAATGAATACAAACGTTACGAATCATGCTGACATAGCTCGGCCGTCATCTTCGCACGCAGATGGCGTCAATATGGGCTTTGCCGACGGATCAACTCGATTTGTTGTGCAGGATAGGATGGACTACCGTGTTTACCAGGCATTGATGACGCCTCGTGGCAAAAGCAGCGATGTGCCATTACGTGAGTATGTAATGCCCGGCGATGTGCTCTAAACCGATCGGCTCCCAGCTTTTCGCAGCCGGCTTTGTAGCAAAACAAAGCTGGCTGTTTTTGTTTATACTCTCGCAAGGTGCAAGATGCATTTAGTCTCAATGGTCATCGCCGCTGTCATTCTGACGGTGGTTCTGAGCGCGGCGGGCAGTCTTTGGTTTTGGTACATCCGTTCGCAAGAAGATTAGATCAGCGAAGTGAATCTTACGGCATCTGAATGTCTTGAATGACGAAGTCAATTTCGTTTTCAACCACTGCGGTGGGGGTCTTGTAAACTAACTTTGCCTCACCCACCGAATCGCCAACATCAAACAGATAGCCAATTCCAATACCGGTTTCGTTGTGGCGATATAGCTCATACCCGAGGTGGTCTTGCCTCGATCCATCCGGCATCGACACATAAACTTCGTTCCCCAGCAGCCAGCCACGGTGGCTTTCCATTGCTTTGCCTGGACTTTTATACTGCACACCCATACGGACTTCATGGAGTGGCCCGTTCTTGCGGACTTCTTCAAGGGTCACAGTTACAAAATCAACATTTTGCGTTTGCGAACCGATTTTCAATGGAAAATCAAACGGTTTCGTTTCGCCAGGCAACATCGAAACGATCCTGCCCGACAATGAAACCATCTTCGTCGGTCTGCCTAGCGGTAGATTCAGCGGAATTTGTATCGTCGACACCGCAACTTCGTTTGACGGCGCGATATCGATGGTGCCCGTTTGTTCTGGTGGATGAATGGTTACACCGTCATCAAGCTTGGCGGTGATCTGCGACAACGGTAGCGTAATGCCGACCGGATGCGAATTCGGTTTCCAAGAAATCTCTAGCTCAACATTCATGCCGCTGAGCGTCGTATCTCTCATCACACGCCGGCTGGTAACAATCACTGGCTCCAAGCGAAAGAGCCCTGCGTAGGCCGCAGAGTCGACTCGGTTTGGCCGCTTTTCAGTGCGCGGAACGAGCGCTATGGAATTGCCGTCGCCGGAATAAAAGTCGATATCGAGATCTGATTGATCCAGTACGTAGTCGACCGCATGCCAAAACGGAAGCGGCGAGCCAAACGGAGTAATTTCGGTTTCTGCTTTTGCTTGGTGATCGAATTCGATTCCACTGTCGCGACTGATCGCTTCCAGAGCAGCGCCAAGGGATGCAGCACCGCCCAACTGGACATCCTTGATTCTTTTATCGGCTGACTTTGAAGCTGAAGTTTTTGCGATTCTGATGCGAACGCGTTCCACTCGCTTTGTAACTTCGGGTGGCAGAGTGGTTCCTGCAACTGGCAAAAACGGAAGCACCGGCTCACCCAGTTCTTGCAATGCCTGCTCGGCTGCGTTTCTCTGCGCCAGTTGAGCGGCATCCAGTTCCTGGACAAGTTGTTGGACCTGTGATTGCAGCGACTCGTCGCTGGTGGACGTTTTTTCGTCGGCCTGTGCGACGAATGCTACGAAGGGCAACAAGAATCCATAAAAAATGTTTCGACCTGTACGATTGAAATTGCGACACTCGCTACTCGACCACAAACACGTGATGCGGTGAATGGCTCTCTTGACCGGACGGGACAATGGTCCCATCCTACGTAGCTTGGGGCCATTGCCCCGAGTAGATGCGGCCCCTAATTCCTTCGCGCTGACATGTTCATCGCCGAGCGGTGGGCTAACAAGCTGTCGCGATAAGTACATCATGACTTGCGGTTTTTCAGTTTCTGAGATTTCGTTTGAACAATCGCACAAGTGCTCCGCAAAGAAACGATTGGGACAATCGTTCTACAATCCGCTAGGCAGCTTCTTGGTCTTGCTTGGCACCATTGCAGAGTCGCAATAGGGACTTCGCGATTCCGCTGAAAACTTTGTTTCGGACGGGAACGTCGCGTACGCACCAAGCGCGATTGAGTTGCAACTCGATCCCAATGTAGCAGTCGGCAGAGTACTTTTGGCGAAACGATGCGAGCAAGCCTTGCGAAACGCCACGCCGAGGATAGTTTCTACGCACTCGCAGCATTGGCAGAGTGTAAAATAGGTCGTCGTACCAATCCAAACAGAGCGCTAATTCGTATTGCCGAGACGGATCGTAAAGTAATCCAAGATCAGTTCGGCGGGCTAATAGCGCACGATCTTCACCGTCGGGAGACTGTGCAGATTCGAACGTTGCGAAGGAATGAATAGAAAGGTGAATCACAAGCTCGTCTTTTCGAAGCTGGCGGTCTACGGCCGCTTCCACAGACTTTTGATATGGCTCATGGATCTCAGTAACAATCTGTTTTTTTTGCTTGGTCGAAAGCTTGCGAGTGATTGGTGAAAATACACCACGCTGTCCGATGGGTCGACTGACGTCAATAACGGCGGGACTGAACTTACCGGCAATCATTGGGCAGCGTAATTGACGCGCAAAATTTGTCGCCGCGTCCAGGGCCCCCACGTCATACGAATCATTAACCAGCGAATCCGCCTCCGCGGTCAACCGGCTTTGTTCAGAAACGAAGTCATTCTCAAGCCATTGGGGAACTTGATTTGATCCGTGTTCGCAAGTGACGAGGAATGCCATGGTTTAGTTTCGCTCCATTGCTACCCCTGTGTGGGGTGCCAGTACCTAGAGTTTACGCGAAACTATTAGCCTGAGTAAACAGTTTTTCTACGTGGGGGGAAATCTTATCCTTTAGATGAGCCGATAAAGTGGGATTTTACACCACAAACGATAATCCGGCTCCCAGAAAGGTCGCACCGAGGTTGCCTTGACCGTTTAAAAAAGCGTTTTCGACAGCGCGTTACAGCACGCCACCACCACCGCCAGCACCGCCGATACCACCGCCACCGCCGCCAGCGGCTCCACCGCCGCCGCCAGTCGTGCCGCCTGATCCGGTGACAAAATTAAACGTGTTTACGTCGCCGATTTGTGAAAAGAAAGGAGCGGGAGAGATTCGTACGTAGCGACGATCAGCAGAAATGATCGCCAAAGTCATCATCGTCGCACCTTCTGGCAGAACCGTAATCTGAGGTCGATAGCCAACTGCTGGGCGAATTCCAAAGCCGAGCTGATTGCCGCCAATCCCAGACGAACCATTCAAGGTTGCACCGATCTTTGAAAGGTCGCTGAGGAATTGCTGCCCCGCAGGACCATTGATACCGCCGGCAAACTGTCCCAAAATCTGTCGTTGCGCATCGTGTTGCACGTCTTCCAAATGAGCAAGTTGTGCCTCACCCACCGGCGTTTTTCGCGACCCTTCCTGAACATTGACGCTAACCAAAGCATCTTTTTCCGTCAATTCAACTTCTTGTCGAACATATCGTTGGCTCTTGCGTCCAACATCGCTGAGGACGTCAACGGTAACCTTTCCCGTTGCAACATTCCCCCAAACTCGGCGAATTAAAATTCGATAGACTCCCGTGAACCCATGCGGGCAAACATACGTTTCCGATACGAACCCATCGTCTTTAGATGACTCGAGCCCAGGAAATTTATCGCCAAGGAAGGTTCCTCCGCCGGCCGAATTTGGATCCTCCATCGAACAGATTGTTCCTGATGGTTCTTCAACGGCAATATCAATGTCTGCGTCTCCTGTCCATGTGACCCGGACAACAAGATCGTGTGATGTATCGCGCTGAAGGTCTGCTAAAAATGCCTCAGCGGCCGTTGTTTCTCCGCGTTCTATCAACCGCGCATGCGTTACACGTGCAAGTAAGCGAGCTTCACTTTCAACCTTTTCGTGTTTTGTATCCCAAGCTTGTCCAAGTATTCCACGACACGCCCATTGAATTGACTCAAGGTCATCTACTTTTTCGGCCAACCGCATCCCCATGACGAACGCTTCGCGCCGATAAGGTTCTAGCTCCGTCACATTGCGGCAAAGTCGCAGAGCGGCTTGGTCACACCCAACATGTTCCAATTGACTCGCCACGTGCAATATCTCATCAGGATTGTCAGCAAAATCAACGGCAGAGAGGTAGGCTCGTTCGATCTCTTGTTTATCAGCGCGGGTCGCCTGTAATGAAATCGCGTAAGCCTTATACATCCAAGGCTGAACATTGCCCGTTGCAATCGCACCGGCGAGCAGGTCTCTTACCGTTGCGAATGCGGCTCGCGACTCATCCTCTTTTCCAGCATTGTCTGCTCCTAACGCCTTCGTATTGAAATAACTAACCGTTGCACGAACCCTTGCGTCATGAGCAGCAATTGCATCGACACCGGTCAGTTTAAGCGATTCGAAGTAAGCGAACCAAGCGTCTGCGGGTGTTTGGCTTGCTGGTACCGTAAGTCGGATTGGCTCTGCAGACGCGCTACTTTTGGTTGCAGCCGTTGATACTGCTTTTGATGCGGTAGCCTTTGCTGATGTGGCTGCTTGCACAGGAGCCTTGGTAGCAAACGGCGCCTTCACGCCGCTGGTCGTTGACTTATCGGAAATGGTCGTTGACTTATTGGAAATGGTGACTTCCTCGGGCACAACAAACTGGCCACCACCTCCCCCGCCGCCAAATCCACCACCACCCTGGCCACCGCCACCGCCACCGCCAAAACCGCCACCACCCTGACCGCCGCCCTGGCCGCCGCCCTGACCGCCTCCCTGACCGCCACCACCACCACCACCAAGGTTGATGACTGGCACGACAAGGTCGCCGACAGGGTACACCTTACGAACAAGGTTCGCTTCTGCAGCATCTTGGGTAGTGATCTGCATCACTTCGTCCTTGATCATGTACGTCAAATCCAGTTCCTTTAGCATCAGACGCAAAAACGATCTTAAGCTGACGTTGGCCAAGGAAATCGACACCGGTGAATCGCTCGTCAGTCCAATTTCCTCCAGTGCTTTCTTGTCAACGATAATGGGAATCTGGTGCGTTTCGCTGATGATTCGTATGGCGTTTTCAAGTGTTTCTTCAACGAAGTTTTGCGTGGTTTCGTCGCCGAGAGCGGCGTTGATTCGACGTTCAACTTCGTTGTCGCCAGTCAATTCAATCGACCCATATCTTTCCAATCGACGCCGACTCAGCCGCTGCCACTGCTCAGCATCGGGATACATGATCGGAGGCTCATCCACAAACGGAATGTTCGACTTCTCGACCAGGGCCATGGCATCAAGATAATTACGTTCGCGAAGCAAGATTAAATGGATGCCCCTAACATAGTTATTGAGCATCTGGGTTTCCAAAATCGCGTGATTACCAATCACGGAAGTTCCGGCAAGTTCGGTGCCACCCAATTCCGCGATCGCGAGCGAAATATCATGGTCCGCCTCGTCAATTCGACCTTCATCGATCAACGCGTTCATCTGATTCGAAAGCGTCTTGAGCCGTTCTTCACGACGGAATGTTTCCTGCAAAAGCTGTTCGGTCTGAGTCGCTGCCGCCGTGCGCTGAGATACGGAAACCTGAGCATCGATAAAGACTGCCTCCATTCGACTGGCTGTTTGAATTGCCGATTTCACTTGCCCCTGCAGCTCTTGGCGAATTTGTGGATCGACTCCTGGTTGCGTTTCGACTTTATTCAATAGACCTTTCAGCCCCGATGCGACGCCAACGGGATTGACTTCCAATAAACGACGTGCGCCACGCAATTGAGCACGAACTTCAGCTCGCAACCGTCCTGCATCCTCGGATCGTTCTTGCACGACATCGTCAAGTAACCCTGACGGTTGTTCCAGCAAATTATCGTCGCCGGGCGCAAAGCCAGCTCCGCCAAACGTGTCAGAATCGAGCATGCTGGGCCGAGCCGCTGGTGCCGCTGCCACAGGTGGCGCTGCAACCGCAGGCGCTACCGGCACAGCAGGGACAGCAGGAGCCGCAGGAATTCCGGGCGCAGGTTCCGCGAAATCAGCACCGAAAACATCATTTGCCTGAGCGGGGTCTTCCGCAGGAAATCCGCCATCGACCATGGGGGCCGCGCCAGCGTCTGCGGCAGCGGGCGCGTCTGCCGGGGCTTCGCCAAATAAATTGCCAAATGGATCGTTTTGGTTTTGTGCGACCAATCGATATCCGCCAGCCGAAATCTTCTTGACGGCTTGGGCGTCAGTGTTGGTTGGGTCCGCCTCCAATGCCAGTTCCGCGACCGCTTGCGCGCCGCGACGGTTGCCTTGCTGCAGCGCCATGGAGCTAGCCCTGGCTAATTCCTCACCACGAACCGCAAGGACACGAGCCGCTTCGCGCAGTAAAGCAGAGCCTGCTGTTGGCAACATCAAACCGTCGTTGTCACGTGCGGTAGAAACCATTCCTGGCAAAAATGCAAAGTCAGGATGAGCCGGTTCGACGACCACGTCAGCATGAAGTGAAACCGCCTCGCCCGATGCGTCACCAACAATTGCTAACGTGCCATTAACGATGTCACTGGCCGTCCCGATCAATACCGAATCGCGATCCAGTCGCAGGGGAGGAAATCGCTTGCTTTGCACGCTTGCAAAGCCTTCCGGAAGCGAAACCGATTTCACCCAAATCGGCGACAAAATTGCCGCCTTTCCGGTCTGAGTGCCGAGGGTAATTGCCTCATTTTTCTGACTGTCAACAACCAGCAAAACGTCACCGCCGGTCTGATTGGCCAAAGTCGCCAGCATCTCTATGTTTTTGGACGGACCGATGGCGATGCTATGAAACGAAATGTGGTCCGCTCGCATCGCGTCGACAAGCAACTTAATCCGAGGCTGGTTGCCTGCGGTTTCAATCGACAAACCATCGCCGATGTAAACGATGCTGCGAGTTTGTTTTTCAGGTTGAGAGACCAAAATTGCCCGCGCCGAATCGATCGCCGCACCCAAATTGGTATTTCCCAGCGGCAATCGTCTGCGAAGCTTCACAACGGTCGCGCGAATTGCATCTGTGTCCTTGGCGTCGATCACGGCGGACATCGGTACCGTTGATACGTCCGATGCAAAAATTTGGACCTTGTCCCCGGTTCGCAACCCAGCGATCACACCCTCGAAAGCTGCCAATTGGTCGTTGCGATAATCGCCAACTTGGCTTGCCGACGTGTCGACAACGATCGATACCGTTGCCGGTTGCGACGACAACTGCTTGAGCAGTGCCTTGTCAGCACCGGGCTGAATCGAGGCGGCAAAGTATCGCTCGCCAGTCGCCGTCTCAAAGGTTGCTATCCGCGTCGACACTAAGTCGGCATCGCGTTGCGGGTCAGCAGCGTGTGTAATCGTCGCCGAAAGTGAACCGCAGAAACATGCGGTTACAGCAGCAATATTGAATACTGCCAGGTTCATGCGTCGCAGTCGCATTCCAATTCTCTCCAGTAAAACCCCGAGTAGGCGAAGCGTTTCAAACGCAACTCGCCGGTCGGTCGATGTCGTGTTACGTGACTTGGTGTACAAAATGGTCGAAAAGTCGCAATGGGGGGAAACCACGCCCAACAATTTCTAGTTGCAGTCCTAGTTTATTTGCTCGCGTCAACTTTCGCGAATCAAAATCTTAGGTTTCTTAGCGATCCTTGAACATTTGTAACGGATTTAAGTGCGGCAGAATTTAAAACTGTCTCAATCTGCTGCTGCAAAACGCTACAAACTAACTCGAAATCTCTCATTCCACATTGCAGTTTATCGAGGGAGCGACCGCCATACCAAAACAGACAATTGCCAGCATTAATTCAGAACATTCTTCGCAAAAGCATTTATTTGTCTGGACAATAGTTGTTTGAACGAGTAAAGTTCGGTAAAAGGAGCAACCGAGTGAAATCAGCAAGTGTCAATTTTGATTCCGCAGCGCAAGAGGTGTACCTAGGTATTTGGCGAACCTACGACCGGCTTCGTTCGATCGAGGACCGCATGTTCAGCCAATGGAACTTGAGCGCGCAGCAGTACAACGTGTTACGGCTGTTACGGGCCGCAGGAGCAGAACCGGTACCAACGCTTAGTTTGGTTTCTCGTTTGGTTTCGAAGGCACCGGACATCACACGAATGCTGGATCGGTTGGAAGCAAACGACTGGATTGAGCGAGTGCGTTCTGAAACAGATCGGCGTGCCGTGATGGTCAGGATCACTCCCTTGGGAACTGCGCTGCTAAGTCAAATCGAGGGTCCATTGGCACAATGCCATGAGGAACAGTTGGGTCATCTATCACCGGAAGAACTCAAGACACTTAGCTGTCTGTTGTCAAAAGCTCGATTGCCTCATGAGCCAGAAGGTAGCTTTTGGAAGTTTGAAGTTTGAAGTTTGAAGTTTGATATTTGATATTTGATATTTGATATTTGATATTTGATATTTGATATTTGATATTTGATATTTGATATTTGATATTTGATATTTGTAATCCTCATAACTAAATGAATGCGAGTCATGAAATGATTAGTCTTAACGAGCAAGTTGATGTCTTGGTAATCGGCGGTGGCCCGGCAGGTGCGGCGTCGGCAACGTTGCTGGCCAAACGGGGATTTAATGTTCGCCTATTTGAGCGAGACCGATTTCCAAGATTCCACATCGGCGAATCGATGATCCCTTACACGTATCCAGTGTTAGAGCGGCTTGGACTGTTGCCAAAATTGCAAGCGAGCCACTTCACCAAAAAATATGGTGTGCAGTTCATTAATGAACAAGGAAAACTGTCTGAACCGTTTCGTTTCGGCGATTACGACGATCATCCACGTTCACAAACTTGGCAGGTTGTTCGCAGCGAATTCGATCAACTATTACTTAACAATGCTCGCGACTTCGGCGTCGATGTCCATGAAGAAACTCGCGTAATGCACGTCATTTTCGATGGCACGCGGGCGATCGGGGCCAGGATGAAATCCGTGGACGGCACAGAGCGTGATGTTTTCGCTAAGGTGGTCATTGATGCCAGCGGACAATCGTCCGTTTTGTTAGACCGACTGGGACTTCGCGTGTGGGATCCGATCCTCAAAAAAGCAGCTATCTGGACATATTGGAAAGGTGCAAGACGAGAACCGGGACTTGATTCCGGCGGAACGATTGTGATCCAAACGAAAGACAAGAATGGTTGGTTTTGGTACATACCACTTCACGATGACATCGTGAGTGTCGGTGTGGTCGCGGGCTACGACTACCTGTTTAAGCATCGTCAGTCGAAAGACTTGGAAACCGTCTATATGGAAGAAGTGGATCGCTGCCCAGGTGTCAAACCGCGAATCGAAGGCGCGACCCGAACGGAAGACTATAAGGCTCAAAAAGAATATTCTTATAAGGCGACGAAGGCCGCAGGTGATGGCTGGGTATTGGTCGGCGATGCGTTCGGGTTTCTTGATCCATTATATTCGTCGGGACTATTGCTCGCGCTTACGTCTGCCGAGATGGCAGCCGATTCCATTGCGATGGCCCTGGATGCGAATGACCCCAGCGAATGGAGACTGCGAAGCTGGGAAGGCAAACACAACCAAGCGATGGGCCGAATGAGAAGACTCGTCTGTGCGTTTTACGATGGGCTGAACTTTGGGAAATTAGTCCGCAAGTATCCGGAAAAGAAGAATCTGATTACTGATGTGCTGATTGGAAATCTTTTCAACGATAGTATTGACGAGCTTTGGCCTCTCATCGATGAAATAAAGGCAGAAGAAATGGCGATGGCTTGACACCAACCCTTGTTGTTATACATAATTTTTCTTCAAAGAGCCCTGCCAGCTTGCCTGGCAGGTGAATCGGATCAAAACCAGACGACTAAAGCTTCCCCTCCAACTTCATTTCTCCAGCTTCCGACGCTGAAAGCGTCGGAAGCTGGAGAAATGCGATCGTAAGCCGCTTGGCGTAAGCCTGCAGGCCGACGGGACGGTCGCGTTCGATTGCTGATTGAACACTGCTCGTTGGATTCGGTGGCGTTGGGCATTCGGTCGTGGAGCGTCCGCGATCAGCAATTCAGCCCGCACGCTTACGCGTTGCGGCTTACGATCCGTTCGCGATTGAGAGACCAGGGTTTGGCACCGGTTGGCACCCCTGGCTATCGCGTGCCATCGCGTGCCATCGCTCCGCGATTCAGGACAAGTTAGGATATAACCATTCCATCAGCCCGACTCACACGTTCCAGCAGTAACCCTCGATGACCCAAAATGACTCCGCTGACCAGAAGGCGGCGGTACGAGCAGCGGCACATGCAGCCCGCAAAGCTCAACCTGACAAGGAAGGCGTCAGCCGTCAGATAACTGATCGCGTGATGGCAATGCCGCAATACACTTCAGCGCGTTGTGTCATGTGGTACGTGGACGTTCGTGACGAGGCAAAAACTCGTCATGCATTACCGCAAGCACTTGCCTCTTCGCAAAAGATAGTCGTCCCCTATTGTGTTGATGGTGAGCTTGAGTTGTTTTACCTTGAATCGATGGACGAACTCGAATTGGGGATGTACAAGATTCTTGAGCCACGCGAGGATTTACGAGACGTGGCAGCCAAAAACGTGCCGATCGAAGAGCTTGATTTCGTCATGGTGCCGGGTGTTGGATTCGATCGCAATGGTGGGCGCACAGGTCATGGTAAAGGCTACTACGACAAGCTGCTCGAAAACGCGAGGACAGATACTCCCCTCATTGCCCTTGGATTTGAATGCCAACTATTTGACGAGATTCCCATGCAGGCCCACGACATTTACATGGATGCAATCGTTACTGAAAAAGCGATCTATCCTGGCCGAGGGCGATAGCGGCTTACTTTTCAGACTTTCGCCCTAAGACTTCCTATAGACCGCCATTGGTTGCAGAAGGAACATTGCTTGGGGTCCTGGCATTGTTATTGCCGCCTGCTACCGCTGCTACAATGCCACCAATAGCTGCGAGTCCGAACAATCCAGCCGGGCCTCCTGAGGCCCCGCCAACGCCGCCTAATCCCCCTGCGCCAAAACCAGCTCCCCCGAAAGGACCGCCGCTACCGACAGGGTTTCCAAATTCATCAAAAATCACCGCGCCGCGGTCATCGTCTTCTTCAGGCGAACCCAAAGGAGATTGACTGATCAAGGCATCTGAAACAATGGGGTAACCACTCAAGCAGTATAGATTGCCCCAACGTCGATCGAATGCAGGCGTCGCGCAAGGTGGGATTAAATTTGAAATTGCGGACTGATTCCGCTGCCCCCGATTCCTGCATCGGGTGCCGCTTGATATGATTTCAGCGCCTTGACATGAACCTCCCCAACTTGCTCGTCATGAAGCCGATGTGCTTCTTGGCGGCAAGGGATAGAGTCGTTCTTAAACCGGATGGGTGGCCGAGCGGCTTATGGCACCGGTCTTGAAAACCGGCGTACCTTAACGGGTACCGTGGGTTCAAATCCCACCCCATCCGCTGATCTGATGTGCAATTCACTTGGGAAAAGTGCATTTTCCGAGCATTTTGCCGATGGAGACGATGTTTGCCTACTTCACAGGGGAAGCGGGAGTGCCTGGATTGTTGTTTCCGCTGCCAGCCCCAACTGCTGCAGCGGCTGCGCCAATCCCGGCAATCGCACCAAGGCCACCGATTCCGCCGAGACCACCGGCTGCGCCAGCTCCTGCTGCGCCACCAGCTCCTGCTGAACTACCAGCTCCTGCTGCGCCACCGAATCCTGCTGCACCCAATCCCGGTGCTAGACCAGCTAATCCACCTAGGCCGCCCGTTGGTCCAAGCAATGAACCGTAGGATTGTTGAAGTGAATCAACCACCTGCGCAACCATCGGTGTTGGGACTAAAACAACTGGCAAAAGATCCCCGTCGCCGGGAGCGAGCTTCGATGTTGAAACCAGGGTCACTTCGCCATCGCTAACTGATTGAGCAACTGTTTTGGCTGAGTACGCGTCGAATCCAAACGCTGCATAGCCACTTGGACCAACCGCAACGAGCCCGTAAACGCCTGGCGGCAAATTTTCAATTCGGAAAAATCCGCCTTGGTCCGCAACGGTCTCTGCGGCAATCTTGCTGCCGCGATAAATCATGATATTCGTACCTTCGACGCCTGCCGAAGAAATACCGCTTTTTACCAGCGACAAAACTTGGCCGGTCAGTGCTCCCGACTCGCTGAGTCGGATTCGGTATCCGAATCCATCGGAAACTGCCCCGGTCGAGACAAAGTCACCGTCGATGTCGTTGTAATCACTGGCTCTTGACGACAATTGTGATGATTGAGCAAGCGAAAAAACTTCACGCGGTTCAACGTCAACTAGCGGCAGCTTGAATGTTGCTGGACCACCTGCGGCATTCTCCTCTGCTTCGGGGGCTTCACGCAGAGCCACCGGAATTGCTCCGTGACCTTGAGCCCCACCAATCACAACGGCATGCAAGCCCGGCTTCGCGTTGTTTAGGACTGCAATTCCGGACGCATCCGCTTTAATCTGCTCGGTTTTCCCGTTCGGATCAATCACGGTTACCGACATACCAGCCAATGATTGATTGTCTTTCCCAGCTAATTTTACTAACTCGAATCGCACACGGCGATCGGCGCGAGACAATAACGCGGTGATATCCTTGGGCAGTTTACGAGGCTCATCCTGGGCAGTAACCGCGACGAGTGTGGTAGGTTCACTGACCTGGATTCCGTCGTTTGCCCGAACCGAACCAGCCAGAAATGCGAGGGCACCAACGCAATAAGCGCTGCAAAATAGTGCGAAGCGTGTGGTCACAATGGAACTCCAGGGGCCAATTTGGCGATACGACAGAAACGTCTTGGGGAACTGCATAACACCCTTAAAGATAATCAATAAAAATGCCGTGACAAGTTTTTTGTGCATTTTGTGCCCCAAAAATGGCTAGAACTTCACTTTCCGTTTCTGCGGCAAACGCCCAGTCGCAGCCGTTCCCTTGGCGAAGCTACATTTAACCCCTTGTCGAAGCTACATCTAACCACCAGGGAAATCATGACACGAACCACTATAGAAGAGTTTATCAAAGCCACCCGCCAAGATGAATCGGCGAGCGATTTCTTTCAACTCGAAAATGACCGTATGCTGGAAGTTAACTTGGACGGCGAAGTCTGGACAAAGGCCGGTTCCATGGTGGCTTATGTAGGTAGAATAAAGTTTACGCGTGAGGGTATTCTTGAGCGTGGGCTCGGCAACGTTTTGAAAAAAGCGCTCAGCGGCGAAGGTGCGAAGCTGACCAAGGCCAGCGGTCGAGGCCGGCTTTACTTGGCCGATAGCGGCAAAACGATCCAAATTTTGCAACTTCAAAATGAAGCAATTTTCGTCAATGGAAACGACCTATTGGCGTTTGAAATCGGTATGAAGTGGGACGTGACCATGATGAAGAGCCTGGGAGCCATGGTTTCCGGTGGACTATTTAACATCCGACTTCAAGGCCCAGGAATGATCGCCATCACAACGCATTTCGAGCCGATCACTTTGCTTGTTAAGCCAGGCTACCCTGTTCGCACAGATCCCAATGCCACCATCGCGTGGTCGGGATCGCTAAAGCCGAGTTTCAAAACCGACGTTTCGCTGAAAACGTTTTTTGGACGCGGCAGTGGGGAGTCAATCCAAATGGAATTTGACGGCGACGGATTTGTCGTCGTCCAGCCGTATGAAGAAATCCTCCAAGCTCCGACTTCGTAAGGACCGACGACTCCATTTCGAGGTTTTGGGTTTTGGAGTCGATTCGCAATTGCCACGAACTAGAGTGTCTTGTCGGGCGGCCAACGTAAGCAGCTTAAGCATTCCAACAATGCGCTCTAATCGATCCCAATAAAACTGATCGTTCATTCTGTGTATCCGATCTATCTCGATTTCAATCGCACAACGCCACTTGCTCCATCGGTGTTGGAAGCGATGCAAAACTTTTGGACGCAGCATTTTTTGTTGCCGGGTCAAGAGCATCCCCAAGCGTGGGCGGTTGCCGAAACACTGGAACACGCACGTGAATGCGTGGCAGGAATGGTTGGGTGCGAGGCGTTCGAAATCGTCTTTACCGGAAGCGGTACCGAAGCGAACAACCTTGCCATTCTTGGAGCTGCTGGTCGATTTCGCGAGGGCCATGTGATCGTTTCGGCCTTGGAGCATGATTCCGTTTGTAATACGGCAGCGATGCTTGGGCGATTGGGATGGCGAGTCGATACGGTTCCCGCACACGAAGATGGCACCATTGATCCAGAGCGGATCAAGGACCTGATTTGCAACGAGACGCAATTGGTTTGTTTGCAAGCAGCGAATCCCGTCCTGGGCACGATTCAGCCGGTTCGCGAAGTCGCTGACTTGTGTCATTCGCGCGGTGTCGCTGTGCACTGCGATGCTACACAAGCATTTGGCAAGATGCCGATCGACGTTTCGCAACTACGAGCAGAAACCGTGGCGATCAGCGGCCATAAGTTTTATGGCCCCAAAGGAACCGGCGCTTTGTATGTGCGCCGAGGCCACTCATTAGCACCGATTATGTTTGGCGAGTCGCGCGAGATGGGGTTGCGTCCAGGAGCCGAAAACGTACCGGGTTGGATTGGGCTGGGCGCGGCCGCATCGCTGGCCAGACGCTGCTGCGACGAAGCCAGCGTTGCAATGACCGCTTTGCGAGATTACTTTGCAAGCTCATTGAAGGCGATCATTGATCCTGCTCCGGTCGTGCAATGCGAATCATCTCTCAGGCTCAGCAATACGTTGACAATCGAATTCCCAGGCGAAGCCCGTGAAGTCCAGCGAGCAGCCAGGGAATTGATCCTGGCAACCGCAATGTCCAGCTTACCAGCCGACGAAATGACGAGATGCCTACGTGCCATCGGACGATCCGAGTACCAGATCGGTCGTTCCATCCGCATCAGCATTGGCTGGACAACCAGCCGAGAACAAATAGACCGCGCGGTCGAGTTGTTCGCAGAAGCCATCGACTCGATCAAGCACTAGGTCGTGGTTTGGCGACGCACGCCATTGAGTAACAGAAAAAGTCAAAGAACAGCCTAGCTCCCTCTCTCCACAGTCTCAGAACTCCTGATCTCCCCGGAGTAATGAAATCGGAAGTCTGGTCAAAAGGTGTGGTGTGGCCAGCAGTTTATGCGGATTGGAAAAAATTGACTGCCGGATGGGAATAGGAAAATAACAACGTACCTTCTAATCACTCTTGCATAAGTTTTCGCACATTACTCGTTAAACCGCGTGCCCATCGGGCCGCGTGTTTTGAGGCAAACGCGCGGGGCGATGCCCACGCGGTTAAACTAAAAAACTTGTGCACGGGTGCTTACTCACTGACCAACATTCTCATCAGGACAGGT
>JAYVSE010000332.1:0-5023 GCA_043775635.1 Planctomycetaceae bacterium | reverse complement strand
GGAGGAGACGTGATGGTTCGCTTGGCCGCGCTGGTGTCCAGGCTTTAGCCGCCTTTTCGATCCCTAAAAAGAGTCGCCTAAAGGCTATACACCAGCGCTCCTTTTGGAATACGTCGTATGCTTCTGTCAATCTCTTGTCACTCGCTTGATCGGTTAAGGCGAGGCCCAAACGGATGACAAATTTGGAGTTTCTGATATCGAATATCAAAACTCGCTGATTGACGGGCCGCACGGCGTTGTGCCGGTGACTCTAAGTTGAGTCTCGACCGATACTTATGTCAGGGTGGAAGACGGGGCTCGAACCCGCGACATTCGGAACCACAATCCGACGCTCTAACCAACTGAGCTACAACCACCGTATGTACGTGCGAATTTAACCGGCGAATCCAAAGCGGTCAACGGCGTCTTTTAATCGTAGAAAAAGAGATCATTGTAACGGGTTCAAGTAAAATAGATCGGTTCAAGATGATTCAGGCTCAATTGCTGCCTATTTTCGTAGTTTCGATGTACATCGCAACCTGATTGTTTTCAATCTGTTTAGTCATTAACACTTTTTTGTGATCCGTATTGGCCAAATCATCTCGATCCACCGCCCAGCCAAAGCTGAACCCGGAAACGGTCATGCCGCCAGACGCAGCGTTGACGACGGATACCGCCCGTTTTCCTGGACAGGAGCGGTTTGACAATCGGCTCCCATCGGCAGCCCTTACGCGCGTTGTTTCGACCATCGTGACCATTCATTTTGTGCTAATCGGTTTGTCCTATTTTTCGACAGTCGCCGCGTCGACGATACAGAATCGAATGCTGGATGCGTTTCGTCCTTATCTCGCGATCATGCACTTTGACGCGGACGGTATGCCCCTTTGTTTCACGACCAGCGACCGGTCTGAAAAGACTCATCTTCTTCAACAAGCGACGCAAACCCGTACTCAAACGGATGATGACTGGAATAAGATTGATGATCCAGGGCTTGTCGGTGGCGATCGACAACGTCGATGGCAACGATATCTTGCGTCCATTGCAGAACTTGGCAACAACGAACAAACCGCACTGGCAGCTTGGCTGGTCGAGCCGCTGGCAATCGCTAATCCTGATGTGAAGGTGATTCGCATCGTGAGGCAGCCAGATCTAGTCACGACCGTGGTCGATGATGCAGCCACGCCCCCGTACACGGCTGCCATCGTTCGAGAGCAAAACGGGTCGATCCGATTGCTTCAACTTCCACCTCCACGACTGGCTGCCGAATCCGTTGACGCTCGGGTCGTTGACGCTCGGGTCAGCGGAGGTGATCGTGAGTGATTCAGTGGCCGCTACTTCGCCAGCGCGCATGACGACTCCATGGCAACGTTTTTGGTTCATTGCTGAGCCAGACGCTTCGTCGTTGATCCCGGTACGAATTGGGTTGTCGCTGATCGCGGCCTGGTACTTTGCGTCTCACTGGATTGATGCCGGAAAATGGTTTTGTGAAGGCGGCATGCTGGAGACGAATCGATTGGGCGAATTCCTTGATGCGGGTGACCTTGGCGATGCCGCGAAATTTCGGCTCTCGCCATTGTATTTAACCAGCTCAATAATCGTGGTGCGGGCTTATCTTTTAGGTGGCATCGCATTGTCCGTCGCTGCTGTCATGATTCGCGGGTCGCGATTGCCGGCAATCCTGCTATGGTTATGGTGCGTTTGGCTGGCGAACCGAAGTCTGCTCATCGCAGGCCCCGAAGAGTTGGCACTTTGTTTCGGGCTTGCTTACCTTACGATCCCGAAGTCAATTGACATCGCGAATTCAAGCGCGAATCCAATGGATCGGGGCCACTGGACTGAAGCTCTCACGCGACGCTTGCTGCAGGTTCATTCGGTGATGCTGCTCGCCATGACCGGGCTGACCATGTTGTCATCGAAGGTTTGGTGGGATGGAACCGGGAGTATTTCGATTGCTGCGCCAATCGGTCGGCGCGTATTCGATTTGACAGATTTGCTCACGAGCCCTTGGGTTCACGAATCGATATCCCATGGCATCGTCTTTGTTGCCATCGCCGCATCGATCATGATATGGATTCCTGCGATGCGTTTTGCTGCTTACCTTTCGCTCATGATTTGGTGCGTTGTGTTAGCATTACTGTCAAGCCAATTCATGTACTTGGCAACCATTGCGATCCTGCTGCAGTGTTTCCGGCCTGAAAAGCGACGGTGATATTATCGAACGCCGCCTTCGCGAATGCTGAATTCGGCATAGACGGGAAGGTACGGGCTCACCTGTTCCGCTTCGGACAAACTGAGGTTCTCCCGTCGCAGGAAATCGACAACACCGCCACGCCCCAGCGATTCGGTAGTCACAACGTCATTGAAGACCAGATTACTGGTTTGGTGCCGTGCAAAAATGTCGGTGGGTATTCCTTTGATCGCCGTTCGCATTGGGGGTTGGCCAAGAGTGGCGAGTAGATAGACATCGTCGGCTTGAAACAAACCCGCCATCAGGCAATCGTCTTCGCCACGACCGTCGCGAGTAACCGCGTTGAGGATGCGCGGCAACTCGGCAGTCTCTTGACGCGCCATGGGCAATTCGATCCGAACGTTAACAAGCGAGAACGTCCAAGCGGACTTGACATCAAGTTCAATCGCGCGGAACCAACCCACTAATGGATCATGGGTCATTCGATTATCAGGATCGGCAACGCTGTAGAGTTGAGTGCGATCCGTAACGATCCGAGCCGTGTCGAAAAAGAACGCCAACTGCTCGCCACTGGGTTCGTGGGTTGGACCAAGGATGTAGTCATAGCGACGTCCGTTGCCGCTGGCGCGGGCGAGTAAGTACGGAATGAAATCTCGCTGCGTTGCGCGTAGTTGCTGGATGGCGATGACATCAAATTCTCGAATGACGCTTGCCACGCGATCGACAACGACTGCTGACTCAAGTCTCTCGGGACCAAATCCGCCGAGCGCCCAGGTTGCGATTCTAAGGTTTCGTGTCGCAGGAAGCGCAGGTGCAATCCGTAACGATTCGGGTGGAATGACTGCCGTAGAAACTGGTGTTACGATTAGGTCCGACGATGCCTTAGGTGACCAATCGATAGAAGACGTGTTAGCGAATGTCGCGTCGGTAAACAAATCGTCGCTGGACAATGACTTGGATTGAACGGCTAAATGATCCAAGCCTTGAATTTCAAAGTGTTTGAAAAAGTACCAGGCGCCGGCCGCAAGGCAGATGAAGAAAAGCGTCTTTGGCAGAGGACTTTTTTGTGGAGAATTGGACATGATGAACTGACCGCATTTGCGGGAAGTTGCCAGTCCATGGCGGTAACGCATCGATCCGTCAGTGTTTCGCTTCGACGGTTTTTGAAAATTCCTTTAATCGAGTTCGATGGGTCAGCGAAAAATCCCGATGTCGCCTAGAACCGATGACAAGTTCAGTGGAAGTAACGATTTCAGCGATTACGCTGCGTCAGTTTGTCCATGTTTCTTTCAACATTCACGGAATCTAGCTAGTGTCCGCTGACACGCCGAAAGCATGCCGGTATGTTGGTATCTTGGAAAAATTGCTGGCGAGAAAAATCATTCACCGAAAATTGATAGAGAAAAACCCGATGGTCGACGTTATTGTGCCCAACGTGGGGGAATCCATCAGCGAAGTGCAAATTGGCCAATGGCTGAAGTCCGAAGGAGATTGGGTCGCTGCGGGCGAAGATGTTGTTGAAATTGAGACTGAAAAAGCTTCGGTCCAGATCCCCGCGACAAGCAGCGGTATTTTGACGGGCATCCGCAAACGACAAGAGGAATTCGCGATGGTCGGCGAAGTGATCGCCTCCATCGAGCCGGCCGAAAAAGGTGAAACGCCGACACCGACAAATTCGCAAGCGACAAATCCGCAAGCCACGATCGGGCCGCCATCTGCAGTACAATCACCAGATGCAGTCGGATCGGAATCAGATGCCGTCGTCGCTGGGAAAGTGAAAGCAGCCTCCAACGCCAGTGGTTTTGTCATGCCGGCTGCGCAACGGTTGCTTGATGATCTAGGTCTTTCAGCCGACCAAATTCCTACGACCGGCCCCGGTGGAAGGTTGTTGAAAGAAGATGTGCAGCGATTTGTAAGTCGTGGGTCAACCGCGTCTTCCGCGCCCGTCTCGGGTTCACCACCGACGGTGTCAACGACTCCGGTCGTAGCCAAACCAGCGGTGCGGCAAGCCCTTGCCACCGCTGTGCCGAGCCCATCATCGCTGCTCACGACGCAACCTGGTCGGAGTGAAGAACTGAAGCCAATGAGCATGCTGCGACGAACGATCGCGGCGCGATTGGTACAAGCTCAGCAAACGGCGGCGTTACTAACGACGTTCAATGAAGTCGACATGCAGCCCGTGATGCAGTTGCGGCAAAAGTATCGTGACGGATTTCTTGAACGACACGGCGTCAAACTCGGCTTTATGTCATTCTTTGCAAAGGCCGCAGTCGATGCGTTGCGACGTTTTCCCGCAGTCAACGCGGAAATTCGCGGCAACAGCATCGCTTACCGCCACTATCAAGACATCGGCGTCGCCATTGGTGGCGGTAAAGGTTTGGTGGTACCGGTGCTTCGAAACGTCGAACGGATGTCATTCGCGGACATCGAGCGCGCGATCAGCGATTTTGCCGCAGCGGCGGGTGACAATCGTCTACAACCGCAAGACTTGGAAGGAGGCACGTTCACGATCAGCAACGGCGGGATCTATGGTTCGTTGCTGAGCACGCCGATTGTGAATCCGCCGCAGAGCGGGATTCTTGGATTGCACAGCATTCAAGAACGTCCGATCGCGCTCGATGGCCAAGTCGTGATTCGTCCGATGATGTACTTAGCACTGACGTACGATCATCGGATCGTTGACGGACGGGAAGCTGTCGGTTTTCTTAAAACGATCAAAGACGTGATCGAAGACCCGTCACGATTGTTTTTGGAAGTTTAAGGATCGAGCGGGAAATAAGTGTCCGGTACCTTTTGTGCAAAGCACCCGAAGGGCGAGTTCCTCGCAAAAGGTACCGGACACTTATTTCCCGCTCA
>JAYVSE010000331.1:0-23900 GCA_043775635.1 Planctomycetaceae bacterium | reverse complement strand
TATGCTTCTGTGAAGTTCTTGTCACTCGCTTGATCGGTTAAGGCGAGGCCCAAAAGGATGACAAATTTGGAATCTCGCTGCGACAACGGTTTTTTTCGCGGAAAGCCAGGGCTTAAAATCCGTTAGAGTCAGGTAAATTCTAAATTTTTTTGATTGGTTTGACGCTGAGAGCCAAAGTCTGATAGAATCGGTCCGCCCGTGAAAGGTACACATCCTGCCTTTAGGCTTCTCTAGTGTGAGGAATGTCGACTTGAAGACCTTACCTAATTATCGCCGGTTGATCGGTTTTGTAACGTTATCGTTAATGGCGTCTGCAAACGTTTCGGCGAACGAGTTGGATCCGCTGATCGCTCGCGAGCAACAAAAATCGGGTGTCGAAGCCGATTCGATGGCAATCGTTAATGACGGCATTTTTCTGCGCCGCATTTATGTTGACTTGAACGGTCGCATTCCAACGGAGGCAGACGTGATGAAGTTTGCCAAGCAGCCGCTGGCAACTCGTCGAGCAGATTTGGTCGATCAATTGCTCCAGGATGAGCGTTTTGCGGATCGGTGGACGCTGTTTTTTGCGGACATGCTTCGGCTGCGGTCGCAAGCCACTGGTGGTGCAGCACTGTTCGCTTGGGTTCACCAAGCCGTTCACAGTGGCATGCCGTACGATGAGATGTGTCGCAAGTTGATTGCGACCAATGGCAAAGCGGGCCGGGTTCCTGAGTCAGGCTTTATCTTGGGTGATAACGCCGACCCGCTGGTCATGGCTAGTGTTACATCGCAGGTGTTTCTGGGTGTGCGAATGGGGTGTGCCCAGTGCCATGATCATCCGTTTGATACTTGGAAGCGGCGAGACTTTTATGATCTCGCCGCCTTTTATGGCAAGACTCGCCGGTTCGAAAGCCAGTTAACCAATGTCGTGATTGCGACCGAAGATAAGCAATCAACCATCCTTTGGCCTCCTGAAGGCGAAGCGCCAATGGCAGAACGGAAAGTGATTCCTGCGCGGTTTCCGTTCCCGCTGGATGGAATCAACGGTAAGTCAGGCTACATGACGCGGCTTAAAAAAGTTCGTGAACAAAAGTCGGCTGCGAATGTTGTCGTCGCCAGCGGTCCGTCGCTTGATGACCTGATCGATTCTTCTTCGGCGAAAGTCGCGAAGACAACAAGTGGTCGATTTGGTGCTGAGCTTGCGGTAGCCGATGCGAAGCAGGACATTCGCAAGATTGATGTTCAAAAAGGTTTGTATCAACCGAGCGAACAACGCGAACAATTGGCCGCAGCAGTCACCGATCCCAAGAACGGTTTGTTTCCACGAGCGATTGTCAATCGTGTTTGGAAGACGCTCATCGGTCGCGGTTTTGTGGAGCCAGTCGATGATTTTCGTAGCGATAATCCGGCTGCGCTGGCACCGGTACTGGACTTCCTGGCCGAAGAATTCGTGGCGAGCGATTACGATTTGCGATCACTGGTGAAGTTGATCGTGACTAGTGATGCGTACCAGCGCGGGCACGCTCCGATGGACGTCGAAGAGCCGAAACGACTTCGCATGGAAGAGCATTTGTTTGCGACGCCTGTGCGACGGATGATTGCCGAATCGTTGTACGATAGCATCGTGATGGCCGGTCATTTGTTTGAACCAAAACACAGTGCTGGTAGGAATGAAAAGACAATCTACGAAGTCGTGCGTGTTCCCAAAGCGGGGGCCGCAGCGGTCCCTGGCAAGGCGAAAGACAGCAATCCGCAGATGGCAAGCATGAACGCAATGGCGGGCGCAGCAATGGCAGGTAGCGGAGGCGAATACGGACTTGAAACCGCGATTGAACTCGACTTTACCTCCCTGCTGAAGCAACAAGATGCTGACGATGAAGAGGTTGCGCTGGACAGCATGAAGGCGGTCTCCAAGGAAGAGATTGAGGCCCAACGGATGATGGCGATGCGGGCCGCTCGACGCGATATGACTGAATATGAAGATCAGAAAGTGGCTCGCAAGATTGATGATAATCCCGTGTTCAGCTCATCGTTACGGATGCAGTCGCCTGCGCCGGATGGTCACTTTCTGAGAATTTTTGGCCAGCCAAATCGAACCGAGTTGGGCGACTTGCGACAGGATTCGGCGTCGATGCGGCAATCGCTGATGATGCTTAACGGTCGCGTCACTCACGAAGCTTCGCGAGTGGGTGACTTGGAGCCGATGTACAAGTTGTTGACCGGAAAAACCGTTGATGTCGATGCGGCGGTAAAATTGGCCTATTTGGAAATTCTGACTCGCCGTCCGGGGAGTGAAGAATTGGCAGAGGCCAAAGAGATGATTGGTTCAGCCGCGAACCCGCTGGATGGGATGGCAGACCTGCGTTGGGTACTGTTAAATTGTCACGAGTTTCGTTTTCTCCCGTAAAGATGCTCCTATGCGTACTGGCTGTCGTGAATATCGTTTGTCGCGTCGCTCGCTTTTGCAAACCGGTGGCGCGGCGACACTGCTTGGCATGAATATCAAGAGTTTGCTGGCCGCGTCGGGGAAAGATCATCCGGCCCAGGCCGAGCATGTGATCTTGTTCTGGAACAGTGGTGGCATGACGCACATCGACACCTGGGATCCGAAGCCTGGGCGTCCCACGGCGGGCGAATTTAGCCCGATCAAAACCAGTGCACCGGGCATCGAGATTTCAGAAATCTTTCCGAAACTCGCCAAGCAAATGCATCATTGTGCGTTGATTCGATCGATCGCGGGCACGCAGGGCGATCATGGTCGCGCGACCGAGCAATTGCAAACCAGCTATCTCCCGTTTCCAAGCTTGATCCATCCAGGAATCGGATCCGTGGTAACGAGCGAGTTGCCGAATCTTGGTGACCTGCCTGCGTACATTTCCATCAGTGGTCAGGCTCCTCGCGCCGGATACCTTGGCCAAAAATGCGAAGCCTATTTCGTGTCCAGTCCTGGCGACAAAGATCCGTATTTGGCATTTCCCGAGGGCATCAACGAGCTGCGTGGAAATAAGCGATTGGAAGCTTTAGAAAAGATTAATGGTCGGTTCTCGGGTAAGAGCACCGATCAGCGACTGCAAGCAACAGAAACGTCCATCGATGATGCGGTACGTCTGATGCGTAGTCCCGCTCTGGATGCGTTCGAGTTTGCGAATGTTCCGGCGAAGGACCTCACGCGATATGGCAACACGCCGTTTGGCCGTGGCGCATTGTTGGCAAAGCGATTGGTTGAAAAAGGCGTGCGGTTTGTCCAGGTCGACCGCGGTGGTTTCGATACGCATTCGAACAATTTCTTGGCGTTGCGGGACCACGGCGAGGTCATGGACCCGGCGCTCGCGTCGCTGGTCGAAGATCTAGCGGCATCGGGACTGCTGAGCAAAACGCTGATCGTGATGCTCAGCGAATTTGGTCGGACGCCAACGATCAACAAAGACGGCGGTCGCGATCACTGGGCATCGGTGTTCAGTTGCTTCATGGCGGGCGGGGGTATTAAGGGCGGAAACGTCGTTGGTTCGTCCGATGAAGACGGTGCGCATCCGAAGGATCGACCTGTGGAAGTCCCTGATCTCCATGCAAGTATCTGTTACGCATTAGGAATTGACCACGAAAAGGAAGTCTGGACTCCACTGGAACGACCGTTGAAGTTGGTTGACGGTGGGAAGCCGATCAGCGAGCTGTTTGGCTGAATCGGTGTGCGGCGCCCGTGAAATGATGCGTCAAATATTGCGGTTGCTGCCGTCGCGATTGCGGTCATGCATGGTGCCATTCCTGCGGCTTCACATTATTAAGGAACAGTCCCGAAATCACTTCCCGATTTCAATCGTAGCGGAAGAGCGCAAGCTCTCCGGTTCCTAGATTTCAATCGTAGCGGAAAAGCGCAAGCTCTCCGGTTCCTAGAGACCGGACGGCTCGCGCCGTTCCGCTAAAAGCGAAATTTGTTTCGGGACGGTTACTAAATGCCTGTTTTCAAAAAATGCTTTGCCCTGTTACCGTGATTAGGAAATGCGTCAGCCAATTTTGAAGTATGATAGACTACCTCACGTCAATACCTGCCGCGACTTGGGCTAGTGGGATAGGCTTCCAGCCTGTCATTTTCAATGCGACAGGCTGGAAGCCTATCCCACACATTGATCGTGCGATCCTAAGTCGGTGCCAAGCCTCCCTGAAAACTTCATAATTCATGCGATCGACCGCTCTCCATCTATTTGCACTGCTGCTAATCATCAGTTGTGGAAAATCGCTTCTTGCCGAGGATATCGCAGATACCGTTGTTCGCGGTTCCGTCGTTGAAGATCGGGCAGCGAAGAAATTGCTTGAAGCTGGAGATGCGCGACTCGACGCAGACGAGACAACCAAAGCGATTGAAATTTGGAAGTCGGTGATTGAGCGTTATCCTCGTAGCCGGTTCCGATTTGATGGCCATATTCGCCTCGGGAACTTTTTCCTTAATAAAGAAAAGGCTTATGATCGCGCTCGTGTGCATTTCGAAGCCGCAGCTTCGGAGGAGAACGCATCGGAAGCGCAGCGCGCTGATGCAACGCTCAAGCTCGGCATTAGTTATTACCACCTGCGAAACTTTGGCAAGTCGTTTCAGGTGATGCGAGACGTGATTGAAAAATTTCCAGTCAGCCCCGAAGTGAACGAAGCCTACTATTACATCGGTCTCGGCCATTTCCAGCTCGGTCACTACAGTCGCGCGATTCAGTCGCTCGAGAAGGTTGGAACGACGCTTTCAGCGGAAGCCGGCCAAGGCGAGCGACTCGAAGCAGGAAAACGGTTGTTTGTCCGAATCGAAGACGCTGACTTGGCAGTTCTCGAACCCAATGAAACCGTGCAAGTGACGTGTAAGACCTTAAGCGGCGACGAAGAGTCGATTTATTGTTATCCCGTTGGCCGCAACGTGCGTTTAGTCTTCGGCTCAATTTCGACGCGTTTGGGCAAGGCGGTTGCCAACAGTGGCACGCTTGACGTTCGCGGCGGAGACCAAGTTGAGGTCACATATACGGATGCTCATACAGCCGATCACCAACAGAAACGCAAAGTGCTGAAAAGTATCGCGGTCGTTGGAACGTCACTGGTGGCCATTACAGATGGCGCGAACGCAGAAGTGATCAGCGGTGTGGTTCTCGATAAGTCGGTCAACTTACGAGTGATTGACGCTGACGGTGATATTGGAGACGGCCCCGATACGCTGCAAGCCGAAGTCCATGTGTATCGGTTGAAGTCGGAAGAGGAATTAGAGTCTGACGCAATCGGAAAACTGAGTAAAGCAAGCGAGGCAGGTTCGCTTCAAACAGATGCTCCCGCGTTGACCGATCAAGTCGCGAGCGAAATCGATCGCTGGAAACGAATCGATGCTGCGAAAGTTACTTTCACTGAGGCAAAGCCACAGACTGCGTTCAGCGAGCAAGAAAGTTCTGCAACGTTAGCGGCAACGAACACAACGCCTGCTGCTAAAGCGGACGACGGTTCGATTCGCACAGGCATCTTTTATGCGTCGATTCCAATCGCGAAATCCGACAAGGTGATTGAGGGAGATGGTGTTCTTCAGGCGTTGCCCAACGACGAAGTAAGACTGATTTATCTCGACCAAAAGCAATTGCGCGACGGTACTCGCCAGGTTCAAGCGAAGGCCCGCTGTTTAGAAGGAAATATCGGTGGCGTGCGGGTCACAAAAGCGGAGATTTCGGACCTGGAACTTAGAATTCAAACGCAGCTTCGAACGGCGGATGCGTTGACCCAGATTGGCAACCGCTACAAAGAGTTCGGTCTCGCCGAAAAGGCTCAAGAAAAATACACGCAATCGCTAACGACTTGTGAAGAAGTAGCCGATGACGCCCGAAAAATTCGCGGTGCAAGTTTAGAACAGCTCTACGTTCAATTGTGGAATATCTACTTCGCCATGGACAAGTTGGATTTGGCGGCCGCGATGTGCGAAAAGCTACAAAATGAATTTCCGCAAAGCGGATTTGTCGACGATGCGTTGTTGCAGTTAGCGGAAGTGGCTCGCAAGCAAGGTAACTTCGAACGCGCGATAAGCATCTTCACACGCTTGGTTGGGATGCAAACGAGCCAACTGCGAGGTGATGCGCAATTCGGTGTCGCCGCGTGTTACGAAGCGATGGCTGGCAAGGCCACGAACGAGGCAGCGGCGCAATTACACGATCGGGCGTTTCAAGAGTTCAAACGAGTTTATGATCAGTTTCCTGATAGCGGTCGAGTCGGTGAAGCGGTTGCTAAGATGGCCAACTACTATTACATCCAGAAGGATTACGCTCGCGCCGTGGACACGTTTGAGGCAGTGCTAAGCAATCAACCGGATGCTAAGTTCTTGGATGTGATCTTGTTCAACTATGGACGTTGTCTGTTTCGTATGGGCCGCAAAATGGAAGCCAAGCAACGGTTTGAGCAATTGCTGAGCGAGTTCCCCGAAAGTCCATTGGCGACTGACGCTAAGCAAATCTCTACAGCACTTTCTGGGACGAATCCATGATGTTTAAGTGTGTTGGTGTTGGTGTTGGTGTTGCCTCGTTAGTGTTGGTCACCGCTGCATTACTCGTTTTGCCAGAGCCAGCTCACGGTCAAGCAACCGGTGCGTCGGACGTGAACAAGCAAGCAGCGATGCTTGAAGCGGAGCTTGGAAAATACAAAGACACGTCGCCTGAAGCGGCGGAGGCATTGGTTAAACTTGTTGACCTGTATTACGGCGATGGCCGACTGTTTGGTCTTGTCCAAGCGGGCCAGAAGTTTGCTGCTTCACATCCAAACGATCCCCGTCAAAAAGCGGTCATGCTCAAGTTGATCGACGGCCACGCGGCACTTTCGCGGGATCAAGAACTTGCATCGACCATTCGTCAATTCATTACCCGCTACCCCGATGCGGCGGAGAACGCGGTACTGGAGGTTCGCTTTGCCGATGCGTTACGGCAGCTTGCTGACCGCATGAAAGCCGCCGAAGCTTGCCGAGCGGTTTGGCAGCGACGCGGTGCCGATGAACTTGGGAGGCGTTATGGTGTTTACGCCATCCAATTGTTTGACCTAGCGAACACGCAAGACGGGTTCACTGCGGAATCGGTGCTTGGCGAAGAGATGCTAGACAAGCTGCCTGCCGGTGAGTTCGCGCGAGAAGTGGGTTGGCAAGCGTTCACGACTTATCGACGGATTGGACAATGGGCGAAAAGCTCCGCCGTTGGTAACAAGCTCATCCAGAAAGGACTTGGTGGCGATCCCGAAACGTTGCGGCTGCTATACGTCCAGATGGCGGAAAACAGCGCCAACCTCGGCCAACATGCTAACGCTGCGGACAGCTACCAACAGGCCCGCAAAATACGCGATGATGCCACTTTGCATTATCTGGAATTGTTTCGCCGCTATCATGCCGGGGCGAAACCAGCGGAGCTGGAGCCGTTGATGCGTGAGTACGGCAAGACGTATCCTGAGCGGCCCGACCGTATGCACGGTGTCAGTTACGTTGCGTTGTCCTGCATCGCAAATGCAGACAAAGCTCGCGGGGCGCAGTTGCTTTCGGTGATTTTGGCCGAAGATCCGCTTACGAATAGCAACGCCGCAGTCTTCGTACGCGAAAACGGTGACGAGCCTGCACAATTGGCCGATTCCGAACAGAAGTTGCAGCAAGCAATCGCCAAAAACAAACCGGGCCAGCACTACCTTCGCTATGTGTTGACGTTCGATTTGTATCGTGACCGCATGAAAGACCCCAGCAAGGCCAAGCAAGCCGCGCGCGATCTCATCCAGCAGTCGCCTTCAGACGACGGATATACCGGAGCTGCTGTCGATTGGTTGCTATACAGCAGTAGCGACGACGATGAATTCAAGCGCGATCTTGCGCTGGTCTTGGAGGCTCGCAAGAAACATCCTCACAACTTACAGCTCCGTAATGTTGTCAAGACTTGGAGTCAAAATGCACGTCAGAACAAAGAGTTGCACGGACGCGTGGCAGTCGCCAACGAAGAACTGCAAAAGTCAGATGCTGATCCGATCATCAAAGCGTTTGTCGACCAACGAGACAGTCGACATGGTGGAGGAGAAGCGATTCGTGCGATGTTGTTGGAACCCGCCACGTTCGGCACGCTGCATGAGGACGCCGCCCGTTATGTTCTTCAATCTCAAGCAGAATGGTTTCGGCACTATGCTCCCGGCAATCGTCGCGTTGAGGCAGTAAAGATCTATCGGCAGTACGCGGCAAAGTTTCCCCTGGATCGACTGGTTGCCTTGGGTTGGTTGGAGGTGGCGACGGACCATGGTTTACCAGAAGATGCCAAGCCCGCAGCGGAAAACTGGTTAAAGTTCTTGCCCGAAAATGCGTCGGGTGATCAGTGGAGGCGCCTATTAATAGCCGCAGATCGTAGTCAAGATGCGAATTTGGCGAGAAGCAGTTGGGATTGGATGCAGCTTGCACAACAGAAGTTCGGTACCGATTCGTATTCTGCATCCACCATTGGTGACATGCTGTTCAAATTGGCCTTGGAAAAGGAAGCGGTCGCGCATTGGCAAGTTTACGTCAGTGCCAACCGACAGTCTTACGAGTCACGAGAATGTGCCTCCCGGTTGCTGTCAAAAATGACCGAACCTCAACCGCGAATCAGTTTCATTTTAGATCTGTTCAAACAGGACTCAGACTTTCAAGGTCGCTATGCCCAGTGGCTAGCGGAAGAGTTCATCAAAGCTGCCGATTGGAATAACGTCAAACGGGTTGCCGAAGAGGCACATAAGTACCAACAAAAGCGACCACTGCGTTCAGCAGATTTTGATCCCAACCAAATTAGCCAGTGGATTGACCTTCTACAAAACGCCAAAGACCTTGATGCGCCTACCAAGACAAGCGTTTTGACAGCGATTCGCGATCTAGGAGTGCAACCCGCAGCGTCCATCGCTGAGTTGACGATCGCGTCGATGGCGGCGCCAGTCGCAGATGCCCAAACAAAGCATCTCCTCGATTTGGCACAAGCCACGGTCAATGTCGGTAATGAATGGTACGACTGGGACCGATTGATGCCAGTGGCACAGTCGGCGCTCGGCAGGCAGGATTACATGTCAGCGGTCGTATTGGCGACAGGGATGCTGGCACATGTTTCTAACGTGGATGAAAATCGCAAAAAAGCAGGGCGAGATTTGGTCACACAATCGCTTTCGCAAATGGGAGGCGTGGGCCTGACGATTGATGACTCCAGTCCCATCTCGCCATTGTTGCAGGCCGCCATGTACTTTCGTTTAGGTGATCAAGCGATGGCGTTTGACGCCTACCTAGCCAACAAAGAATTGTTTCGCGAACACCGCAATCAACTACCGCCTGACTTGTTGAGGTTTGTCTGTGAACGGCTGCTGGCAAGTGGTACCGACGCAGACCATGAGTATGTAGAAGAAATCCTTCGCGGATGGTTGGTTCAATTCAGCGAGAACGCCCAACTGGACCTGGGCGTCAAAGCAGAAATGCAGTTGCTGTTGGCAAAGAACTTTTTCAAGGCTCGGCGGTTTGACGTGGCTCGGGCTGAATACAACACGGTTATCAATCGCTACACCGGCACGCCGCAAGCCACCGAAGCGGAATTTGGAATTGGCGAAACGTTCTTGGCCCAAAAAGTTTATGACCAAGCGGAGCAAGTCTTTGAAAAGCTTTCCCGCAGTATCGAATCAGATGTCGTTGTCCGAGCAGAGTTTTTGCGTGGCGTGTTAGCGTTCCGTCGTGGAGATCGCGATGAAGCTCGAGAAATTTTCCAAAGTGTTTTAGAACGAGTTCCCAATGTTGAGCTAGCCAACCAGACGCTGTTCAATCTCGCGGAAGTTTACGGCGCCGAAGAACGTTATATCGACCAGTTGAATTTGCTCCGCACGGTTGGTCGGTTGGGTCGATCAAGCAAGCGAAGGCATGTTCCTGGAACACCGTTGTCGATTGTGGTGCACGACAGTGATTTGGGGATCAGTCGGGGACACAATCGCATTCCAGTGCGTGTCAGCACCGTACCGGGAGGCGACGTCGAAACCATCTATCTCGTTAGCTCCGGTGCAGGCAAAGGTTTGTTTCGTGCAGACCTGGAAACGCAACTTGGTGCCGCGACAGCCGACGATCACATGCTGCAATTGACCGGCAAGGATCTTATCAAGTGTGATTACCCGGAGCAGTTTAAATCCGAGTTTAAGAATGTGCCGTTGTCAGATGTCGAAATAAGCATCGCAGCGGATGCTAAGCTTGAAGTGGCCAGCAGCCAAATCGAAGACGAGAAACAGGAGACATTCAGCCAAGAGATTGAGCGTGAAGCGGCAGAGAAAAGTGGCGATCGTCGTGTATCCGAAGTTCGTCCCGCAAATCAAATCAAACCCGGAAACCCAATCTATTTAAGAGTGAAAGATGCCGATCGAGATTTAACCAATGACGTTGACAAAGTACTTGTAAAATTAGTCGCGGATAGCGGTGACCAGATTCAAGTTTCACTGTTGGAGACAGGTCCGCACACCGGAATCTTCATGGCGTCTCCAGGCACAGGCGACCTGCCCGCCGGTGCTCTGGCGAGCGACTCAGGCATCGAGCATAGCCCATTGATGGCGATCGACCGTGATCCAAAATCGTATTGGATAAGCGAACCGGATGGTGCGACGCCAAAATGGCTGTCAGTCGATATGAAAGACCTACGCGAGGTCACGCGAGCTCGAGTCAGCTCGCCGGATTCAAAGAAGAACGCACCCGTTCGCGCGGAACTGCTCGGTAGTCAGGATGGCGAATTATGGTTTCGTTTGGCAGGGTATCCGTCGATCGCGAGCGTGGCTCCACTGCCAACGGAATATGGGGCCATGACTCGCCGCGTTTATTCTGGCGATCACACTCAATTCACTACCTGGGATCAAGTGCTCGGACTGGCGAAAAATCCGCAGTTTTCCGATGAAGCGCAAGTGGATAATCTCCAATGGTCACGACCTCCAAACGCTGACAATGCCAACGACGCGTTTTCTGTGATCTGGCAAGGAAAGCTTGTGCAACCTAAACCAGGCGCGGTGCGGTTGGCAATCAACGCGGACAAGACTGCACTATTGATTGATGGTCGCTTGGAGTTGCCTGTGGGCGCGGGAGGGCGTGCTGCCGATTTCTGGCTTGAAGCGGGAACTCATGACCTCGCTGTGTTCGCTGCATCGAACAAGGGACAGCAACCAGTGGAAGCCACGTTGGCTCGCGCCAGCCTGACAAGTGCGCAGGTGGCGCTGAGACCACTTCGCGCTGCGGATTTTGATGTCGCGCAAGCTCCGTCGCCAAAGCCAGCGGAACCGCAAGATTCGCAATCCCGCTTTTCGCTCACGCCAGCAACCGCGAAGTTGAGCAAGAAGAGCGATCAATTCGGAGTCAATGCACAGACCCCAGCGAACACTTTGGGTAGCTGGCAATCGTTAGAGGACCAAGTGCAATGGGAAGTCGACGTCCAGACGGCGGGGCCCTATGAGATCTGGCTCGAGTTGGCCCATCAAGGAGATGGCGGGAGATACGAGGTTACCGTGGGTGACAAGAAGCTCGAAGGACTCGTGTCTAACACGGGAAATTGGACAAACTTTGTCAAGCAGCGTGTGGGGGCCGTTCTGCTTAACACGATTGGCAAACAATCGTTGTCAATCAAACCACTGGAGATCACGGGTGGCGGATTGATGGAGCTCAAGTCGGTTGTCATGGAGCCTGCGAATAGTGAGTGTGTGATTCAAGAAGGAACAGATTGGGAGTTTCGATTTCCGGCGCGCGAAGTGCGATACGTCAAGTTCGTCTGCCAGGAGTACTTAGGGGAGTCCTTAGCGATTCGCAATCTGGAAATCTCCGGTGCAGACGTCACCATGCCATACATTCCAACAGCGGAAGATGTTTTGGCGTTGGCGGCCAATGATGTGCTTGAAATCGCGGGTGGCGACAATGTCAAAGCAACTTATACCGATGAACTGACATTAAACGATGCTGTAGGCAGTCAGCTTCTCAATGGCAAACTCCAAGCGACCTATTTCAATGCGCGGGTCGGGGCGATTGGTTATGATTTTGCTCGTGCGGGCAGTAGTCAAGTCTATACGAATCGAAAGGAACTCAAACGAGTTGATCCAGGCGAGCGAATCGTCGTCGAAATCACTGACTACGACGAGGATCGTACTGACCAACCTGACACGATCAAGTTTAAGGTTCAGATCAACGACCAGTCTGCCATCGAGATGGTGGCCACGGAGACGACCGCGAATAGCGGCATTTTTACGAAAGAAGTTGACACTGCAGAGGCGGCTTCGGAAAACACGTTATCTGTCAAGCCGGGTGATGATGTTGTGATTCGATATTTAGACACTCACAATACGTTTCCTGGTCACACGGTGCCGCGAGAAGAAATTGTCTATGTTCCGGAACCGACCGCTGCACAGGTTCGAGTGCTTGAGACGCGAATTGTTCCACCTCCGGCGGATTCAAATCAACCACCCACTGTGATCGTGCTGCCGAAGAGGAAACAGGTTGGAATCAGTGGCGTTGCTTTTGAAGCTCCATTGACCATCGAATTGATAGATCCCGATGCAGCGAAAGATAGTCGTAGCACGGCCCGCGTGAAGCTGACCACGACCGAGGGTGCGACCGTCGAAGTTGATTGTCACATTTCACCCCTTTACATGGACTACAGCGGTGAGGGTGCCGATCGCGTGGCGCTGGACGAAGGACGTTTTGTTGGTCAAGTGATTTTGCGGCTTGGTGGAAAAAACAGCCCTGCCGTTGTACCGCTGACGACAGAGATGCCACGCTACCTCGTCGGTGAAGTGCAAGTTGGTGATGTGCCCGCGAGTGATGAAAAGATCGAGGACGCTTCGAGTACGAACTTGGTGACCCGAGTGCTGAATCTCACAGGCAGCGACATTGTCAAGGCGAGTTATCAAGACACGCGTCGTCCATCCGACTTACCCGAATCGATATCGGCAGAAGGACGATTGATTTCAAATGGCCAGTTGTTTGTTACAGATCGTGACTACGAAAAAGAGATCACACAACTGCATGTCGGTGAGCGACTGTACTTGAAGGTTCTCGATCCCGATGCTGATCATTCTGATGCTCGGGATTTTTCGGTAGTGAATATCACTTCACAGCTTGGCGAACAAGAGTCTGTCAAGCTGGAAGAAACGTCGTCACATAGCGGCGTTTTCACCGGGTCAATGCAACTGAAAGCGAGCGACAAACCGATCGCCGGAAATCTCAACCCGTCTGATGCCGAACTGGAAACTTTTTTCGGTGATTTGTTGAGCGTCAAATTCATCGACCCGCTGGCCAGCACGGAAACGGGAACGCTTGAGCAGGTTGCCGAATTGCCCGTCGTCGTCGGAACCGATGGACTCGTCGCGGCTTTCAGCAAGGTCTTTCAAGACGAAACCCTAGCAGTAGAAACCCGATTCCGGATCGCAGAAAGTTATTTTGAGTTGTTCAAAAGCCATAAACAACTTGAACGAGAGAGCGAAAAGCAAATTGACTTGGAATCAGGCCGACGTGTGTTGCGGGAAGTCATGGAGGATTATCCTGACCCACAGTATGCACCACGTATCGCATACCTGTTGGGACAGTTCGCTCAGGAACTCGAACAGTGGGATGAGGCGATCAAGGCATATGAGTTGATATTAAGACAATTCTCAGAACACACCTTGGCACCCGATGCGCAATATAAGCTGGCTCAATGCTATGAGCAGGCTGGTGACTTTGACAAGGCGCTCGAAGCCTATGTGACCCTAGCCGCAACGCATCCTAAGAGTCCATTGATTCCAAACGTTATGATTCGGATCTCGGATTACTTCTACAAGAATCAAAAATACGAGATCGCGGCGCAGGTCGGCGAAAAATTCCTAGAACGATTTGAAAGTCATTCGAATGCTCCGCGGATGGCGTTCCGCATTGGCCAATGTTACCACAAAGCGTTAAAATATCAGTCTGCTGGCAAGTCATTTGATAAGTTCGTCGACACCTTTCCCAAAGACGAATTGACGGCGGACGCGTTTTTTTGGGCAGGCGAAAGTTATCGGATGGCCAGCAACAATCGACAGGCTTTCATTAGTTATAACAATTGCCGCTGGAAACATCCTGACAGCGAAGCCGCCAAGTATGCTCGTGGACGATTAGCATTGCCGGAAATGCTGGCACAGTTTGAATCCGAAGCCAACAGCGTTGATGACGAGTGACCATTGGATTTTGCATGAATGACATCGATTTTACGCGGAACAATTTTCCAGTCACCTCGCCCCTGTACGGGAATGGCATGGAGTTAGGGATTTTTGGTGCCCCCTCTCCGTGCTTTGTATCCTTTTATTATGGCCGAGTATCGATCGTGATTCAGGCTCCCCTCGCCCCGTACTCGGGCAGAGGGGCCGGGGGTGAGGGGCTTGCGACCGACGCATTTTTATTATGATTTCACCGATTCTCCCCCTCATCCCCAGCCCTTCTCCCCCGGAGTACCGGTGGAGAAGGGGGCCGGAGTTAACATTACAAGCGACCATGAAATTTCACCTACTAAACACAGTTTCGTCAGGCCAGGCTGAGGGCGATGGGCTGCGGTTTAACGCGTTCCATTTTTTAAAAGCATTAACGCTGTGCCTTTGTTTATTTTTGCATCAGGCTGAATCTTTTGGCTCCAACGAAACAGCCTCAGGCGCTCCCCCGGCCACTAACCCTGCGTCCAACGAAGCAGCACCGAACGAAGCCGCCTCCGCTACCCAGATACCTGCGGTGAAGGAACCCCCGTCTACGGGTTGGATACATGATTTGCTACATACCGGGGCGATGAAGTACATGCTCGACGGAGGTCTTTTTATGTGGCCGATTTTAATATTGGGAGTGCTAGCGCTAGGCGTCATCATTGAACGCTTCCGCGCGCTGCTGATGCTCAACACTCGCGCCGAGGAATTGCGAGCGCAAGTTCGAACCTTCCTCGAAAACGATCAGGTTGAGGAAGCGTTAAATTGTTGCGATCGAGAACAGGGCCCCGTCCCCGCGATCCTTGGTGCGGGGCTACGGAAGTACTTGGTCGCGAGGCGGCTTGGGTATGATGCCGCAAAAATCGAAGATCAAGTCGTGAAGGGAATGGATGACTATTCAATTCACATTGTGGCGGCAATGGAAAAGCATTTGCCGATCTTAGCGACGGTGGCTAGTGCTGCACCGATGTTCGGTTTTCTTGGAACCGTGTCGGGGATGGTGACATCGTTTGATGATATCGTGCGCAACATGGGCCAGATGAACATAGTCGAGGCCGCAGCGTCCGGCATCATGGTATCGCTATTAACGACAGTGCTAGGACTAATCGTGGGAATTCCAGCCTTCGTGATGTTCAATTACTTCACAAGCGTGATCAACGAGTTCGTGCTCGATGTCGAAGAATCGGCGGCGGAACTGATTGAGTCCGTTACGTTGCAATTAGCCTTAGCAGAAAAATCATAGCGGTGTGAGAGACTATGCTTCGGTCGCGTCGAACCAATAAATTGCTTGTAGAACCCGCGTCGGTAGCGACGGGGGACATCGCGTTTAATTTGATCGTTTTCTTTCTCGTCTGTGCTTCGACACAGCCTGATACTGGGCGACGCCAAGACCTACCAAGCAGCGAGCAAGCAAAACAAAACAAACAGGAATCGAAGAACCCGGAACTTGCCCTCACCCGTTCGCGCAACATCGTGTCGCTCAACGGTGAACCGGTGAAAATTGAAGAATTAGCGTTTCGACTGGGTAAGACGCTAGAAGGCAAACGCAAACCAGAAGATCGGATTGTAGTGCTGAAGAGCAAGACAGACGTTCCCTATGACCACTGGATTGCGGTGTCGACGTTAGTCCAGGACGTAGGTGCGAGCATCACCATTCAGCGCGAGGAAATTCAAACCGTGACGATTGGTAATTAAAAGGCTGCGCCATCAATGAAACTCAAACGACTAACCATGAAAGCGGATGTGCCAACGATGGCGATGGGGGATATCGCGTTTAACTTGTTGATATTCTTCGTCATCCTCGCGCGTGCGCAGGATGATAGCCACTTGCAATGGCAGCCAGCAGCGGCAAGCGATCTAAAAGGCATTTCCCATTCGCAGGTCAGCGTCGTGATCGACAATCAGAATAAATTGTATTTCAACGGACAACTGATTGGTCAGGCTCAACTCACCAAGCGCATTCAAGAAACATTGGGCAATGCGCCTGCGGGAGAACGGATGGTGTTGCTGAAGGTACACAAAGAAGCAACCGCAATGTATTACGAACCCGTGATTGAGTCGATCAGTGAAGCGGGCGGCGATCTGGTTCATATTCTCGAAGACAAACGACTGTGAGAAACTGATGCAAACACCGATGGGAGATCTAAACGATTCGCAGACGAAACGTAATGTCAGCGCTGCCAGCTTGGCCGAATTGCGCGAGTTCATGGCACGCTTGAAAGGACGCCGGCCACAAGATGTGATCGGAATTGTCTCTGCGAGTTTATTGGTCCAAAGCATGACTCAGGCGACAGTCGCCGTACTTGGAATCATGGTGGTCTTTACCTTAGGGCCATACGTGATTTACGGCTCGCCACAGCCGAAAACGGTTGCCCCGAAAGCGGCGATGACAAGCGATGCCACAACCGTCGGGCGCACGGAGTCCAATTCGACGCCGTCAAAAGCAGGTATCGAAACTGAACCGAAATCCGCAACACCTGTCAATGACGTGCCACCCAACATCGAAAAAGCAACGAAGGTCATGGGGCTCGATGAAACGAAAGCGGCGGATCCGAAGACTAATCCTCTGGATAGTCCAAATCTTGACAAGCTTCTTGATGGTCTCGACCGTTAGGTGCTGTGAACCGATATGAATGTGTCGCCACGTCCCTACGATCGCCGCTTGCCCAGAGTTACTCTGTGGTTTGCGATATTGTGGACGCTCATCGCGATTGCGAATCTATCCCTGTGGATTCCGACGTGGTTGGCAGCGGTCGTGGCCCTTGTGTCGGCGCCCCTCGGGTTCGTTTGGATCCGTTGGGCGCAGCAACCGGGCATTCCCAAGATCGATTTGGCGATCGTCGTTACGGCCGCGTATCCGTGTTGGTGGCACGCTGTGGTCGCGACTTCCGAATGGATGGGGCAGACGAGTTTTCACTCTGGCCTCGTTTCGATGGGTTTGTTTGGATTGTTTAGCATAGGACTGGGTTGGATTGTTTGGGGACTGGAACGTTCATCACGGCGGTTCGACTTGCAGCGTATTAATGCAGCGATTGCCACGGGCGCCTCATCACTGCCGCACCACCATCAACCACGTGATCGCGGACCACGCGTCTGGCATCCGGCGGATTCGAACGCGTGGTTTTACGGACTTCATAGCCGAAAGCTCAAGCAATCGACGTTGACTGTCGTGAGCTATGCCGCGCTCTTTTGGTTCGTGACGTTGGCGCTGTCGCAGCTTCCTGGTTGTCAGCTCATTTATGAACTGCCTGCTGGTGGCGGCAAACAACATGCGCTGACTCAAAAGGTGCGAGTTGAAAAAGTGGTTCGAAAGAAGTACATCCTCAACCCTTACAGCTCGATTAAATTCGAAGTACCACCGATCGATGAAGTTAAATTGAAGCTTCAGGAGATCACTGCCCATCAATATACGATCGGCTACGGCGAAGGAACGGGTGCGGGATTCGCTGGCGGTACGTCCAAGGGACGCGTTCGCTTGATTCGGTTAGAATACGACGGTGGCGACTGGGGCCTGAACTTTGGCGTTGGTGGTGACGCAAATATGCTGCTCGAATATGGGATTCTAACTCAACAGCCAGTGGCAGAGAAAAGTGAGTCGTTGAGAGTCTCACAGCTAGCCAGTTTTCCCAAGGACAAATGCCCGCCGGTTGTATTTCTAACCGGACAACAGAACCTATTTCTTTCTAATAGTGAAGTCAAAACGTTGCGCGAGTACTTACGAGACAAGCATGGAATGCTCTTCGCTTCTTCAGGGAGCGGCCATTTTCACAATCAGTTCATGGCATTGATGAATCGCGTGCTTCCTGAAACTCCGCCGGTGTCTGTGCCACTGGACGATGGGATTCATCGCATTCCGTTTAACGTACCGTCATTGCCGTATGTTGTCCCTCACGGTGGAAAGGAAGCACTAGGATGGTCAGCCGACGGACGATGGTTGGTTTATTATCACCCAGGCGATATCAGTGACGCATGGGCCGACGGTCACGCCGGCGTGTCTCGCGAGATCTACGATGCCTGTTTTCAACTCGGTGTTAACGTCCTTAACTACGCACATGTCGAATATTCCAAACGCTTGCAAACGAAGGTTTTAGGGAAATGATTTGCCGATTTCTCTCATCGTGTGTGTTCATGCTCGCCATCGTGTTCTGTAGCATGTCAGCTAATGCTGAGGAGTTGCATGATTTCTCGCTCGAGGATTGGAAGAAGTTGCGTGAAGTCGAGCGTTACCAACTGCAAATCGCAGAAAAATATTGGCAACAGCAGGATTGGAAAACGGCTGCGGCTGAATACGAAAAGTACATCGAGTTGTACGAAGCGAGTAATGGCGCTCCGTACGCCCAGCTTCGTTGGAGCTTGGCCCAGGTCAAGTTGCGCCAGCAAAACACGGCGATCAAAGACGGCTTTCAAACAGTGATCGATTACTGGCCTGAATCTCCCCAAGCAATCGCCGCTGCGTTTTACATTGGGCGGACGCAGCGCGAGATCGGTCGCTTGAAGGAAGCTAAAGCTTCATTGAATGCAGTTGTCAGCAATTACCCCCAGCATTTGGCCGCAGTCCATGCGTTAAGCGAGCTCATTGAAATTGCAAATGTCGAGCAAGATATACCTGCGAAATTGGAGTTTTGGAAACGGCTGACGTTCAATGTCCCTAGAACCAACCAAACGGCAGGCTTATGTGTGCAAGCATCCCAGCAGCTTGCGACACATTTGTTTCGCGATGCCGCATTCAATGAGGGACTTCGAGCGCTGGAGACGACATATAATGCTGAACAATTGTCTGCTCAAGTTGCGCAGTTTGTTCGTTCGCCAGTGAACGATCTCGCGGCACAAGCGGAATCAAAAACAAAGGGAGAAAAACTAGCAGCCGACGCAATCGCTTGGTTCAAGCAACAAACACCGAACGACCAATCAAGTCCTGCGGGCAAATCGTTAGCGAGGCAATGCTTGTTGGCGATTGCCGATGTAACCGCATTGGCTCGCCACGATGAACAGGTGCCAGCGGCTTATGAGGCCGTGCTGAAGAATGCGAGTCCTGATGATGAAGCACTTGGGAAATTGGCGGGTTGGCACAAATCCAAACAAGCATTCGATCCAGCTCGAGCGACCTATCGTCGCTACGAAAACAAGGCTGAGGGTCTCGGCCAAGTTGCATATAGCTACCGCGAACAGCAAAATTGGGAAGGCGCGATAGATTCTTACAATCAACTGATCGGGCAAGACAAGGAACATGCAACGCGATGGAAGCCTGAATTGGCGTTGACCTATCGCGCGGCTGGCAAGTCGGCGGAAGCGATCACGGTGTACGAGCAACTGGTAACGGAAGATGGCGGACAAGCGAGCCGCTGGCGATTTGAAGTCGGGTGCACTCATCGCGATGCAGGGCAATTCAAGGAAGCGATCGGCCATTTTCGCCAATGCGATAACTTTCCTGAAAACTATAAGCAGATGGCTTGGTGTCATCGACGTTTGCAGCAGCCGAAAGAGGCGATTTTGCTTTATAACCAGGTCGCGAGCGACAAAATTTCTGCTCCCTGGGCGCTGCTTCAGATTGCCTACACGCAAGAAGAAGCTGGCGAAAAGGAGGCCGCGATCCAAGCATTTCAGCAAGTGTGCAAAAAATTTCCCAAAGATGGCCATGCGAGCCAATCTCATGCCCACTTACAACAAAAGTACAAGATCAGCATCACACTCGGTGGTGCGAACGAAGAATAGAGCGCAGCGGAAGAGTGATGGGATTGTTGGGAAGAATGGGAGTCATGGAAATTATGCTTCTCATGAATCCCATTTCTATTATCAATCACGCAAGAACCGATTCGACGGGCTTGCCTTCGCTGATGAACATCGGTCTGCCGATCGGCGTTTGTATTTCTTGAATAAAGTCAATGCCAACGGCTTTTAGAATGGTGGCGTGGACGTCGGCGATAGTAACAGGATCTTTGACGCTTTTGGTAGGATTTTCGTCATCGAGGTCGCCGTCGCTTGCCGTTGCGCCATGGACAACCCCAGGGCGGATGCCACAACCAGCAAGCAGCGTGGAAAATCCATGTGGCCAGTGGTCACGACCACCGGCTGGATTGATGTTTGGTGTACGACCGAATTCTCCCCCGATGACGACCAACGTCGTTTTCAAAAGATCGCGTTCTTCAAGCATTTTCAGTAGTGACGCGGCTGCGCCATCTAATGTCTTACATGCCGAACTTTGCAGCGAGTGGTTGTTGATGTGCGAATCCCAACCGCTAAGGGTTACTTCAACACAACGCACGCCCACACCGATCAGCCGGATGGCTGCCAAGCAACCACGACCAAACGCTGAATCGCCAAATGGCTCACGAACGCTCGACGACTCTTTCGTCACATCGAATGCATCGAGCTGGTCGCTGGTCATCATCGTCTGCGCTCGGTCGGTTGTTGCGACATGCAACGTCCGCAGATTGTCAGAATCCACCAATCGATTGCGGGTAAATTTTCGTTCCGCGATTTCCCTCAAGTCTTTCATGCGGGTGTCAAACCGAGCTTGGTCCACTCGCGGCTTGACATCGGGAACGCGACTGGCGGGGTCGTAAATTTTGAAAGCATCGTATTTTGCTCCTAAGTATCCGCCACGGGACGGGAAGCCGCCTGGCAGGATAGAAATGTGCCGCGGAATATCGGCACCAAGATCGTCGTTATGACATACGATGGCGCCCAACGAAGGATGTATCAGTGTCGGGTCGGGTCGGTAACCTGTTTTAATATTGTATACCGCGCGCTCGTGATCACCCTCTTTGCCAGTAACACTTCTGATGATGGCAGCGTGATGCAACTGCTCTGCCAATTGCGGCAAAGTATCAGCAATCGCGATCCCCTTTGCCGAAGTCTCGATGACCTTGACATCACCACCGATTTTGCCACCGACATGAGGGTCAAATGTTTCCAATTGACTCGGTCCGCCTTCTAGCCAAAGCAAAATAACTGACTTGGGTCGAGCGGGATCGCCTCCCTTCGCGGTTTCGTTTGCCGCCAATCTCGTCGCCAGTGGTCCTAGGAAAACGGTACCACTTGCTGCCGTCAGCAGTGTGCGGCGCGATAGATGGACGTTCGCATCACATAATCGGTTTTGTTCAAACATTTCGCACACCTTGGTGAGTCGTAAATCGATATAAAGTTCGCGGCACTAGTGCTCCGAGAATTAAATAACCTTGCTTGGCGATTTTTTCGTTAAACCGTGTGGGCAACGCCCCGCGCGAGGCTCGCGGCCCGTTGGGCTCGCGGTTTAACGATTCTTTCAAGCGGCATCAATTAGTTCTCGGACCACTAGTGATTCCAGGCGAGTTCACTGCTATTCAGTAACACCCAGAACAAATCAACAACCACTGCTTCGCGATCGGACGCGTTGGTTAATCGCTTGGTATAAATCTCTTTTTCTTCGCTGTCTGGCAATCGATTGAGCACACACAAATAGGTCGCAGTGATCGCTTCTTCATCGTTCTGCGCGAACATCAAAATATGAGAACTGGAATTCAAGAGCGGATTCTCTTTGCTGTATTCCCCGACAAGTTCACCGTTAAGCATGATCAAGCGTTGAGTGATCGTGATGTTTTCCTGGTGAAGTTCGTCTTCGCCAGTGTCACCGTACCGAGTCACGAAATCATTGACACCACCGAACTTCATCAATTGGATGATCAACGATGACTCGCGATCAATCGTTTTCACTCGGGCAGCTTGAATCACACAACCGGCGACCTGCTCGGGTCTTAAACGAACCAATGGAAAAACGGCCCATTCTTTTTCGTGCTTTTCGGTGATCGCGAATTCAGCAGCACTATCGAGTTGAAATGGACGCGATAAAACAATCAAGCGGATCAAGCGGCGGATGTCGAAATTATGCTTCACGAAATCATCCGCTAGTAAGTCGATTGCCGGGTGAAGCGTGGCATTGAGCGGGATATTATCAACAGCAGCCGTCATTGAAAGGCCGTACATCAACGCCCAAACACGGCCAACGGAAGCGCGCGCAGCTTGTTTATTTTCAGGGTGAGTCAACCACTGCGCCAGTCGTTCCCGAGGGCTTCCGGATTCTGGAAGCAGGTTGGCAGCGTAGGGGACTGCGGGCTCGACGATCGTGGTTTTGTCAGCATTCAAAAATTGATATTCGTAGGGATGGTCCTCGGTGCGAATCCCCTGAAGACCGTTTTGTCGCGCGGTCGAATAGAATGCTGCCAAGGCATGGAAGTCCTTTTGTGTGCCTTCGCGGAGCTCGGCACCTTTGGCGTTAGAAACATCTCCAAGGGATACATTGCCAAGGAAATCGTCGTGGCACTGCATGCAGTCAATGCGGAGACCTAGGAACGCACGCGAAGTTCGCGCCGCGAGCCGAATCGGGTTCGGCTGCCCTTGTTCATTTGAATTCAGTGTGACGGTCAAAAAATTGACTTCGGGTCGATCTGTTGAAAGCCCATCAGCGGTCACTAAGCTGCGGACGATTTGGTCATAGGGGCGGTTGGCAGCGAATGAGTCGCTCAACCATGAGCGAAATCGACGGCGGCGAAAGGCGATAAACGGGCCGTCTTCATTGCCTACATAGACGCGAGTGAATCGTTCAGCCCAATAGTCGTGGTAGCGGGGTTCGTTGAGTAGTCGTTCCAGATAAACGGGAACACGATCCTTTTCAGCGACCGACTGCAACTCCCGAATTTCACACAGCGACATGCCGGTGCCAACAAGTGCGAGCGACAAGCGGCGGCAAACCGTCAGCCAATTTGCTTGTGGTGCGACATCAACGTTCACCTTTTCCCATTGATCGTCAAAACATGCGTTGATCGCTGTTATTGGTTCCGACAGATCGATGGGCGGCAGATTGGCAGGCGAATTCTTAATTGCCGCAGGAAGTTCAGCGGTGATGTTGTTTCCACGAGCCGCTGCTGCGGCGGTTCCTTCGTCTAAGCCGGAAGCCAAGTAACCAAAGGCCAAAATCGCGACTAACAAAAGCAGCGCAATTCGGCAGATATTGGCGAGAATCTTTCGAATCATGTTCTCTTTAATTCCCCCTATTTTTTTCTGACTTAAGCAACGCTCATTCTACATAATTCGCCGCGGATCGCGTGATCTTGGGAAATTTCCAAACAAAAATCTCGTCAGATCAAGACTGGCTTTCCGAGAGAACGGCGCACGGGAACGAACTGACCCGAATGCATGAGCCCATGCGTCGCCACGAGAATCAAAACGGAGCCAACGGTTGGAAACATTGGCTGGAAGTGTTCTGGTCCCGGTTCTGACAATCGTTCTTCCGAAACATTCGCCATCGCGGCAAGGGCCGCCGCTTGATTCAGATCCATCAACCGCACGTATTCTTCTTTCGTGTCGAACGCAGAAGGTGCGTCTAAAGTAGCCGCTTCCTTTGAATATCGTTCTACAAATCCGGTGGGCAGCGTGGCGGCCGCGTTCGGGCACACTGAATTTAGAAGCGAAACTTCAGAGGCGATCAAATGGCCGAGTTGCCAAGCTAGGTGATTGCACCCGGCAGCGGGGCGATGGAGCAAGTCCTCATCGCTGAGGTCGCTGATATAAGTTCGCAAAACCATGTCGCTGGTCTTGTATGCACCAGCAAGGACATCTTGGGCTTTCATATTTTCTCCAAAGGTTGTTGAAGTTGGCTAGGGTTAAGGATCGAGCGGGAAATAAGTGTCCGGTACCTTTTGTGCAAAGCACCCGAAGGGCGAGTTCCTCGCAAAAGGTACCGGACACTTATTTCCCGCTCA
>JAYVSE010000330.1:0-12706 GCA_043775635.1 Planctomycetaceae bacterium | reverse complement strand
CAAAACCCCCAGTCACACTAACTGAAGCCCTCGTATTGTAAATCATCAGCAAAATTCTCGCGACCTCAATCCGTCCCGCAAACCATGTCATGCACCCCCTTCTATTTAAGGCGCAGTTTCGGCCTAGGCGTCAATCAAGTCGTTTCCCTACACTCCAGCGGACGGTGCAAGCGGATGATGCTTACGGAGTGAGCGTGCTGGTAGTTTAATTTCTATACCGGCGATGTTTGCACAAAAAACTCCTATCATTAGGGCTACGGCATGGAAGCCGGTAATCGATCTCTTTGTTCCCGCATAATCGCGGCAACCCTCGCATTTTCCGCGATTTTTTCCGTGGCAAATGCTGCTGATTTTCGAACGCAAAACTTTATTATCATGGCCCCTTCGCCAGCTTTGGCCCAAGCGGTAGGCGAGGCTGCGGAAGCTTATCGCCGGGACTTATCGGAACACTGGCTCGGGCGAACACTGCCTCCGTGGCCGACGCCCTGCCCCATTCACGTGATTGCTGGCAATCTCCCAGCTCAGGGCGTGACTCAATATAATCGCTCGCCGGTGCGAGATTTTCAGATGGAAGTTGTCGGGACTCCTGAACGGATATTGGATAGCGTTCTGCCGCACGAAGTGACACACACGATTTTAGCGACGCATTTTGGTCGGCCCCTACCTCGCTGGGCGGACGAAGGCATTTGCACGACCGTCGAGCACGAATCCGAGCGGGATAAGCACGAAGCAAAATTGCGAGAATTCCTCAGTTCACGCCGGGGAATTGCAATGAACAAGCTGTTTTTGCTCACTGAATACCCCAATGATGTATTGCCGATGTACGCGCAAGGGTATTCGGTTTGCCAGTTCTTGATCGCGCAGCGCGGTCCATCGCAGTTTGTTGCTTTCCTGGGCGATTATATGCAAAAACCATCGTGGACCGACAATGTTCGCCGCCACTATGGCTATGAATCGTTGACAGAACTTCAAGACCAGTGGTTGGCGTGGGTGTCGGTCGGAAACGGCCCTGTGGAACGTTTTGCCAAAGCCAATCTGTCGAATCCGTCCGCACCAAATTCTCCCAATGCCAACCCGTTGACGGGCAATTCAGCCGTTTCGCTGGTGACAGCAACGGCAGTGAACTCCACCGACTCCGAGGATGGCTGGTATGTTCGACTCCGCAACGCCGCAACCGCCAGCACCACAGCGACTGACGCGTTCTCGCGTACTGCGAACCGCCAGTCAAAAACCCGCCCGCCATCGAAGTACTCCGCTGCTCAGCCGCAACCAGAGCAGGGAATTTCGTCCACTGGGGCAGCCATTTCGCCTTACAACGAGGGACCGAGCAGGGGAAATCCACCTGTACACTACGCGATTCCCGATCGCGGAACCTACTTTCGCTAACGAATTTTTGTTGGGCTTGTTGGTGCCCAAGGCATTTGAGAGTAACATCTTGCTCCTTGACCAAGACACCAGCGGGCATTCCCGTTCGAACTTCACTTCCCCCAAACAATTTCCATGGCTAAACCGCACCACAAATTAAAAAAGGCCAATCACGGCCAACGTCCTGCAAACGGTAAGGCTCGTAAAGCAAAACGCAAGAAGATAAAGACCTAAACTGTGGCTTCGATCGAGTTTATTGTCGATCTTGATCTGCTCGATTTTGATCGTCCGATCGCCGATTTAGAGGCGATTCGAGCGATCAACCCTCAGCGGTACGAGATGGAACAACTGACGGCGATCCTTTATGAGGATACCGAACGTCAGGTTTGTGCTGCCTATTTGCAAACATCCTACGACAGCTTTTGGGTCCGCGGTCACATGGAGGGCATGCCGCTAATGCCGGGCATGTTAATGATCGAAGCGTCCGCCCAATTGGCCAGTTTTTTTACCCAGCGAAATGACTTGCTGGGTGCTAAAATGGTAGGTTTTGGCGGCGTAGACAACGTGAAATTTCGCGGGATCGTGCTGCCAGGTGACCGACTTATATTGATGGTCAGGCTGATCAAAGCACGCCGCAATCGAATGATTGTGGCTCATTTCCAAGGAGTCGTTGGCGACCAAATCGTCTGTGAAGGCGAGCTTAAAGGAATTCCTATTCCGGTCGAGTATGTCACGGCCCAGCTAGCCAAGTTGAAGTCTGGTCAATAGCGCATTGCTTGCGACCCGACTTCCGACTTCCGGGCGCGTTGTTAGCATTTTCACCGGGCCAAAACATCATGCTTAAGGACAGCGAAGCGAAACTCCTGGCCGAATACAACGCCTTTCACGGCGAGATGGCGGCAAGCTGGGAAGTGATGGGAGAAGGTGGGCCCACCCTCGCGGCGCTGGCAGCCGTTTGTGCGCGAGCGATTGTCTTGCACGAAGCATCCACCGCAGTCACCGAATTCTCTCCAGAGGCACTTGCAATCCTCTATTCGGCACGCGATCGAGGTGTTATCGAAGTTCGCGGCGTGAAGACGGCATTTGAAGCGGCTGGTCGCTTGCTGGCGGTTTACGTCGAAGTTGCGGAGCACCAAACCATCGCCTTCCGAAGCCGTGAAAATCCAGAGATCACCATCCGGTTCTTTGATGGTTTCTGCGAACTTTGCCGAACGGGCTTGATCGTCCATCATCTCCATCGCGACTTCACACTTTCGCGACGAGGTTTTGACAAAGCAAAATCAATTCGTCGAGAAGAGATTGAAGAACAACTCGCTGCCGCCACCGAATTCGGCTTGCGGGATACCTAGCGATCTCTTTCATCGTTCTCGGAGATACCGTCGTGAATTCGCTGATCGATCATGTCTGTGATGAGTTCGAAACAGCTTGGCGAAGCGAGCGTCGCCCAAGCATCGAAGTTGCGCTCGAGCAATCTTCGGCGAACATGGTCGCAAAGCTTTCCCGCGCCATGGCCTATGCGCACTCACGCGGAATCATCCATCGTGTCCTGAAGCCGGAGAATGCGACGAATTCGGACGACGTGTTGGCAGTGCTACTCCAAATCGACCCCAATGCAAAATGACGCGATCCAATTTCCGAGACGAAAAATTGCGCATTGATCAAAGCCGAACCTGGACCCAGCCCGATGGGCTGGGCTAGGCAAACGTATGGACCTTTGGTCCGGAAATACATGGACAACGGCCCAGCCATTGATTGGTTAAAATTTGATCCGAAGACACAGGGGCAAAGCCCCGGACATTTACCTAGCCCAGTCCAACGGACTGGGTAAAACGTGCAGCACGTAAAATCCCAAAGGGCCAACGGCCCGGACATTTGCCTGCGATCCATGGCCAAGACCTAACTTACTTGGCCGCATTTCAGTTGTCGGGGGACCCGAGATAGGGATTAAATTTCGGCTGCCGATTTCAGCAATGAGATACGCGGTCGTCGTTACCCATGTCAACCAGTTGAATGCAAAAAAGCCACCGCGAGTGAAACTCACGATGGCCTCTTGGATTTCGAACTTGATGCAAACAGGATTTAGCATCCGCAACCGGTCGAAACAGGCGTTGCGGCTGCACCACAACCACCACAACCGCCGTTGCTGACCGAGCCACAACCAGCAGCCGAGCCACAACCGCTACCGGTCATCGGATCCGCACCACAGCCACCGGTCGACGCGCCACCACAGCATGGTGTGATGACTTCTTCGACCAAGCGAGGAACCATCTTGCAGACCTGGACTTGAACTTCCTTCATGACACAGACAGGAACCGAAACGGTGTACTCTTCAACAACGTCTTCGCAAACGCTGTCATAACGAGTCACTTCATAAGCTTCCTGGGTCACTTCAGGAACGTTATAGCTGTACGAAACTTCCTTGGTACGGGTTTCGGTCGTGTAAGTAACGACTGGGTACGTTTCGGTCCTACTGACCGTTGAGTAGCTCAGTTCCTTGCGAGTCCGAGTACGGGTCTCGTCGCTATACAGAACTTGCTTGCGAGTGCGAGTGCGTGCTTGGCTGACATAGTCAACGACTTGCTTGACACCGGTGCGAGCTTCAGGCTGATAGACGATCGTTGTGCACTTGTATGGCACTTGTTCGGTCTGTTGTTCGTAAACGGTGTAGCTGACAACCTCCTTCTGAGTGGTCGAAGTGACCACAGGAACTTCTTCAGTGACAACGTTGGGAACCCATACTTTGCGAGTGACCGTTGTTGTACCGCATCCGCCAGCAGGAGCCCCACATGATGCCCCCGCTACGCTCGATCCGCAAGCCGATCCGGCATCGCTGCCGCAACCACCAGCAACACTGCCACAGCCGCTGGCTTCGGCACCACACGCGGGTGCACATGCCGAGCATCCACCACAGCTTGATGCGACTTTGCAGCATCGTCGACCGAACAGACCGGAGCGAACATAGGTGTAAGTCGTTCCGCTGCATGTGCCAACCGAAGCAACCGCTGGGGCTGCTTCCATCGTTACAGGAGCGGCTGCCATCACTGGAGCCGCCGCGACTTCTTCAACGCGATCTTCCCATTGGCCGTAATCCTTGGTCACGGTGGTCATGGTGGTGACTGGCACGCAGCGCTCGACTTCACGTGTCTTGGTAACAGGCACAGCAATCGTAACGGTACGCGTCTTTTCTTCGATCACAGGATGCGGAACGTTAACCGTGTAAGTGAACTGTTCATCACGAAGCGTTGCAACTTGAACCGTATAATCTTCAGGCACATCGACGAGCTTTGGAACCTTGACCGTATAGTTTTCGCTAACTTCGTTCCAGACTGGCACGGACTCGGTCACTTCGACCGTTTTTTCGCTCTTGACTGGTACAAGGACGGTGTATTCAACCGTCTTGGTATCGGTCTTTGGAACATTGACCGACTTAGTGCGATAGCGAGTCTCAATCACCGGAACACTGGTGTAAACCTTCTTGGTTCGTTGACGGGCTTCGGTGCGCATCTCGGTTCCAGCGACAGCTCGGGATTCGGTCACATAAGTTGGTTCCATCACAACCTTATAGGTCGTCACGGGTTCACATAACGACTCAGCCGCTGGAGTCGCTACACCGCAGCCCATCGCGACGCCGACAGCGCCGCAACCGGCACCTTGTGCAACGACCGAACCGTTTGCACTGGCGCAAGGGTCGCTGCAGCCGCCGCAAGGAGCACAGTCATTAGCAAACGCTGACGATGCAATTGCCGCCATGAGTCCACTACACAAAACTTGATTCAACCATTTCATTGAAGACACTCCAAATATTTTCAACCGTTGTAAATCCGAGATACGGATGCGTTGTCATTCGACTCCAAACGCATCTCGCACGCCTAAAGGGTATTTGGCAAAGAAAAGCCGTCTACGGGATCTGGGAAAACTTTTCAAGAAAATGCGACAATCATTCAGACTGTATTGCCGAAACCCGCCATAAGGGCGGTTATCTTGCTAATTCTAATCGGGAAAATATTACGGAAATAAAGGTTTGGCTGGCCAGTTCGCGATTCTCAACCTACGCTCGTTTGGCACAGGCTTCGCCAACCTGGACCACTTGAGGTTTCACCGAACGGTCAGAGCGGGGCTATCCAACCTTGATTTTGCCCTCTCAGGCGAATGGAAACTTTCGAATGAATACTGCAAAATCTTGCTCTTTTGATCCCAGGTTCCCTCGCCAAACGGTCGCTCATTGGTCACCTACCAAAATTTGCATCTCCGTCGCTCTTGCTTGCCTAGCGACTGCCATCGCCGAAGCGCAAGAGTCCGGTGGCCCGGTTGTCGCACGGGTTGAAATGAAGCTGACCAGTGGTGAAAACATTGTCGACGTGATCGAGAAAGGTGACTTGCTAATCGTTACCGAGGAGCGCGACGATTCGTACGTGATTCTCACCCACACAGGACAGAAAGGTGCCGTCGCAAAAGTAAACGCGGTCAAGTTACCGGAGTCGGTTGACATCTACACCGACCTTATCCAGCGGCAGCCCAAGGAAGGTCGTTTTTACACCTTGCGTGCGGCGGCGTGGTGGGCACTTGGGAAGTCCGATATGGCAGTCGCGGACTTTGACCGGGCGATAGAACTTGGCTACGACGCCGCGCACGCATATACCAGTCGTGGGTTGTTCCATGCCGAGGCGGGCAACTTTGATAAGGCAATCGCTGATTACGGCAAGGCAATTGACAAAGATCCGAACGACACCGCTCCGTTGGTCAATCGGGCTGCAGTCCAGATGGCCAAGGGTGATCACCAAGCCGCGATTGATGACTACACCAAGGCGTTAAAAGTAACGCCGGATAACATTGCGTTATTGCAACAACGCGGCGTTGCCTACAAAGCGGCCGGAAAACTTGAAGAAGCAACGGCAGACTTCAATGCAATCATCAAAGCCGATGAAAAAAACATTGCAGCCATCATGGCTCGCGGCTTTATTTTTTATCAACAAGCGAAACACTCTGACGCCATTGCTGATTTCTCGCGAATCATTGAAATGAATCCCGAAGCCGCAGGCGCACTCAATAATCGCGGCTACAACCGCTTCATGATTGGCGAGTTTAAAGGCGCGATCGAAGACTATGACGCTGCGATCAAGCTGGTACCTAGTTACGGATTGGCTCACCAAAATCGAGCGTGGTTATTGTCAACCGTCAAAGAAGAATCACTTCGCAATGCCGTCGAAGCCGTCAAGTCAGGTGAGGCCGCATGCAAGCTAAGTAACTACCAATCACTCGGTGACCTGTCCGCGTATGCAGCCGCACTCGCAGCCAATGGCGAATTCGAAACCGCAATCGGTTGGCAGGAAAAGGCAGTCGCACTGGCACCGGAGAACATGAAGGCTTTCTCTAAGAAAATACTCGAGCGATACCAGTCCAAGCAGACCTACGCATCCCCCGAAGAAGTCGCATTAGACGCAAAAAAACCGACTCCTGAGCCAGCAAAATAATAAAGTGCTTAAGGACCATTCGATCAATACCGGTCCGGTTTTTGAAGTGGGATAGGCTTCCAGCCTGTCATTTTCAATGCGACAGGCTGGAAGCCTATCCCACTCATTGATCAAGCGATCCTAAGCCGCCTGGCGTAAGCCTGCGGGCCGACGGGATGGTCGCGTTCGATGGATGATTGTACGCTGCGCGTTGGATTCGGTGGCGTTCGGCATTCGGTCGTGGAGCGTCCGCGCCCGCACGATCCTTACAGAGTTTGGAAATAGCAAGAAGTTAGAATTACCCCATGGGTCACAAATCCGATAGTTGAAAGTTTCTTATAATTCGATGAAAACCCTAGCAGGCTCATTGTCATCCCAAGCAATGTGATGGCCATGCCACCGGCTGGGAACCACATCCAGGCAGCGATCGCAAAGCCCATCAGCAGCCACGATGCGAATACGGCCGCAGTTGCCGTTTCTTGCCAAACCCCTTGTCCGATCGATTCGGCAACGACCGTTTGGGAATTCACCCAACGGCCACTTCCTGGTTGCAAAATAGCCGATCCAGCCGCAAACGGAGATCCTTTGCGTACATCTCCCGCAACCAAAACATCGAGCTGTAGCTCAAAAGCCGTGCCCGGTGGTTCCGATGCGGATGCGGTTGGAAGTTGGTTCATCATGCGTTTCTTGTTTATTTATCAGCGGCTTTGCGGTGATCAAATGAAGTCTCGATCTAGGCAATTGCGCTGGCTCACGACTATTCTAGCAATGAGAACGACTCGTTAAACTCGCCATTCTTCCTGGACTTGGCAGTTTTGCCGTTTCCGGTTCCTGGTATCTCGCAATCGCTATAACGCCAACTGTTTCGCTGATGGAAATGACTTCATACAATCTGTCCCAAGCGTTCCTACCGCCACCACAACGTGGAATCGTCGGTCTTAGCGTGATCACCGATTGCCTTTTAAAATACTCTGCCGTCGTTCTGATTGCTGTCGGCATTACCGACGGTGTGTCACGTGCTGCCGACCCGACCGCATCGTTACCGGTGGCTCCTGTGGTTGCCCCTGCATCCGATGAGGCACAGCAATCGATGGACGCCATTCGACTCCCTGAAGGTTGGCGGCGAGCATTATTCGCCGCCGAGCCCAATATTGCGAACGTGGTTGCGTTCGACATTGACCATCAAGGTCGTGTTTACGTCTGCGAAACATTTCGCCAGAACAAAGGCGTGACGGACAATCGAGGTCATGATGAGCAGTGGTTACTTGCCGATCTCGCTGCCAAGACAGTTCAAAATCGCATCGACTATCATAAACGTTTGCTCGGTGAATCGGCAATCACATACACACAGCAGGATGATCGCATTCGTCGAGTTGCCGATACCGACGGCGACGGTAAAGCGGACGAATCTGTGATCGTTGCTGATGGCTTCAACCACCTTGAAGAAGGCACCGGTGCCGGTGTCCTCGTTCGCGGTAATGACGTCTACTTCACATGCATCCCGAAGCTTTGGAAGCTTATCGACTCGAACAACGATGGTAAGGCCGATGAACGAGTCGTGCTCAGCGACGGCTATGGCGTTCGAGTTGCATTTCGAGGCCACGACATGCATGGGCTTATCATGGGGCCCGATGGACGCTTGTACTTCAGTACTGGCGATCGCGGTCATTATGTCACAAAACCGAACGGAACCGTCCTCTCAGATCCATCCAGTGGTTCGGTGTTTCGCTGTGAACTTGATGGAAGCAATCTTGAAGTCATCGCAAGTGGAATGCGAAATCCACAAGAACTAGCCTTCAACGATTATGGCGATCTCTTCACATGTGATAACAACAGCGACAGCGGCGACAAAGCTCGAATTGTCCAAGTCGTAACCGGTGCGGATTCAGGATGGCGGATGTATTACCAGTATCTGACCGATCGCGGGCCGTTCAATCGGGAAAAGATTTGGCATCCCTATCACGACGATCAGCCTGCTTACATCGTACCGCCAATTGCGAACCTGGGCGATGGACCGTCAGGACTCACCTTCGATCCGGGAACCGGTGTTGACCGTTCGGTTCGAGGCAAGTTTTTTTGTGTGATTTCGGCGGCGGTACCAGCAACAGCGGCGTTCGGTCATTTCGACTAGAGGCCGATGGTGCCTTCTATAAACTTGGCGAAAGCGACCAACCCATTTGGAATGTATTGGCGACGGACATTGCCTTCGGTCCTGACGGTGCTCTGTGGATTAGTGATTGGGTATCCAGTTGGGAGGGCGTCGGCAAAGGTCGACTCTATCGATTCACTGGGGCGGAGTTCGATTCAAAGACTGCCAGCGAAGTTGCCCTTATCTTGAGCAAAAACATGACGTCGGTCAGCGATCAAGAGCTGATTTCATTCCTCTCTCATGCCGATCGGCGCCTACGAAATGAATCGACGTGGGAATTGGCAAAGCGAGGAAAAGTGGACGCACTTGTCGCTATTGCTACTGACACGAGCGCCAATCAGTTTGCACGACTACATTCAATTTGGGGAATTGGAAAGGCCGCTCGCCATGCGACCACATGGACACCCGAATTCAAACTGGCGAATGCCGCAGTGACGTCGTTGGTCGGTGACGAAGACGACGCGATTCGGGCGGCAGCCGCGCAGTATCTCGGTCAACGGAACGTGGGCCATGAAGCCGATCAAACGAGTGCTCAGGCATTGAAACCATTGCTTGCCGACTCGTCATCTCGCGTTCGTCTGCACGCCTCGCTGGCTCTTGCTGATCTCGCCAAACGAACGACCCCTGCTCCAGATCTGTTCAGATCCAGCGTCAAGTTGTTAGTTGAGAATGACAATCGTGATCCCGTGCTTCGCCACGCTGGTGTGATGCTTTTGGTAGCGACCGGAAATGTGGAGGCAATCGTGGGCTTAACCGATCACGCCAATCTTTCCGTTCGACGAGCAGCCGTCGTCGCCCTGCGTCGATTGGCCTCTGCCCGCGTGGCAGCGTTTCTTGGTGATGAATCTCCGCTGGTCGCTTTAGAAGCAGCTCGCGCGATTCATGATGCTCCGATTCCTGCGGCGTTAGACCTGCTCGCCAAACAAATTCTGGACTCAACCGTCAACGACGAGTCGTTTCTGCGTCGCGTGCTCAATGCGAACTTTCGCATGGGAACACAGCATCACGCAGACGCCTTGGCCGCTTTCGCAGCAAGGCCAGTGTCGCCATTGGCGATGCGACTGGAGGCCATCGAAATGCTGAAAGCTTGGCAAACTCCCGATCCCAGAGATCGTGTGCTTGGTGATTATCGTGAAATCGCACCACGCGACGTCGAGATCGCTGTTTCTGCGCTCCGCAAGGCGCTTCCCAGTATTTTGCATAATTCAGACGAAGTGCGTGACGCAGCAGTGTCTGCAGCCGCTATTTACGGCATGCCCGAAGTCACTCCGTTTCTGGAACAACGGGTCGATGATCGCACGCTGCGCCCCGAGATCCGTGCTGACTCGCTTCGTTCGCTTGCGCGCCTGCAACCGAAAAAAGCGGTCGCTGTGGCCGCAACGTTGCTGGACGTTACCCAGGTGAAGCTGCGAGTTGCCGCTTTTGAAACCATCGCCACCGTATCTCCCGCAGATGCCATCGAACCGCTCCGCAAAGCGATCTTGAGCGATTCGGTCGTCGAACGTCAGGCAGCTTGGGATGCATTGGCAAAAATCGATTCACCCGCAGCTCACGGTTTAATCACGGCGGGTTTGAAGAATTATTTGGACGGCAAGCTGCCGGCGGACACAACATTAAATGCGATTGAAGCCGTCGGACCATGGCTTGATGAATCAATGAAGAAAGCGATGAGTGATCATCAAGCGAGCCTTGAAGCCGCCAATCCGCTTGGACATTGGTGGGCATCATTGGAAGGCGGCGACAGTGTCGCTGGGGCGATTGTGTTTAACAAAACACAACTGTCCTGTGTGCGATGCCACCGCGTCGATCGTATCGGTGGTGATGTCGGCCCGGTCTTGACGGCTGTTGGGAAAGAACGAGATCGACGTTACTTGCTCGAATCAATCTGTCTGCCGGACGTCGCCATCGCCAAGGGATTTGAGACGGCAATCCTTGTCGATAATACTGGCCAAGTTTTTACAGGCATCATCCGCAGTGAGACCGACGATGTGGTTGAATTGATTGGTTCCGAGGGATCTATTCAGCGGATCGATAAGGACTCGATCACAGGACGCAAGCGAGGCAAGTCGGCAATGCCTGAGGAGTTGATCAAATACACCACTCCGCGCGAGCTTCGTGATTTGGTCGCTTATTTGGCTAGCCTGCAAATCGATCCGCGTGCACCAAGTGCCAAGGAATAAAAAATAAAAAACGTAATCGCAGCGCGCAGACAATGAATCCCGCTGGCTTGCCCAGCAGAAGTTTCGGCTTTGGCCCTAAAGGGATTGGTGTCGGTGCAACGGCGCAACACGGAGATGGTTGGCAAGTGTGATTCGTGGTTGGTTGGGATGCCGTGCACGATAATTACACTCGGCAGGATCAACTTGTTACCGAGGTCACCAAGCTTTGGCTCCGTCAGCTACGCACATGTTGGCAAGCTTCATTGTAATTTGCTCGAAAACATCCTCCCAGCGTCCGCGTTCGCGAGCACGGAACGTCTGCATCGTGGGATACCACGGTGACTGACCTCCTTCGAAAAACCATCGCCAATCCGGGACTGCGGATAGCGCGAGCCAGACCGGTATTCCAAGGGCTCCGGCTAGGTGCGGGATCGACGTGTCGGAGGTGATCACCAGATCCACGTTCATAATGATGGCAGCCGTATCCATGAACGCACCATGGATTTCGTCCATATCCGGAAACGACAAAATACCGAGCTGGTCCAATTGCGCGGACGTGTCGGCGTCGAGGCCAGAACATTGTCGTTGTCGTGCGAGGCGATGGCTTTGAGTGGCAAGGGCAGAAGTACAAGTCGCTAACTGCCGTCGCAAAAGCTGTGACTGGCAAACACTGGAATGGATTCAATTTCTTTCGCGTAGATGGAGGCAAGGCCTGATGTCCAAACAATCAATCAACAAGCAAGAGATCAGGAAATCGTATCGTTGCGCCATCTACACTCGCAAATCCACAGAAGAAGGGCTTGAGCAGGAGTTCAACTCACTGGACGCACAGCGAGAAGCGGGCGAACTCTACACCAAGAGCCAGAAGCACGAGGGATGGGAATGCCTCGACACCAAGTACGACGACGGCGGCTTTACGGGTGCAAACATGGAGCGGCCCGGATTGCGACGACTATTGGCCGACATACAAGCCGGCAGAGTTGATTGCGTTGTCGTTTACAAAGTCGATCGCCTCAGCAGAAGCCTTCTCGACTTCGCCAAGATCATCGAGATCTTCGATCGCCACCAAGCGACCTTTGTCAGCGTGACCCAATCGTTCAATACGGCCTCTTCCATGGGCCGATTGACCTTAAACGTGCTGCTGTCTTTTGCCCAGTTCGAACGCGACATGATCAGCGAGCGAACAAGAGACAAGATGCGAGCAGCCCGCCGCAAGGGCCGGTGGGTCGGTGGAAAACCAATTCTTGGCTACAACGTCGTCAACACGAAATTGATTGTCGATCCAGTCGAATCCGTGCGAGTCGAAGAGATCTTCAATCTATACCTCGAATTGAAATCGACATTGCAAGTTGCGAGGGTGCTGAACGAACGCGGCTGGCGCAAAAAGGAATGGACCACCAAGAAGGGACATTCCATTGGCGGTGGCGAGTTCAACAAGAACAAGGTTACAGCAATCCTCACGAACGCAACGTATATCGGCAAAATCGTAACCGTTCACGAAGTTAGTAAACTGCTATTGGAGCGATTTTCGCTTTCGGCCACAATTTGGCGACCATGCCAATCAAAAGAAAGCCACCGGATGT
>JAYVSE010000329.1:0-11089 GCA_043775635.1 Planctomycetaceae bacterium | reverse complement strand
GCCAAAATCGCCTCGACGGTCGCGCAAATCATGAACGTCTGAATGCCCATGTCGGTCAACCGAGTGACCGTGGCGGCAGCATCATTGGTATGGAGCGTGCTAAACACTAGGTGGCCTGTCAACGCCGCCTGAATCGCAATCTCAGCGGTTTCAAGATCGCGAATTTCTCCCACCAGAATCGTATCCGGGTCTTGTCGTAGAATCGCTCGCAAGCAGCTTGCAAATGTAATACCGGCATTTGCATCAATCGGAATTTGCACAATTCCGTCGATATCATATTCGACGGGGTCTTCCGTCGTGATAAGTTTATCTTCGGGGTGATTCAATTCGGACAGAGCAGAATAAAGCGTCGTCGTTTTGCCGCTACCGGTCGGACCAGTGACCAGAATGATGCCGTTGGGGCGATCGATCGCCTTACGGAATTTTTCCATGGTCCAGTCATCCATACCTACCTTGCTGAGCGACAGATTGACAACGGATCGGTCGAGGATACGCATAACGACAGACTCGCCAAAAATCGTCGGCAAGACACTCACTCGAAGGTCGACAGGGTGCCCACCGACGACCAATTCAATGCGCCCGTCCTGCGGCATTCGCCGTTCCGCGATATCGAGGTTGGCCATGACCTTAACCCGTGTCGTGATCGCAAACGCAAGGTGACGCGGCGGCGGCACCATTTCATACAACACGCCTTCTGCTTTGATCCGAATTCGAAACTCGTCTTCAAACGGCTCGAAGTGAATGTCGCTGGCATGATCCTTGATCGCCATCAACAGCACCATATTCAAAAGCTTACGGACAGGCGCGGAATCGGCGAGTGCCTCCATGTCCGTAAGATTGAACTTTTCACTTTCCAACATCGAGATGGCAGCTTTAAGTTCTTCATCGTTCGCTAGTTCTGCAACCAGTTTTTCGACACTTTCGCTGCCGGTATCGAAGTGGCGATTGATGGCCTGCTTGATATCTCGCTCAGTCGCGACGACCATCAAAATCTCATGGCCAAGAAACGTCCGCAACTCGTCTTGGATGGTTAGATTTTGCGGATCACACGTCGCCAGCGTCAAACGATTGGTTTCGGCGTCGAAAGCCAACGGCACAACGCGATACATTTGCGACATCGTATCGCTGATTTTGCTCAAGACTTCTGGTTTGAACGTTGTTTCACTTAGCGAGACCGTTTGCATGCCCAACTGCTCAGCAAGCGCTTGAATCAACTGTTCGTCGGTGATCAACTGCATGTCTTCGGCGATTTTGCCAAATAAGGCACCAGGCTGCTGCTCCTGCTCTTCCAGGACGATCACAAGCTGATCATCGGTTAAAAAACCGAGGTCGACGAGGATCTGTCCGATGCGACGAGTTGCCATGTTGTTTAGATTTCAGATTGCAGATTTCAAATTTCGGATTTCGGATTTCGGATTTCGGATTTCGGATTTCGGATTTCGGATTTCGGATTTCGGATTTCGGATTTCGGATTTCGGATTGCAGATTGCAGATTGCAGATTGCAGATTGCAGATTGCAGATTGCAGATTTCAGATTTCAGACTTCAGACTTCAGACTTCAAATTTCGGATTTCAAATTTCGGATTTCGGATTTCGGATTTCGGATTTCGGATTTCAATGTGCCGGGGCTTCGGGCGCTTCTTCTTCTATTCCACGACGCGATTGCACGATGCGCTTGGCAAGTTCGTCCGGTAGTTGTGCTTTCGCCAAAATGTCTTCGATCGTGACGCGGCCTTCCACCCAGTGCTTGTATAAAGCGTCGTCCATCAACTGCATTCCAAACTTTGCTCCGGTTTGGATCGCGCTGTTGATACGAAATGTCTTGTTCTCGCGGATCAGATTGCTGATTCCCGAGGTGACGATCAGAATCTCATAAGCCGCGACTCGACCCCCGCCGATTTTTGGGATGAGTGTCTGTGCCACCACTCCAATCAACGAGCTGGCGAGCTGGGTGCGGACTTGGTCTTGCAGATTTCCAGGAAACGCGTCGATGATTCGATTCACTGTGCCTTGGGCACTATTCGTATGGAGCGTTCCAAACACGATGTGACCGGTTTCGGCGGCACTGATCGCAGCTTCGATCGTGGGCAAGTCGCGAAGCTCGCCAACCAATATCACGTCCGGGTCTTGCCGCAATGCGCGACGAATCGCCTCGGAAAAACTTGGCACATCAACGCCTACTTCTCGCTGATTGACCGTGCTTTTCTTGTGGTCATGGTAAAATTCGATTGGATCTTCAATCGTGATGATATGGTGATCGACCGTCTCGTTGAGCATGTTTACCAAGCTCGCCAGAGTCGTGCTTTTGCCGCTACCCGTCGGACCCGTTACCAGGAACAGGCCACGAGGGCGGTGGACAAGTTTGACAACCGATTCTGGCAAGCCAAGCTGCTCGGGTGTCAGCTTGTCATTGGGGATTTGGCGCAGCACCATCGAGATGAAGCCGCGTTGTTTGAAAACCGAAACACGAAATCTTGCTTGTTCGCCGAAGGCAAACCCAAAGTCTGTGCTGCCGGTTTCCTGTAGCTCACGCTGGCATCGCTCGGGCGTGATGCTTTTCATCAACGCGACGGAATCTTCTGCTTCCAGGGTTTTGGTTTCCAGCTTTCGCATTCGGCCGTGCAATCGAAACACCGGTGGCTGTCCGCAGACGATGTGAATATCGCTGACGCCTTGTTTGATCGCTGCTTGAAGCAGTTTGTCGATGAGGACAGTGGCCATTACAGTCGCTTTGCTGTTGCCGTTGAATTGAAATGAGACAAGAGGAGGCGAACACCCATTGCGTGTTCCTGGTGCTATTATCAATCAACAGGGATGAAATAACAAAGAAGATTTCCGTTTTGGGGTTTAGCGAGCTGGTCGACTCGTCGGCTGTATCGGACGAATCAACAAGCCAACTTAGCGACCAGCACTCCCGGCTTAAATAAACTTGCCATCCCCTTGGGAGGGGCTTGGGCGGGTGTTTGTCACGGGCTTAACAGCGATGTGTGGCGTGAAAGGCGACGTACAACCGCTTGGCTGGCCATCAGCCTTCACGAACGACGGTCGCTAACGCGAGATCCTCCTGCTCTGTCTTTTTAGCAACGCGATAGACTTCTTCGAACGACGTGATGCCGCGACAGACCTTCCGCATGCCGTCGGCGTAAAGCGTTGTCATGCCGTGCTTTATCGCTGCAGTCCGCAAGTCTTTTCCGCCGATGTTCTTGAACATCATCTCGCGAATTTTGGAATTGATCAGCATCAACTCGTAAATCCCCAGGCGGCCTCGATAGCCTGATCGCTGGCAATACGTACACCCTTTTCCCTTCGCAAACTCGGCCGTGCGAATCATTTCCGGAGGCAACCCAGAGTCAGCGAGCACGCTTTCTGGAGGGTTGTACCGCACCTTACAACGAGGGCAAATGGTTCGTACCAATCGCTGTGCCAAGATCGCAATCACGCTACTTGCGACCATATAGCTAGGTACACCTATGTCCACCATCCGTGATACGGCACTGGGCGCATCGTTCGTGTGCAGTGTACTAAATACCAAGTGTCCAGTAAGGCTGGCCTGAATTCCCATCTGTGCGGTCTCCTGATCCCGCATTTCACCAACGAGGATAATATTGGGCGCTTGGCGGAGCATCGCACGTATGATGCGAGCAAAGTCGAGTCCAATGTTGTGACGAACTTCGACTTGATTGATGCCTGGCAGGTAGTACTCGACAGGGTCTTCTGCCGTGATGATCTTGCGATCTGGCCGATTGAGCGCATTGAGCGAGGCGTAGAGTGTGGTCGTTTTTCCGGAGCCAGTCGGGCCGGTCACCAGGATAATCCCGTTGGGGCGTTTGATCAGCGAATTGAAATTCTTGAAATCACGCTCGGCGAGGCCAAGCTGACGCGTGCCAACCTTAATATTGTCCTTGTCTAAAATCCGCATGACGACCGATTGGCCGTGGTTGGTCGGAATGATACTCACGCGAAGATCAAGCGTTTTATCACCGACGGTCAGTTTGATACGCCCGTCCTGTGGGCGGCGTTTCTCGGAAATGTCGATCTTGGCGAGGATTTTGATGCGAGCGACCAACGCCGATAGCATTCTCTTGGGAGGGCAATCACGTTCGACGCACCGACCATCGATTCGGTAACGAATCCGAACGCGGTCTTCAAACGGCTCCAAGTGGATATCTGACGCTCGCAATTGGACAGCTTCGGCAATCATCATCTGTACTAACCGGATGACCGGCGCACTGCTGTCTTCGGCATCTTCATCGCTGCCCGAAGACCCGTCATCGCTGGTGGTGGTGAAGTCGATCGCCGTATCGGTGAATTCCTGGAGCATCGAGTCAGCGGATTCGCCTTCAACCTGACCGTAGTAGTGATTGATTGCCTCTTGAATCGCCAGCCGAGGGGCAAGGGCCGTTTCGATTTTACGATTGAGGATGAATCTAAGTTTTTCAACCGTGTTGAAATCCAAAGGGTTAGAAATCAAAATTCGGATAGCCCCATCTTCGGCTGCGTACGGGAGCACCATATTTTCGCGAGCGACTGATTCTGGCACCAATTGGATGACGGCCTCGTCGATTCGTTGGACTCGCAAATCGACATAAGGCATGTGGTGAAACTCAGCCAGCGCGAGGGTAACTTCCTCCGGGGTGGCGTACTCCAGTTCTACCAAGGAGTCGCTGACCGGTTTTTTCGTTACTTTGGAGCGAGCTTCGGCTTCCGATAGCTGATCTAAGCTAACGACACCTCGCTTTAGCAAAAGGTCGGTGAAATCTTGGGGTCCGCGAGCCATGGCCGATTACCTATTCAGGGTGAAAAGACGAAGTGACCTGCGCGCATCCCGCTACGGTCAAACTTCAACTGTAATCTTACCATCACCGCTCGGCGATTGCGAAACGAGAGTGCTTCCAAGTAACTGATTCACCAAAAAAGTTCGGGCGACGTCATTTCTTCTTCGCCATCTGGTTGTGATCGTGGCCCGGCGGGGATTAACCCCGCCGTGAAGGATAGTTTAGCGGAATGGCGCGAGCCATCCGGTGACGCGGGCCTCAGAGAGACCGGACGGCTCGCGCCGTACCGCTAAAACCGCTCATTTTGCTGAAGAAAAAACCTTCACGGCGTAGGGACAAGCCCCGCTCGCGGCGAGCTCGATGGACCTGCGCGATCGTGCGGATTATCAGGATGAACATCAGTCGAAGTCGCGGCATCGGTGGTAATGGTCGATACGTACGATTGAGTTGATTTTTCAGATTCTCAAGCCAATGGCAATCAATCCATGGCCACCGCAACCGCCGTCTCAAAAGACGATCGAAGCCACTCCAAGACACCCACTGCACCGATGAGCGGGTCTCGCGATTTGCAGCGAGATGCCTTTGCGGTCGCGCTTGTCGCGGGAACATTGATGTTGCTGATCTCGGTGATCACACGAAACCCTGCGGATCCTATTGCCGAACCGATTTGGCCGATTAGGGCGTTCTATTCGCCTGACGCCACCTTCTATCCGCCCAATGAGGTGATCACCAATGCATGTGGTTACTGGGGCGCGTTAGTTTCCAGCATGTTTTTGGATGCGATTGGAATATCGACAGCGTTAGTGATCGCGGCGGGAGGCGGAATTGCAACGGCTCTGTTGTCACGTGGTGGCATGAACGCGCCTGTACTTCGCTCGCTTGGTGGGACGTTAGTGATCGTTTCCGCTTCCACCGCAGCGGGGCTGTCCGATTGGCAGCCCGAGGGTTTCTCTGCGGTGGGTTCGGGCGGGTATTTGGGAGCGATGACATCGACATGGCTGGAGTTTCATTTTGCCCGACCGGGTGCATGGATTTTGACTGTGACAGCGTTGGCGATTTCATTGTTGATGGTCACGGACTACGCGCTCTGGTATGCCGGATGGGTCGTATTTCGCAGCGGCGCCATGGCTTCACGAAACGGTTTGGCGACGGCGACGAGTGTCGTTCCGGGTGTTCGCCGACTGTCGAAACGAAGTTCGACGGATCTCGATTCACCCGGGCCACTCGCCGGGTCGATTTTACCGTTCACACCCAGCAAGAATGAGCCGACGGCAGCTCCGGCCGTAGACGCTTCTGGCCAGGCCGCTGCGACCGGACCTCGCATCAAACTGCGGGAGAAAACAAAAACAAGCACAGCCGAAAGCAGTTCGGCTCCCGTCGCTGTTTCGTCAATCGAAAAACCGCAAGAAGAATCGAAGCCATCGAAGGCAATCCCTCCGCATCCGCTGGCTCCAGAGAACATCGCTCCGGTATTAATCGAAGCTCAACCACTCGAACCGCAACCTGTGACGCGAGAAATAAAGGTTGCTGGCGAGGATTTATCATTGCGCGGCGATAACGCGCACGCCGCCGCGTCGCTGAAAATCAAGCTTCCGAAGAAGAAACTGGAGCTTCAAGCCGAGATCAATGCCGCAGCCGACGAGTTTCCAGATGACTTAGACGGCTACCGATTACCGAGTATCGAGCTACTAGAGGAATCCGAAGATTACAGCATCGACGAACGAGAAGCCGAGATCAATATCAAAGCCGAGCACTTGATCAATGCGTTCAAGAACTTTGGCATCAACATCAACGTCGCCGACGCAGATACTGGCCCTGTGATCACGCTTTATGAAATTGCGTTAGAACCAGGTCTGCGACTGAGCAAGGTTTCGGCACTTGCCGATGACCTTGCCATTGCGTTACGCGTTCCCAGTGTACGAATTGTTGCACCGATACCAGGAAAGAATACGGTCGGCATCGAGATTCCGAACGAAACGAGGCAAGTTGTTCGTTTGCGCGACGTGATGGAAGAATCTGCTCATTCAACCCAGAAGATGAACATTCCGGTGTTCTTGGGCAAGGACGTTTCGGGCAATCCGTTAACCGTCGACTTGGCGAAAATGCCACACCTGTTGATCGCTGGTCGAACAGGCACCGGTAAAAGTGTTTGCTTGAACGCGATCATCACGTCGATCCTGATGATGTGTCGTCCCGATGAAGTTCGGATGTTGATGATTGACCCAAAGATGGTTGAACTGTCCGGCTACGCACGGCTGCCGCACTTGATGCACCCCGTTGTTACGGACATGAAAAAAGCTGAAGCGATTTTGGCTTGGGCCGTTGAAAAGATGGAAGAGCGATATGCGTTGCTCGCCAAAGTGGGTGTCCGACATATAAACAGTTACAATGACCTTGGTAAAGAAGAATTGTATCGACGCTTGGAAGTCGATGAAAACGACGGTGCGACTGGGGTGCCTGAAAGACTGCCGTTTATTGTCATCATTGCCGACGAAATGGCAGATTTGATGATGACCGCCGGCAAAGAGGTCGAGACGCACATCATCCGCTTGGCGCAGAAGAGCCGCGCTGTCGGTATTCACCTCATCCTAGCAACTCAGAAGCCGACGGTTGACGTCATCACAGGCTTGATCAAAAGCAATTTGCCGGCACGTCTTAGCTTCCAAGTGGCAAGCAAAACGGACAGCCGTGTGGTCTTGGATGAGAACGGTGCGGACAAGTTACTGGGTAACGGCGACATGCTGTTTCTCTGGCCTGGCACCAGCGTTATGATGCGCGGGCAAGGTACTTATCTGTCGGACGCTGAGATCGACCGAGTTGTCGAGCATTGTAGTACCGGGGAGCAAAATTTCGTCGGCGAGTTGATGAACTTGAAGACGGTTGAGCCCGAAGCAGGTCCGACACCCGTCGTTGCCGGTGGCTTGAAGAAACGCGACGAACTTTATGAGAGCGCCATTGAGATCGTGGTGCGGGAAGGCCGTGGCAGTGTTTCGCTACTACAGCGTTGCCTTGGCATCGGTTACGGTCGCGCGGCGCGGTTGATCGACTACATGGCCGAAGATGGGCTGGTGGGCGATTACAACGGCAGCCAAGCGAGAGAAGTTACCATTACGATGGCCGAATGGGAACGAATGCAAGGACTGGAGACCACCACCACCGCAACCAGCGGTGTGCTTGACGATGGCTCCGATGACTGATCATCGATTTCCGCGCACGCTTACAGCCCAAAGGGAGGATTGCAAATTGCAAATTGCAAAATGAACATCGCAAAATGAACATTGCAAAATGAACATTGTAAGTTCGTTATTGAATAGGACCTGTTTCCTGATGATTTTGAAATTTGAATTTTGAAATTTGAATTTTGAATTTTGAAATTTGAAATTATCGCGGACCCCTTCTGCCTGCGACTAGGCCGAGAATTATCATCACGTTGATTGCGATTCTAGGACACTCATCGCTGTGTCCGATCGCTGTTGCCATCAGTACAGTACTGGCGCTAGGCAATGTTGCTGCGGCATCGGCGACTTGGACTGGGCTATTTTGTTTAACGCCGTTGGCGTAAAAAACGAATGCTTGGAATAAGAACGTCGCAATCAATTTAGCAGTCAATCCCAAATTTTTAACCGCCCACAGCTTATGCCGTGGACTAGGCGCGCCCATCGTCTACACTCGCATCGTCTACACTCGCATCGTCTACACTCGCGCTGGGAACGTTACTTCACCCGACTTTGAATCTTCGATTCTGGCGTTTTCGTTTGACATCGCGGAGACGGCTGAACGTTGCGGTTGGGCGCGAACGCAATCGACGTAGTACTTTCGTTGTCCGTCAACGACTTCTTCAACCAAACCGTGGATGTCGGTGTCAAAACCTGGGAACGACTGGTTGAACATCCTCGCAAATTGCAGGTATTCGACGATGGTTTTGTTGAACCGTTCGCCTGGAATCAGGAGCGGAATGCCCGGCGGATAGGGAGTTAACAGGACTGCAGTCGCGCGACCTTCCAGATCATCGATCTCAACGCGATCGATTTCGCGGTGCGTCATCATCGCATACGCATCGGACGGCTTCATCGCTGGGTGCATCATCGACAGATACATTTCCGTCGTCACTCGCGCGATATCATTTTTCTTATAAGTGTCATGGATCTGTTGGCTCAAATCCTTCAGTCCAATGCCTTCATAGCGAGGATGCTGTTGTGAGAACTCTGGCAGGATCTTCCACATCGGCTGGTTCTTGTCGTAATCGTCTTTGAACTGTTGCAGCGCGCTAAGCAGTGTGTTCCAGCGACCTTTGGTGATGCCGATCGTGAACATGATGAAGAACGAGTACAAGCCTGTCTTCTCAACAATCACACCATGCTCGACCAAGTATCGGGTCACGATCGATGCGGGAATACCTGTTTCAGCAAATCGACCTTCCACGTTCAAGCCCGGTGTTACCACTGTCGCCTTGATCGGGTCTAGCATGTTGAATCCAGGGGCAAGGTTGCCAAATCCGTGCCAGTTGTCATCGGCACCCAGCAGCCAATCGTCGCGCTCGCCGATTCCTGATTCAGCGATTTCATCGGGGCCCCAAACTTGGAACCACCAATCGCTGCCCCACTCTGCATCCACTTTTCGCATCGCGCGGCGGAAGTTCATTGCCTCCGCAATCGACTCTTCGACCAAAGCGGTACCGCCTGGTGGTTCCATCATTGCAGCCGCGACATCACACGACGCGATGATCGCGTATTGAGGCGATGTGGACGTATGCATCAAATACGCTTCGTTAAAAATATGGCGGTCGAGTTTCTTTGTTTGCGATTCTCGCACCAAGATCTGTGACGCCTGTGAGATCCCGGCGAGCAACTTATGTGTGGAGTGCGTCGCAAAGACCATGGCATGTTCACAGCGCGGTCGATCGCGACCGATTGCATGCATGTTTTTGTAAAACTCATGGAACGTTGCATGTGGCAACCAAGCTTCATCAAAATGCAGCGTATCGATTTGGCCGTCGAGCAAGTCTTTCAGTGTTTCGACGTTGTAGATGATTCCATCGTAAGTACTTTGCGTGATCGTCAAAATGACCGGCTTGCGTCCGGGGTTTGCGGCTTGGGCTGCCCGCGCAAACGGATTGGCATCGATCTTCTTCTGAATGTTTTCTGGCTTGAACTCATCGAGCGGAATGGGACCGATCAGGCCTAAATTATTTCTTGTCGGTGTCAGGAAAACGGGCACAGCACCGGTCATGACGATCGAGTGCAAGATTGACTTATGACAATTGCGGTCGACGACGACAATGTCGCCCGATGCCACAGTTGAGTGCCACACCATTTTGTTCGACGTTGAGGTGCCATTCGTAACGAAAAAGCAATGGTCCGCGTTGAAAATTCGCGCCGCGTTTCGCTCCGAGGCCGCGATAGGTCCGGTATGGTCAAGCAGTTGCCCCAACTCTTCAACCGCATTGCAAACGTCGGCACGAAGCATGTTCTCGCCAAAAAATTGGTGGAACATTTGCCCGACAGGACTCTTCAGGAACGCGACACCGCCGGAATGGCCGGGACAGTGCCACGAGTAAGATCCGTCGCTGGCGTAATGCACCAGGGCGCGAAAGAACGGTGGGGCGAGGCTATTGGTATAGGCGCGAGCTTCACGCAGGATATGGCGAGCAACGAACTCAGGCGTGTCCTCGAACATGTGGATGAAGCCGTGTAGCTCACGCAAGATGTCGTTGGGAATATGGCTTGAGGTGCGAGTTTCTCCATACAGGAAAATCGGGATCTCCGCATTTTTGAAACGAATTTCCTGAATGAACTCCCGCAGTTTTTCAATGGCGGGGCCGTCATTGCCGCCCGAGGAGAACTCTTCGTCATCGATCGAAAGAATGAACGCGGAGGCGCGCGATTGCTGCTGTGCGAATTGGGAAAGGTCGCCGTAGCTCGTCGCTCCAATGACTTCGGAACCTTCGCCTTCGATTGCTTGCGCTAATGCTCGAATTCCGAGGCCCGATGTGTTTTCGGATCGAAAGTCTTCGTCGATGATCAGAATGGGGAAGCGAAATTTCATCTCGGGTTCTCTAAGGTAAATGGGAAGCCGAATTCTACGCGGAGATCGATTCGTTGTCGCTGCCACCACAACTTTTTAAGAGCCCTGCCAGCTTGTGAGTGGCCTGATGAAAATGTTGTTTAGTAAGAAAAAAAGTCATACGAATACTCTGGCTCCCCTCTCCCCAGTAATCTGGGGAGAGCGACGGTCTTAAATATTGGCAAGTCCTGATTCAAAATATTTTTTGAATTCCTTTTTCGAGTGGAGGGTGCGTGAGCCCAGTCGGACAG
>JAYVSE010000328.1:0-14339 GCA_043775635.1 Planctomycetaceae bacterium | reverse complement strand
TCCGAATCCAACACGGCAGACTATCGCGAAGTGCTAGCAAAACGACCTCGAAAAATCATCGGTAAAATCGACTTTTCGCCGCTCGCCGGGAATCGCTGTCTTGGCAGCGACCTCAAAGTCACCTTTGTCGAGCGCAAGTTCTGCGGTCGCTAGGTGCGCGTCGAGGTGTTGTGGTTCAGCTTGTCGAACACGGTCATAAAACAGAGTTAAAACTTGACGAGCATCTTCACCACGAAGAACAAAATAACGCCCTGCTGCAACTAACGAGTCAGCGCTGGCGAACCGAGACGACGATTGTTGCAGGATGCTGAAGATCTGGTCGGCTTCTCGTTCGGCCTGTTCGGTGCGATCATTGGCAAGCAATGCTTCACGGCCAAGCATTCGCAACGAAAGACTTTGCGAATAGCGGTCAATTGCCTTCGTATAGGTTGCGAGCGCCTCGATGTTTTTGCCACGAGCTAGCTGGCAGCGCAGCAAGAGTTTGGGCCACTTTTCATTCCAGACACCGCGATCGACTTCGAGCTGGGCAAGCTGCATCGCTGCATCGTATTGCCCAGAGCGAAAAAGTTCGTCAGGAGGTTCTTTGGTGATGGAATCTTGAGCTTGTGTAATTCCTTGGATGTTGGTCAGCACCACGAAGCAAAGGCCGAGCATGCAACCGGATGGGGAGAGCCGTGAGCGCACCAAGTAACCTCGGGCTAAGTTCTAAGTTCTAAGTTTTAAGGAGTGGTGACTACATTGCCACGGGCTTCGTTAAGCATGCTTTCCAGCTCTGGGATAACTACTGAGGCAGGCAGTGCAAAGCTGACAACGCGTCCGGCGCGGGCGATGTTGATCCCAATGAAACGCCCTTTTGTATCGACGATAGGACCACCACATTCATCGGGATTGAGCACGGTATCGTGCTGAATCACCTGTTCGAAACCGCTGAGTCGCGTGCTTCGGGGGCCATTCACTTTGGAATCATTTGCCGATTCTTCCATGATTCCAAGTTCATGGATCTTGGCATTCATTTCCAGTTTTTCACTACCACGCAAAATCGTAAGTCGGACGTTTTCGCCTGGGAAAATTTCGCGCAGGCGACCGATAACGGACGATCGGCTAACTTCGCTGCGACCATTAATCGCTAAGATGCGATCGCCCGGCACAACTCCTGCGTTGTCCGCTCCACTATCGGGCCAAACGCCACTGACTGTCACTTGACCTTCTTGATCGTGGAGCACAACTCCCAAGCGTCCATTCGGCGCAACCTTCCGCAATTTGACGCCAACCACGCCAAGTCCAACTGGTGCTCCACCGCGCCCAGCGCTGATGAGGAAGCTACCGACAGGAGGTGCGACATCAACCAATTTGGCCGCTGGCAGTGGCGCGCTGATGCCTTCAATTCGAAGTAATGCAAGATCATTTTTACGTCGTACCGCAGCCACACGAGCCGGCTGGAGTCTTCCGTCGGCGAGCCTGACGCGAATCGGGTCGCCAGACAATTCACTTCGTTTGGTTAGAACATAACCATCGGGCGTTAAAATCACACCTAATGCGATAGGTTTTCCATCCGAAACGACTTGAACAACAGAGTCCGCGATCGATTCGGAAAGCGGTTGTACCAATGCAATCATGTCACCGTTGTCACGCCGATTGGAAACTCGCAGCGTCATCCGGTCTTGTAGCCACTCCGGGATTTCGGGGATTTCGGTTTCGTCCTGGACGGCACTCGCATGACCGGCAAACAATGACGTGCTGACAGCTAACAGCAGGCATTTCGCGACAATCCTGCGCATGCTGTCACGCCAGTTCTCATGCGATTCATTTGTTCGAGTCACGATCGTTTATCCTTTATCGAAAATTCCTGTCCACCCGGTCGCTCAACTTTGCGGGAGTCGCTACTCCGCCCGTCCAATCTCGATAATTAATCTTGTTGATTGCCCGCTACGATTGATCCAAAATGGAACCCGCTCACCTGGCATTGTATCAGCAACGGCGACTGTCAATGACTTGAAGTCTCCAACCTTAACGTCGCCAAACTGTTCAACGACATCGCCCGCTTTCAATCCTGCGGTCTCGGCTGGCGATCCTTTTTTGACTTCGTCAATGCGAGCAATCGGGAGTTTTGAATCTCCACGCACGCCGAGCACGGGCCGAAAGCCGGGTAGGTAGCCCCATGCTTCACCAGCCTTCAATCGTACCCAAGTTTTGGCGTAATGTTGAATGGGAATGTGTAAGTTGTCGGCGACATCGTTTCCAATGCGACTGTGGACAGCGATTAGTTCTCCCCTTAGGTCAAAAAGCGGTCCACCGCTGTCGCCTCCGATCAGGGCGCAGTCCGTCACAATTGAATCTTCGCTGACCTTCAGAATTCGACCGACCCGCGTCACAGGCCCACGTTCGCGGTCATAGCCCCCGGGGTGACCTGTGGCTATGCACCAAGTTCCGGCGCGAAGACCGTCGCTACTTCCGAGCGTCGCGTGGGGCCAATGCTTACCGTTGTTTTGACCATCGTTGATTTTTATCAAGCCGGCATCGACTGATCGGTTCATGCCTAATGTTGTTGCTGTCGCCGTTCGCCCGTTGCTAAAAGTGACGATGGCGGTTTTGCCCGGTCGCATGCCGACATGGGCTGCTGTCAACACGAATCCTTCTTCGGATATGATAACGCCGCATCCCTGTGCAGCGCCGATGGAGACATTGACGGTGCAGGCACTGACTCGCGCCGCAATACGTTGCTGCTGCTGCTCCATGTCGATAAGCTGCTGTAGCGTTTTCGGCACACCGCCACTTGCGTAGATATCCTTCAGCGATTCAGGCAGGTCAAACGTGATTTTAGCGGTGTCAGCAGCATCGCTGGAACTCGGGCGAAATGAAGAATTCTGTTGGTCGCCGCGAACAGGCTTATAGGTTACGAACCCGAAACCGACACTTACGCAGAGGCTAAGCACGGCAGTAAAAAAGTGTCGCCTTTCGCTCCGCGAAAGTCGCGTTTTTCCGTTCTTTCGCAGAGCGAAAGACGACAATAAAAGACCGCACGTTGTTAAGCGAGTTTTCGTTTTACGATGGCCGAAAAAGTCACACATGGCGTTGAGACTCATTGGAAAAGTGGAATCGCCGAAGGATCAAGCGTGAAATAAGTATGGCGCAGTACCCGCTTAACATTGTAGACGCAAACGGATCGAAATAAAAAATGGTGGAAAACAAACCTGTAATTCAAACCTCAACGTTGATCGTAGGTTACGGCTATTTGGGAAAAAGGGTTGCTGACGCCCTCCTGCGACAAAATCCGGAAAATGTGATCTTTGCGACGACCCGATCAAAAAACAAAGCAGAGCTACTTTCTCGAGCATCGGTTCAGCCCATTGTCGCGGACTGGACTGACCGGCGTAGTCTAACGCATTTGCCACGCTGCAACCGTGTTCTGGTCGCGGTCAGCTACGATCCCCGCAGCGGTCGCACGCGGGACGAATCGCAGGTCGGTGGACTTAGCAATTTGTTGGATTTTGTTTCCCAAACGGCAGATATCTGCTACATCAGCACCACCGGTGTGTACCATCAGATGGACGGAAGCTGGGTGGACGAAAATTCTCCAGCGAGACCCCGCGCGGTGGGCGGAATGGCTCATTTACGCGCCGAATCGCTGCTTCATTGCCGCCGCCCTGGTAACGTTCTCGGCATGAACGGTGCCCGCGGCCGCTGGACAATTCTGCGTCTCGCCGGGATTTATGGCCCAGGGCGTATTCCTCGGATCAACGACGTCATCGCATCACGTCCGATCGACGGCCCCCATGGTGGCTACCTCAACCTGATTCACGTGGATGACGCAGTTAGCGCGGTTTTGGCCGCTTGGGACTGCGAGAATCGCAGCAAACTTTACGCAGTTGCAGACGATCAACCGGTGATTCGGCGTGTGTTTTATGAGCAAATCGCCAAACTTGCCGGAGCCCCAAGCCCGATTTTCGCGACGAAAAGCGGTAGTTGCACACCTGCTGCCATCCTCTCTTCACGGTCATTGAGCAATAAACGAATTTGGAATCGCCGGTTTCGCCGGGAGCTACTGCCACGACTGGCCTACCGCGACTATATCGACGGGCTTACCGCCCTAAGCCTTTCTACTTACCGTTCCCACACCAAGGGCGTGGTCGCACACACAGAATAAACCTAGACTACTGCGGTCAATATGCTCCAATTGCACAATGCTCCATTGCTTCGCCCTTAACCATGCTGATTCGCAAGACAATTTATCCTGGCTTAATCGAACTGAATTTCCAAGTCGGCGAGGTCTTAGGTTGTAACGTTTACCTAGTCTATGACGCTGACGAATGGATCTTGATTGACATAGGATACGATGAAACCGTCGACGACTATGTCGAGGTTATCCGCAAGCTCGATTTTCCGTTTTCACGTTGCAAGACAGTTGTGGCGACGCATGCAGACGTTGACCACATCCAAGGCTTAGCCAAGCTGAAGCAGATTCTCAAGACAACTGTGACATCGCACCCCACTGCCGTTAAACCTTTGGAATCAGGCGACACGTTGCTGACCCTGGCAGTCATTGACGCGCAGGGACTCAAGCTCGAAATGCCGCCAGTTCAAATCGAACATCAAGTCAACGATGGCGACATCATCAAGGTCGGCGAGATCGAGCTTGAAGTTTGGCATACCCCTGGGCACACCAGTAGCCAGTTGGCGTTTCGAATGGGCGACGTACTGCTCAGTGGTGACAATATCTATCGTGATGGATGCGTCGGTGCGATCGATGCTCATCATGGCAGCGATATCCGAGCATTCGTCAAGTCACTTGAACGAATCCGCGATAGCGATGTCTTGTGGCTAGCGCCCAGTCACGGTCCCATTTTCCCCAAAAACAACGCGATGATCCAGAAAACAATCGATCGCGTGAAGGGTTACCTGCTGATGGCTGATTTCGGCACTCTCGCCGACGATTGGCCGTTGATGGACCAGTGGGAAATCGAAGTTGCTGAAGGAATTTTGCCTGAGGGCTTGCAGCAGGCCACTTGAGCAGGGGAAAGAGCCTGCTATTTTTCAACACAAACCGCTTACAAGACCACCTCACTATCTTCCTGGGATTAAATGCCAACTTCGACTTCAAATACCAACGGCTTCGCTCCAACTCACAAGTCACTTGCCGGCAAACGAGCACTTATCACCGGGGCATCGCGAGGCATCGGAAGCGGCATCGCGATTGAGCTAGCGAAACAAGGGGCCGATATCGCGATCAATTACTTTGGCAGCCCTGCTGAGGCCGAGAAAGTTTGCGAAAAGTGCCGTGAATTGGGCGTTTCGGCCTACGCGATTCAGGCTGATGTCGGAACTCAAGACGGTGCCGAATCATTGGTCTCTAAAGTCATTGATCAATCAGGCGGAATCGACATCGCCGTTTCGAATGCGGCCTACAGTGATCGACATCTGATGCTTGATGCAGACCTCGACGGCTTTCGCCGCACGATTGATGTGACCATGTGGGGCGCGTTTCACCTGGTCCGCGCGTCCGCGAAGCAGATGGTCGCTGCTGGTAATGGCGGCAACATTGTTGTCGTCAGCAGCCCGCATGCGGTTTTAGCGATTCCCGGTGCCATGGCTTACAACATGGCCAAGGCTGCAATCGACCAAATGGCTCGTACCGCCGCGGTCGAATTGGCACAGTATCGAATTCGCGTCAACATTGTTCATCCCGGCTGGATCGATACGCCCGGCGAACGGAAGTTTTTTTCTGAAAACACACTTCGCGAACAAGGCGAAAAGCTTCCCTGGAGCCGACTCGGTCAACCCCATGAAATCGGACGTGGCGTTGCGTTCCTTTGTGATCCAGCCAGCGACTACATCACCGGCAGCACGCTGACCATCGATGGTGGTATCCAGTTGCCTTGGCGTGAAATGTATCGCACCCAAGAAACAGGTGAACCGAAGTAGCTTCGGTTCGATTTCATTCCCAGTTATTCGGGCCTTCCTCAGGCGGCCCTGGCTCGCCACACCACGAATTTAATGCGGCAAGCACTTTGTCGCGACCAGCATGGTTCGTCCAGATAGAATCGTCGACGTCTAGCCGAATTTCATATTGGCCTTCGCGCTCACAATCCTCCTCGCCACAAAAATGCGGCAAATCCGCGATCCAAACGACGCGATAAAGTGGCAAATGTTTGTCATCGACTCTGACGATTGGTACGTCCATATGGCTGCTAAGTGCTATTGGCTTTTAAATTGGAAATGACAGTTTACTGCGCCCCGAGTTCACGACTGCGAATGGCGGCAGTATAGACGGCATCAATGAAACCCGCGCGAACCCCATTTTGTTCGAGAGCCCTCAGCCCGGCAATAGTCGTTCCACCAGGACTCGCGACCGCATCCTTTAATTCCGCAGGATGTTGGCCGGTTTCCGCCACCATTTTTGCCGTCCCAAGGACAGTTTGAGTCGCCAGTTTCAATGCCAAATCTCGTGGCAAGCCCGCCATCACGCCGCCGTCGGCAAGCGCTTCAATCACCACGCAAATAAACGCGGGGCCACTTCCGCTGAGGCCAGTGACGGCATCCATCTGCTGTTCCGCGACTTCTTCTGCCAAACCGACCGCAGACAACATCGAATTTGCCATTTGGCGATTTTCTACGGAAACCCCGGCGGCACAACAATATGCCGACGCTCCCGCGCCAACGAGGCACGGCGTATTGGGCATCACGCGGATGACGCGGTCACTTGCCAACCAGCGAGTCAATTTTTCCAAGGAAATCCCTGCCGCCACCGACAATACCAACTTTCCGGACCACGCGTTTCCGCCTTCTTTGGCCGCTTTTTCGACAATATCCGGCTTCACCGCCAGGATCACCACCTCCGCCCCCGCGATCGATTCACTCAAAGATTTCGCGATTTTGCAAGCTGGATGATGTTCTTTCCACCAGGATTGTGACTTTTCATCGGGTTCAACGATCGAAACGGCTTTCGCGTCGATGACGCCAGCACGGGTCATTCCGTCGATCAACGCCCGGCCCATCCGGCCACCGCCGACCAGTGAAATCGTAACTCCTGCGTAATTGTTCTGATTCATCGGATTCTTGTGAAATTCGTCTTTGGCGACATTGATTGACACGCGATTGATAACCACTCTACAGTGAGCGGTTTTTCCCGCCCAGAAGCCAAGCTGAGATAGCAATGGTCCCAGCAAGCTTCTAGTGACCACTAAAATAACTACGCCTGACCTATCAAAGAGACGAATTAGCGTGCAAGAGGCCATTCAAAAAGCAAACACACTCATCGAAGCGATGGGTTGGATCCGAAAATTTCGCGGCAAAACAACGGTCATCAAACTCGGCGGCAGCCTGCTGGAAGACGAAGAATCGCGAAGACACATCCTTCTTGACATTATTTTTATGGAATCGGTCGGTATGAAACCGGTCGTTGTCCACGGTGGCGGCAAAGCGATCAATCACGCCCTGGAACTCGCTGGCATCGAAGCTAAATTCATTCGCGGACGCCGCGTGACCGACGATGCGACGCTCAAGATCGTTGAACGAGTGCTCGCCGGCGACTTAAATCGGCAATTGACTAGCGAAATCGAATCGCTCGGCGGACGCGCGATCAATTTGTCGTTTGAAACCACAAACGTCCTGTTCGGCGAAAAAATGCCGACCGAAAATGGCGAAGACCTGGGTGCAGTCGGGCATGTTACGCGCGTTGATCGTGACGTGATCGAAGGGCTGACCTATACGAACCAAGTCCCCATCATTCCATCCATGTGCCTGGGTGCTGACGGTCAACACTACAACGTCAACGCCGATACCGCCGCCATGGCAGTGGCCCAGGCTCTGGGTGCTGAAAAACTCGTCTTTCTATCCGATGTCAACGGTGTGCGACGAGACAAAGATGATCCCAATACGATTATCCACTCATTAACCGCAGCCGAAGCCCGTGCGTTGATTGTTGACGGCACCATCAACTCCGGCATGATCCCAAAAGTCGAAGCTTGCTTGGAAACACTGGATCGCGGTGTCGGCAAAGTACACATCGTCGACGGACGGCTTCGCCATTCGTTGCTGCTTGAGATCTATACCACGTCAGGTGTCGGTACTGAGATTCGAAAGACGAAATGAAACACTCAACCCCCTCATCTTCGCTCGCGATGAACGTTGTCGATGCTCAAGGCCGAGCATGCGTCGATCTTGTTGCGGGACTTGCCAGTAGCCTTGGACATCGCCACCCCGATATTTGTGCAGCGGTCAGCGCGACCTGTGATTTGCATCTCGGTTCGCCGCTCGATCGATTGCCAGGTGATTGGCATGAACGTTTGGGTGCACCGTTTTCCGCTTTTGATCACTGCCACCTCGCACCTTCGGCGAGCGAAGCCAACGAAGCAGCAATCTCAGCGGCACGAGCCGTTTTCAATGCCGAAAAATATCGTGTTATCACGTTACTTGGTAGCGACCATGGCCAGACTTATGCCTTACGATCGGCAAGTGGCCGCACTGCATCTCAAGGAATCGATGGCCCCGTTGCGCCTGGCTATCGCCATGTCATGCCCGGTGATATCGCTGCCATGAAAAAAGCGATCGACCCGTTCACGGCAGCCGTTTGTATTTCGCCGATCAACGGTAGTCGCGGTGGCGAGCCGTTTGAAACGGAATATCTTGTTGCCGTCGAGTCGCTGTGTCGCGAACATGGCCTGCTGCTGATTTTAGACGAGACTCAAGTTCCGACTGGCATCGCGGGAACGTGGTTTCTTCACGAGCGAGCCGTTGTCACGCCCGATTTTGTAACACTATCTGCTGGCTGGACCGGCGGCCTGCCCGGTGGCATGATGCTGGCGAAGAATGCGGCAAATCAGGTCCATTTGATTGAAAAAACAACCATCGCTAGTGATCCTGACACTATTTCGTGGGCTCGAGATTATCCTTTACTGAGATCGATCTTCGCTGCGACGGCAAAAGCGATAACCACCGAAAAGCTTCTGCCAAAAATTGACGAAACTGCGGATGCTTGGTCGGAAATGATAGACGAGCTTGCATCTGGCTTTGACTTCATTCGCGGCTGTGTCCATGCGGGACTTTGGATAACGATCAACTTAGACCTGCCCGCGACGGACGTTGCCCGCGAAGCTCTTAACAAAGGCTTGCGTCTTCAAGTGACAAGTGAATCGACCCTATTAATTTGTCCTCCCATCAACGTTACTGGCGACTCATTGCTGGAAGCGATCAAGCCCCTTCGCCAGACGCTTGAATCCATAGAACAACAAACCACCTCATCGTGAATTGGTAAACAATGAGCGGTAAATTTTAAGAACTAAGTGACTTCATGCAACACATGCTGACGCTCTTCGACTTACGGCCCAGCGATCTGCACCGTATTTTGCGAACAGCCTCCCATCTAAAATATCGACTTGCCGAAAATGATCGCCCGCCGGTACTGGAACGGTGTGTTCTCGCACTGCTATTTGAAAAACCGAGTTTGCGAACGCGTGTGAGCTTCGAAGCTGGCATGACGCAGCTTGGGGGCAGCAGTTTGTTCCTAGGTGAAGACGTTGGTTGGGGTACACGGGAATCGATTGCCGATTTCGTCCGGGTCCTGGGTGAATACGTTGACGTGATCGTTTGTCGTGCAAAAGCTCATGAAAAAGTTGAGCAGATGGCATCATTCAATGTGGCACCCATCATCAATGGACTGACGGACCTTAGCCATCCTTGTCAAGCGATCGCGGACGTCATGACCATTAGCGAATCGCTTGGATCGTTGCCAGGCAAACATTTAGTCTTCGTCGGTGACGGGAATAATGTCGCGCGATCGTTGTGTCTGATTTGTGCCATGCTCGACATGCGTTTTACACTTGCTTGTCCCGATGGATACACGCTGGATGAGCAATGGTTGTCGCGTGTCCGCAAAGCCTATCCCCATGCGAAAAACAGCCGCACGCGAGATCCGCACGAAGCCGTTGTCGATGCGGATGCGGTGTACACCGACGTCTGGACAAGCATGGGCCAAGAAGCAGAAAAAGCTCAGCGAAAAGAGATTTTCGCTGACTATCGCATTGACGAATCGCTGATGAAATCCGCGCCGCGCCACACGCGTGTCTTGCATTGTCTACCCGCGACCCGCGGCCAAGAAATCACCGACGGCGTCATTGATGGTGCGCAGAGCGACGTGATTTCTCAAGCAGCCAACCGAATGCATGCCCAAAAAGGACTGTTGGCTTGGCTATTGAATCGAGCCTGGGTCGACGAAAACGTTGACTAGACTTTGGCGAGTGCTTCGCGAGCCACTGCCACGCATTGGCGAATGTCGTCCAGCGGGTTGGATTCGTTCTCTTCATATTCAAGGGACAACGCGCCATCGGCCGGGAAGTTGACGTCCTTCAAAGCCTTAAAAACGTCCAAGCAATTAAGATGGCCTTTGCCTAAAATCACGCCTTTGGCTCTGTCTTCCATCGCCGAAAAATCCTTCAAATGGATGCCATATAGCCGACCTTTAAGCAAGCGAATCACATCAACGGGCTGTTCACCCGAGCGAATGTAATGACCCAAGTCGGCACATGCTCCAATCCGTTCGTCGTGTCCTTCAATCGCATGCAGCACGTCCAACGCTTTGTTATAGCGATGCTTGGGACCGTGATTGTGAATTGCAATCTTGATGTCGTATTCTTTAACCAGCTCATCCAAACTCGCAAACGAATCTGGATCAGGATCGGCTGAAAGAGTACCGATGCCAGCATTTTTTGCGAACTCGAAAATCGCGCGATTCGCATCAGCATTCTTGGAGAAACCATTCACGCCATGCGCGGAAATCGTCAGCCCCAGGTCGCTGACCTGTTTTTTGATGGCCGCGATTTGCTCTGCCGTCGAGTTCGTCGCAAACATTCCGCCATAGAATTCAACATGGGTAAACCCAAGCGCCTTGGCATGGACGAGAGCTTCGTTCACTTTGTAGCCACGAAGCGAGTACAACTGTATTCCCAGGTTCAGTTTATTACTGGTCGCAGCAAACGACAAACGGGAGCTTACAGCCGTCGCAATAACGGATGCGGCGGATAAACGGAGGAGTCTGCGGCGAGACAAAGATGGATTCATCATGTTTTTCGTAAATCTTTCATGCGGAGCGGAGGTAGGGAAGGAAGTCGCTATTCTAGTCAATTGGCAGACTCGCTGCACGCCTCGAACATGCGATGTTTCGCCCCCACTCCATCCTCATCGGAAATTTTAAATCATGTGCGGAAGATTTCTATTGAGATGTCCCCCTGAAAGCTGGCCTGCTGATTTATTTGGCAATACGTCCGAAATCGACGACGCCAATCGAATCGCTGCATTTCAACCGCGACAGAATATTGCACCTACCCAGCGAATCTTTGCAGTCGTCCAGGAAAGCGGCAATGAAGCTCGTTCTTTAAAAATGCTGCGCTGGGGGCTGATTCCAGCTTGGGCAACCGACCGAAAAATCGGTGCGAGCATGATCAACGCCCGCAGTGAAACCGTTGACCAAAAACCGTCGTTTCGTGTGGCATTTACACGCCGTCGTTGTTTGATTCCTGCGGATGGCTATTACGAGTGGACGCAAACTGCGACGGGTAAGCAGCCCATGTTAATTCAGCGCCCGAATCGCGAGCTGTTCTGCTTTGCTGGCCTTTGGGAGCGAAATGAAAAACTGCCCGCAGACAAAGATGGCATGGCGGATCCCGCGAACCCGCTACTCACCTGTACGATTATCACGACGGCAGCAAATCAGTCGCTGGCACCTGTACACGATCGGATGCCCGTTGTCATTGATCCTGAGCAATACGCAACATGGCTTGACCCTCACCATCAGAATGCAACTGAGCTTCGGCAATGGCTGGTTGCTGCTGGAAATGACTATTTTATTGCGGCTCCAGTCGCACGCGTGTCCGGCAACTAAACTAACTGGCCAGCGCCAACAAACCGATGAAACATTGTTGTTTACCGTGCTTTTTGCAATCGTGAGCGGCAAGGCGCTAGCCGCCGGTTCCGCTGTGATTTACCGGCGGCTAGCGGGCCGTTGATTTGGTTGTGTTTTGAATTTTAGCGTGCAAATCATAACCCGAATGCGTAAGCGAGGGATCGCAGTGATCCCTCGCTTACGCATTCGGGTTACTAAATCAACAAGCGGCTAGCGCCTTGCCGCTCACTTAGTTGCCGCTGTCCAGCTAAAGCCCCCGTTCGTTGATTCGCCACTGGCGCTCGTTTGCTCGTGATCAACCACGGACTAGCGTCCGTGGCTATCGACTGCCACCGCTTCGCGGTTTAGAGTGCAACTTGCAGTGCGTGTTTATGGACACAATCTTGCGCACACTCAAAATGATCGCCATCGCCAATTTTTAACACACCAAGCATACCCAATCAGTTTGGCTACCAGCGATGAAAGGATTGCTTCAAACATGCGGAATCTAAAGTGGCCAGGTATCGGCTGGTATCCAATGCTGTTGGTTGCAATGGCCTGCGCGCCAACGTTCGCAATGGTTGCAGATCATCCAAACATCGTTTGGCTTACCAGTGAAGACCACGGGCCAGAAATGGGTTGTTATGGTGACTCGCTGGCCTGGACTTCTTATATTGATTCGCTTGCTGCGAAGGGGATGATTTTTAAGCGGGCTTGGTCCGTCGCGCCCGTTTGCGCGCCAGCCCGAACGTCGATCATTTCCGGTTTGTATCCGTCAAGTAGCGGTGGTCTTCACATGCGTTCGATGGTGTCGTTGCCAGCTACGTCGCTCGCTTGATAAAAAACATCGTTGGCAATTCCAAGCCAAACATTGCCAGCGAAGCAAAATCAAAAAACAAGAAAGACAAAACATCAGAATGATGTCCAATGAATAATCGTCCGGCGCTGCTGTATGCTGCCATCATCGCTGCGATGTTGTTGTCGGGGATGGTGTTTGGTGCCTCGCTGTGGTTGCTTGCCTCCTACGCGGGAATCTCAATGATTGGCGGTGGGCTGTGGTTGTCGTCGCAATGGCATCGATCGACGGTAGCCGTCCGGCGCTCTGGCCTGACGGAATGTGAGATCGGCGACTCGTTTGACGTCATTGTCGATATCACGAACCAATCTCGCTTGCCAGTCGCATGGTTGCTTGTCGAAGATCTGTTACCCAAGTCTGCTTATCTTTCACGTCCGGTTGCATTAGCGATCGATGGCTCGCGCATTGAAGTCATGTTGCTTCGCGGCGAGGCAACTCGGTCGCTTCAATATCGCATCACGTGTCGACGCCGAGGCTATTTTCAAATCGGTCCGACGGTGCTCGAGACCGGTGACCTGATGGGACTTAGTCGTCGCTATCGACTCGGTGCAGCTCCGCAATACATTTTGGTGTTACCGCGAGTTGTGGCACTCACTGGCTATGACATTGCCTCCGCGAGACCGATTGGCGAGATCCAGATTCGCGATGCGTTAATCCAAGATCCGACGCGGATGATGGGGATTCGCCAATGGCAAATTGGGGATCCGATGCGAAGCGTGCATTGGCCAGCGACCGCTCGAACTGGCGTATTGCATACTAAACTCTATGAACCGACCACGATTGCCGGTGCTACCCTTGTGCTTGATCTGCATCGCGACACCAACCCAGACATGCATGAACCGATACGCAGCGATCTGGCTATTACGCTTGCGGCATCCATTGCGGCGGCGCTTCATGATCAGAATCAACCCTTTGCATTGCTCACCAACGGCCGTGATGCTGTCGATCGCATTCGAGAGGAAGGGTTCGCCACGGACTTTCGCACGCGCGGCGATGCCCAAAAACGGGCCGCCATGAAAGATCATGACGATCGATTGCGTCCTGTTATCCTGCCCAGTGATCGAGGACCGGTTCACTATCAGGAACTGCTACGTCAACTTGCGCGACTGGAATTGTCAGATGGCATACCGATTGCGGAGACTGTCTTAGGGGCGCAATCGCGATTGGCTCGCGACACGACCTTGATTGTTATTTTGCAACGCTGCGATCCGTCAACCGCAGCCATGTTCATTGGCATGAAGCGGCGAGGTTGGGCCATCACCATGATCATCAACACACAAGATATCAACGACTTCATCGCCTCCGCAGGACCGTTTCAATCCGCTGGCATCGAGACGATTCATCTCGCCAACGAGCAAGCACTTCCCCATGCAACCAGAAAAGTCGCCGCAGGTCGATAAATAATGGTTGTTCGCTTCCAAACTACCTAACTGCACTTTAGGCGAAATGTTTTTGTTGGATAAGGCACGGTAGTGATTGTGTTGCGAGGCTTATGATGAGTTCCAGGAGCGGCTTGATTTTCTGTTTCTCAGGTCCGTCAGGCAGAAGCACGGAAAATTGTTCACGCAGCATTTCACGGGAAATTGATGCGCGGCGGTCGGCATGCGAAGG
>JAYVSE010000327.1:0-7599 GCA_043775635.1 Planctomycetaceae bacterium | reverse complement strand
CTGGCGGGGGATGAGTCGCTTCGAAACGATCGTCGAAGCTTACGCCGCCTTCAGCCAAATGACTTGTGGGGTATAAAATGGCTGGAAGCCTATCCCACTAATTGATCGAGCGATCGTTCAATGAAGGCTTGAAATCTCGCCCTGAAGCGGGATTTGCTCGTCAGATGGTGAGTTTCTTTCGCAAACGGTTCAGTACGGTTATTATTTGCTGACGATGGTGTTATTCTTAACAAAGTTTTCCACGACATGCCGTCCTTGTACCCGATTTGAAAGTAGCTGAATGTCTGACTCTCAGGCTGAATCGTTCGATGCGGAGGATGCGTCTCGGTTATTTGCCGCCAAACAACGCATCGTCGATCAGCTCAGCAAAGTCATTGTGGGGCAAAACCATGTCATCGACGAGATTCTGATTTGCCTTTTTAGCCGAGGCCATTGTCTGCTCGAGGGCGTGCCAGGGTTGGCCAAGACGTTGATGATCAGCACCTTGGCAAAAACGCTGGACCTCTCGTTTAGCCGGATTCAATTCACACCGGATTTAATGCCCGCTGACGTCACCGGTACAGAAATTATTGAAGAAGATCGTGCCACCGGGCACCGTGCGATGCGGTTCATGCAGGGACCGTTGTTTGCCAACATTGTTCTGGCCGACGAAATCAATCGGACGCCGCCGAAAACGCAAGCCTCGTTGCTGGAAGCGATGCAGGAACGGCAAGTGACAGTCGGTCGCCTGCGGCATATTCTCGCGGATCCGTTCTTCGTGCTGGCGACGCAGAACCCGATCGAGCAGGAAGGTACTTACCCGTTGCCGGAAGCGCAACAAGACCGATTCATGCTGAAGGTGTTCGTAAATTACCCCAGCTTCAATGAAGAGTTTGAAGTTGCCAAGCGGACGACAGGGGCAGAGACGGCTGAAGTCCAAAAGGTTCTCACCGGGCAAGAGATCATTCGGCTGCAGCAGTTGGTCCGGCGTGTTCCGGTCAGTGATCATTGCGTGCGTTATACACTGTCACTCGTGCGGCAAACTCGCGTTGGCAACGAAGGCGTACCGGGCTTTGTCGATGAATTGGTCGGATGGGGCGCGGGGCCTCGCGCTGTGCAGTATTTGATTTTGGGGGCCAAGGCAAAGGCGCTTTTGTCAGGTCGGCTGCATGTCCAGATCGAGGACATTCAAAGTCTTGCGAAGTCGGTGTTGCGTCATCGTTTGGTTGTCAATTTTGCTGCTGAGAGCGATGGCATTTCCAGTGATGACGTGATCGATCGAATCATCGAGGCAACTCCCACTAACGAGGATGATCTGACGAGAGATGCCCGATTCAAAAAGATTTTTGCGTCCTGAAGTCACGCAGCGCATTAGGCGTTTGGAATTAACCGCACGGCGCGTCGTCGAAGGATTTCTTTCGGGGATGCACCGGAGCCCGTATTTTGGTCAATCGATCGAGTTTTTGCAGCATCGCCAATATACCGCTGGGGATGAAACTCGCCGCATTGACTGGAAGGTCTTCGCGCGTCAAGACCGACTGGTCATCAAGCAATATGAAGAGGAAACGAACTTACGACTTCATTTGCTGGTCGATCGTTCTGGCAGCATGGCCTATGGCAACGATGAAACGAACAAGTTTGATTATTCGGCATCGCTTGCCGCGTCACTCGCTTATCTTGCGATTCGACAACAAGACGCGACGGGGCTGTTTACGTTTGACACACGCGTTCGCGACATTCTTCCCGCAAAGAGCAACCGCTTTCAATTGAATCGCATTTTGCAATCGCTTTCAACGGTCGGTGCAGAAGGGCGGACGGATCTGCCTCAGGTTGCTAAAGAAGTGACGCAAAACATTGCGCGACGCGGTTTGGTATGCATCATTTCAGACTTACTTGGTACCGATGAACTTATTGAAGGCCTGCGTGTGCTACGGTCTCGCCATCATGACGTGGCGCTGTTTCATGTACTGCACGATGATGAACTTGATTTTAATTTTTCCGGGGCGACACGTTTCGAAGGGCTCGAATCCGCCGATTTTCTAAATTGCAATCCACGAGCGCTACGGGAAGGATACCTCGAAGCGATGAATGATTTTCTGGACAAGACGCGAAAGGCATGCGGGCGTTTGGCGATCGATTACATGCTGGTTCGTACCAGCGATCCGCTGGACGCTGTGCTCGCAAAGTTTCTGGCGGTACGCGGCTCACTTCCCAAGATTCGAGGGTAGCCGATGTTTCTTTATCCAGCGATGACGCTTGGTTTTTTGTTCGTTGGTGTGCCACTGTTGGTGCATCTCATCAATATGCTCCGCCATCGACGACAACGATGGGCCGCAATGGATTTTTTGCTGGCGAGTTATCGCAAGCAAAAAAATTGGATCCTGTTGAAACAGATGTTGCTGTTGCTTTCAAGGCTGTTAATCGCCGCAACCGTCGTTGCCATGTTAGCCGGTTGGATCACGGGCGGAAAATGGATCGAGCTTGCGGGGTCCCGGACGACGCATCACGTCGTGATCCTTGACGATAGTTATTCGATGGGTGACACCAGTGGCGGAGCAACAGCGTATAGCCGCGCCCTAACAACACTGCGTGGATTGGCAGAGAAACTGGCAACCAGTGATGGCAGCCATCAATTGACCGTCATGCGATCAAGTCGCGCTGGCCTCGTCCAACAAGCCGGTGCCGAGTCTGCTGATGCAGCCGCCGACTTATCCGCACAAACGATTATTGGTGATGTCGCAATCATCAATCGTGTCATGGCAAGTGCGCCAAGCAGCTTGCGTATCGACTTAGTACCCGCTTTGGAATTGGCGACAAAACTTGTTCATGGAACCGCTGCGGATGAAACCATTGTATATGTCACCAGCGACTTCCGAACCGTCGACTGGCAGTCACCTCAACGCGCTGCTGAGTCGATCGCGGAGTTGTCTCGGGAAGGGGCAAAAATACGAATGGTCGATTGTGCGATCGCGCCAGCGAACAATCTTGCGATTACAAGTGTATCACCACAACCGGATGTTTGGGTCGCTGGCGTTCCCGTCGTCATCCGGGCAAGCGTCAAGAACTACGGTACGACTGCTGCCAAAAATGTTGCGATTTCCGGGCGAGTTGTTCGCTATGGCGCAGGCATATCCATTGGCGATCCGACCAAGCGTGTCTCCGGTGACGTTGAACCGCTACCAGCGATCGTGATCGATGAGATTCCGGCAGGTGGCGAGATCACGAAGTCGTTCCAAGTGTTTGTTACCGAGAAAGGGACGCACGCGATTGAACTTTCCATCGCGGACGATTCGCTTGCGATCGACAATCGTCGAATGTGTACGTTACCGTTGACTGATATCGAAAAAGTGCTTGTTGTCGATGGTGATGAGAGCGGTCGAGGTGCTTATTTCGTCGCCTCCGTCCTTAATCCGGGCAGTCAAGTTCGCACGGGGGCGTTACCAGATGTCCAACCGACGTCATTCATTCGTAGCGTCACTTTAGAGCAATTGCGAACTTACCGCGCCGTCTATTTAATCGACCTTCCAGACGTTAGCGAGAATTCTGCAGAAGTATTATCACGCTACGTTAATGAGGGTGGTGGGCTGTATTGGTTTCTTGGCAGTGGGATCGATCGGGAAGGGTACAACCGCGTTGCTGCGGGTGCTCGCAAGCTTTTGCCGGGACTGCTCGGTCCGTCGATCGATCTTCCTGAACGATCCGCCGAATCATCCGGTGATTGCGTACTGGGGCTAGCGCATCCACTAACAAGTCCGCTGGCTCCGATCGGTGATGCTGCGTTTGCGTTGGTTGCTGTATTGAAAAGTTGGTCGATCGAGAACGATGATTTGAATGGCCTTGAGCATCGGAACCGAGATGATGGTGGCGACGCGTCTCCGGTTCGAAATGTATTGTTGCGACGCGATGGTAAGCCACTGGTGACACAGCATGACCTGGGAAAAGGTCGCGTGATCACAAGTTTAGTCGGGCTTGATTCAGCATGGACCAATTGGGCGGGCGATCCAACGTTTGTCGTGATGCTGCTGCAAGCCAACGCGTACCTATGGTCAGCCGCATCTCCACCGGTCGAACACTTGGTTACCGATGAGATTCGTCGCATATTGCCACGCGAAATCTATGCCCCCACGGTCGCATATTTTCCACCCGTCAACGAACCCCCGCGTGTTCCGATTGAAATGACGATCGCAGAATCCGGTGACGACCGTTCCGCACTGATCGATGTTAAGAGTGAATTGATTGCGAATGCGACGGATGTCGATGCGCTGTTACAAATAGGAACCGGTGAATGGGTACTGACGCGACTGGACGGCCAAATCGAAGTTGAACCAGTGGCGACGGTGATCGAAAGTGGTGAAGGCGACTTACGAAGAGTCGAACCAACCGAGGTGCAGCGCGCGGTTCGTCCTGTCGATGTTCGGTTTGTTTCGGCGGGAGAACTGGTTGAGCAGTATGGCGGCAATAGTGGTTCGACGACGACGTTAGTGCTGCTTGGCTTGCTTGGCATGTTGCTGGCGGGTGAGCAATGTTTGGCTTATTTGTCGAGTTATCATCCAGCCGCGAATTCCGGAGCAGCGGTGATCGCAAGTGCGACTGCGACGCGGTTGTCCGTAAGATCGAAAGGAGCAAGGCGATGAACGATGCAATGATGCTAACCAGCGGTACGGACGGTGCGACGACAATGAGCCGGGAAATCGTTTACGAATTCAGTCGCGCGGCGTTGCTGGACGGTTGGTGGGCTTGGACGATTTTCGTTGGCGTTATTTCACTTTTGATTTATCTCTGTACATGGCTTTATCGGAAAGATACGACAGAAATATCGCCTGGCGTAAAAACGACCATGATGGTGCTTCGATTGACTACGATCGCGGCGATTATTTTTTTCTTTTTTGGAATCCAGCGACGAGCCCAGCAACGTGTCACGCGTTCCAGTGAAGTCGCCATTCTTGTCGACACCAGTCAAAGTATGTCGCTTCCAGGGTCGTCGGCTCTCGGTGCCGCAACCGCCACACGATCTGCGAGAGCTGCGGCCATGGTGGGTGATAGTAAACTGTTACCAGAGTTGGAAAAGTTGCATCGTGTCACGGTATACAGTTTTGATGAACATGCAGAACCACGCGAAATAGAAACTCGCGCGCTCGCATCCGATCCAGCGCAAAAATCGGTGGCGGAGATTTCGCTTTCGCAAAATTCAAACGTGTCGCGTGTCGCAATTCTCGGTGCGTTGTGTTTAATCGGCATGGTACTGCTTTCGCTAGCCTCGTTTTTGCTTGCGATGGGTGGGCGTTCCGATGCGATCGGAGGTCCATTGGTGACGGCGGCAGTGTTGCTTATTGCAGGAATGGTGCTGCTGGGAAGTGTTTGGACGTTGGAAACCAAGCGTTCACTTCCTTCATTGCTTGGATTGATTCGGGATTCGGCGAACCAGTCAACGGATTCAGCCCAGACAAGCACCGATGAACCCATTTCACCCATTCGTCGCATCACCGATTGGGGCACGGCGCTTTCCGCAGCAGGTGATGAGAGCCGCATTGGGGATGCTATTCGCGGCGTGCTACAACGACACGACCCCGCTACACTTGCGGGGGTCATGTTGATGTCCGATGGACAAGGAAATGGAGGCATTGCATCCAACGCAGCAGGATCGTTGGCGCGCCGTAGCGAAGTCGCAATTTACCCGGTTGGTTTCGGCAGCAGTGATGCCCCATTGAATCTTCGGGTTGTCGATCTGGATGTGCCCAAAAGAGTCTATCCCGGCGATAAATTCACGATTTCCGCTGTTATCCAGGGAAGCGGCTCCGCAACGATCAAAGCGACCATGCAGTTGCTCGAAGGTGTCGAAGACGTGGCGACATCCGCTCTCGAAGTGGTAGATAGTCGCGAGATCGAAGTGCAGCCGGATGGGACCTTGTCCGCAATCCGATTTGAACTCCAGCCGGATACGATTGGGCGACGCAAAATTGCGGTGCAACTGCTGGTGCCCAGTGGCGACCAAAACAAGGATGATGATACTCGCGAAGCCAAGTACGAAGTCATTGGTCGAAAATTGCGAGTGCTCGCCATCGCGGGCGGCCCCACACGCGAATACCAGTTCGTCCGCAATTTGCTCTTTCGCGATGAGTCCATTGAAATCGACGCTTGGTTGCAAACCGGGCAACCCGGTATGAGCCAAGATGCGGACCGATTGCTCACTGAATTCCCTGCAACACCTGACGAACTATTCTCCTACGATGCGATCATTGCGTTTGACCCGGATTGGTTGTCGATACCGACCGAACGGTTGCAGTTGATGGAACGCTGGCTCAGTGAGCAAGCTGGCGGACTGATTTTGATAGGCGGCCCCATTTACATGCCGCAATGGACGCGGCTGCGAACGGATCCGCGAGTTTCGATTCTGGCTGGTATTTTTCCGGTTGAATTGGCAACTCGGAGTCCTTTGCTGAGCGGCGGACGAGAGGGCGGTGATACGTCGTACGCGTTTGAGTTTACGCCTGAAGCGCGTCGAGCTGAGTTTTTGTTCGTCGCCGAAGACCCTCAAGCAAGCTTTGACGTCTGGAAAGAATTTGGTGGTGTTTATGACTTCGTTGGCGTGAAAGATGCCAAGCCGGGATCGAAGGTTTACGCCTATTTTTCAGATCCGTCAACCAAGATTGGCGACGCCCTGCCGGTTTACTTGGCAAGTCAGTTTTATGGTGCGGGCCGAACCTTTTTTCAAGGCAGCGGTGAAATGTGGCGACTTCGCGGCGTCAGTGATTCATACTTTGATAGCTATTATACGAAGTTGGTGCGCTGGGTCAGTGAAGGTCGACTGCTTCGCGATTCTAATCGCGGTGTCTTGTTAGTTGATAATTCTCGAGCTGGGGTGGGAGATACCATCACCGTTCGCGCCGTACTTACCGACGAACAGTTTGAACCTTTGCGAGTTGCCAGCGTTGATGCAAATTTGCTCAAACCAGATGGTTCGATCGAAGTGGTCAAGCTAACTCCAATTCCAGGTGAAACGCGCGAGGGATCCTATGGCGGTCGATTTGTCGTTCGTGCGGCGGGAGGTTACGAATTGCGACTGACTCTTGGCGACGCACTAGGCGAACAAGTACTGCGCCAAAGTATTCAGGTTCGCTTACCTACCGTTGAGTTGGAACGCCCCAAACGCAACGATGATGACCTTGAATTCTTGGCTTCGACCACTGGTGGCAAGTACTTGCCGCTGAGTGATAACATGTCCGAAGACGCTGCAAGTATTTTAAAGCTAGCACAGACCATCCTCCCGCAGCCACAGACTTCGATACTTCCAGGAACGCCTGACGCCGAATTCGCGTTGAGGCGAAATGCGTCGTTGTTGTGGTTGATAGCAACGGCCCTTTCGTTTGAATGGGTCCTGCGCCGTCTGCAACGACTCGCTTAACGCAGCTTTCAAAACTCGTTCACCTACCAGTCAAGCTCGTAGGGCGTGGACTTAAGCAATCTGATTGAGCCGTAGGCGCTAGCCTCGGACCTTACAAGGCTTTAAGGGACGCGATGCCTGCGGCTAGCGGGCTGTTGATTTAGTGAGCCGTACGCGCTAGCGTCGGGCGCTACGGCAGGACGCCTACCGTTGACGGCCCGTGGCTAGCGCCATCGGCT
>JAYVSE010000326.1:0-5786 GCA_043775635.1 Planctomycetaceae bacterium | reverse complement strand
CCAATGAGATTGAAAGTTTGAACGTTCAATCGCCATTGTCGCGAGCCGCCTTTTTCGTGCCAATATCAATTCCCAAAAGTGCTAAACTAGAACTTAGGATCGCCCGATCAATTAGTGGGATAGGCTTCCAGCCTGTCGGATTGAAAATGACAGGCTGGAAGCCTATCCCACTTCAAAAACCGGACAGCTATTGATCGAACGGTCCTTACACTCTGCTTCTCAATTGAAAAACCAATCCATGTCATTGAAAACAACTGCTCGCATTCTTTGCGGACTCCTGTCTTTGTCTATCGGAACCGCATTCGGTCAAGAAAAAAAACCAACCGTCCCAGTGAATCTTAAACTCGTCTGGAGCGACGAATTCGACGGCGATGCGATTGACTATTCCAAGTGGGGTGTTGAAGAGAATGCGTTTGGCGGCGGTAATAATGAACTGCAGATATTCACCGATCGACCATCCAATGTCCGTGTTGAAAACGGCAGTTTAGTTTTGGAGGCACATAATGACAAAGCGGGCATTAGCGGCACCGTTCGCGACTTTTCTTCCGGACGAGTTCGTACCAAGCATCGTGGCGATTGGAAGTACGGGCGCATCGAAGTGCGTGCCAAGTTGCCGATTGGCCAAGGCATCTGGCCAGCGATTTGGATGCTTCCTACAGACAATAAGTACGGCGGTTGGGCCGCCAGTGGCGAAATTGACATCATGGAATATCGTGGCCAGAATCCGAAAGAAGTTTTAGGGACGTTGCATTATGGCGGTGGATGGCCCAAGAACACACACACGGGAGCTACCTTTACGATACCGTCGAGTTCGTTTGCAGATGACTTTCACACCTTTGCAATCGATTGGGAAGAAGGCAAGATCGTTTGGTTGGTTGACGGGAAGCCTTACCAAACGCAAACCAAATGGCATTCCGACGGTGGCAAGTTTCCGGCACCGTTTGACCAAGAATTCCACCTACTGCTAAATCTCTCCGTCGGTGGCGGTTTCGTCGGCAATCCCGATAAGACAACGACCTTTCCTCAGTCATTCCTCGTTGATTACGTCCGAGTCTATCAGTGACGTGGGTGGCCTGACAAAACGATGGCAAAATGGATAAGTTGCGAAAGCAATCGTTTCGTCAGACCACAGCAGTTCCACCGTGTCGTTTATGCGATCTAGGAATTTCTGCCCGGCACTGCCAACTGATACCGCGTGGCCCTCGATGTCGTCCCAAGCCTTTGGTCGCCACTCCGGAATCCGTGCCACGCTCATTTAGACGACGCCTTTACTTGCGACTCGCGAACGCATTTTACGCCAGTCTTCATCGGTTTTTGCCGTTGCTGGACCGCTATCAAGGCCTTCCAATAGCTCCGACTCAAGTTTCAATTGCCGATCTTTTAACTCCGTCACCAGTGACGAAATGAAATCGTTGACAGTCGCAAATCCCTTGTTCTTCGCGAAACTTTCCGCAAACAATCGAACGTCGTCGGGTAACTGGACTGGTATGGTCGTCATCATCTGGATTCCTTGACGGCTGCACGCTGGCCGAACTGTTGACGCGACAAAAACTTCCCTACGAATACGTCACCAAACTCCTTGTTATCGTGGCCCAAGCTCTGCATCACGCTCACCAAAAACGGTTGATCCATCGCGACATCAAGCCTGCCAACATCCTCATCGAGGAATCAAGCGGCACTGCTTACGTTGCTGACTTCGGGCTGGCGATTCGTGAAGAAGATTACCTGCGCGACAACCGGGTTGCCAGCACGCCAGCCTACATGAGTCCTGAACAAGCACGCGGCGAAGGCCATCGGCTCGATGGCCGTAGCGATATCTTTTCGCTCGGTGTTGTCTGCTACGAAATGCTGACACGAAAACGACCGTTTCGCGGCAGTACCGCGAACGAACTATTGCATCAAGTAATTTCGGTCGAGCCACTGTCGCCGCGCGAACTCGACGATACCATTCCTGTCGAACTGGAACGGATCTGTCTCAACGCGTTATCGAAGCGAGCTGCCGATCGTTATGCGACTGCGAACGATCTCGCCGATGATTTGTCACTTTGGCAACTAGGCACTGAACCTTCGCATCGCGAAGTGACGATCGTGCCCAAAGGATTGCGATCGTTCGATGCTGACGACGCTGAGTTCTTTCTGGACCTGTTGCCTGGCCCGCGTGGACGTGACGGGTTGCCCGAAAGCATTCGGTTTTGGAAAAAACGGATCGAGGAAACCGATCCCGAGCAAACTTTCAGCGTCGGCCTGATCTACGGACCTTCCGGTTGCGGTAAATCTTCGCTGGTCAAAGCGGGTTTATTGCCGAGGCTGTCAACAGACGTGATCTCGCTGTACATCGAAGCCACACCAGACGAAACCGAAATTCGCATCTTGCGAGGATTACAAAAGAAGGTCGCCGATCTACCTCCAGATCTGTCCCTGCCCGAGACCTTCGCGTGGCTGCGCCGCAGGCAAACCACCATCAGCGGCAAGGCGCTAGCCGCCAATTCCCCACCCAACGATTTCCCCAAAATCGTTATCATTCTTGACCAATTCGAGCAATGGCTTCACGCCCATCGTAGCGAGCAAGAGACCGCACTCGTCACGGCGCTGCGGCAATGCGACGGGGGCCAAGTGCAAGCGATCGCGATGGTTCGTGACGACTTCGCGATGGCCGCCGCTCGGTTCATGGATGCGCTCGAAGTCCCAATCGTTCAAGGCGAGAACTTTGCGACGGTCGATCTGTTCGACGTTGACCATGCCGAGCAAGTTCTCGTCAAATTTGGCAGAGCCTTCGGCAAGCTTCCAGCAAATAGCGGCAGCCTATTCACTGATCAACAGGCGTTCGTATCTGCCGTTGCTTCGGGCTTGGCCAACGACGGCAAAGTCGTGTCGGTGCGATTGTCATTGTTTGCGGAAATGATCAAAGGTAAACCGTGGACGCTGCAAACGCTCGCCGATGTTGGTGGCACCACTGGCATCGGCGTGAACTTCCTTGAAGACACGTTCAGCAGTCGCAACGCGAACCCGAAACACCGACTTCACGAGCAAGCCGTCCGAGCGGTCCTTAAGTCGCTGCTTCCCGACGTCGCCACGAACATCAAAGGCCACATGCGATCTCATGCCGAGTTGCTCGCTGACTCTGGCTACGAATCTCGTCCGGCAGATTTTAATACACTTCTGCGAATCCTCGACGGCGAACTGCGTCTGATCACACCGACCGACCCCGAAGGCCTGACCGATTCTTCTCGCGACTCGTCGCTCGCTACTCGCTACTACCAACTCACGCATGACTACATGGTGCCGAGCCTGCGTGACTGGCTGACACGCAAGCAACAAGAAACGCGAGCCGGTCGCGCCGAGTTAAAGCTCGCCGAGCGCGCGAATTTCTGGACCGCCAAGCCCGAAAACCGCCATCTGCCATCGCTCACCGAATGGTTCAGCATCCGTTCGTTGACCGACCGAGCCAAATGGACGCCACCGCAACGCACAATGATGCGACGGGCGGAACGAGTCCACGGGCTGCGATGGGGCACGGGCCTTTGGGGCTGCCATTCTGATCCGCATTACCACTATGCAGATCTTCTCCTCCAGCGAATGCCGCAATCTGGCAACACGGGCGAAAACAGCAGTAGCGTCGCTCAATACAAGCCGTGGGACCATCCTGCCACCGCTAACCAGCTTTGAGGAATTCCCTCGTGAACTTCTTACCGAAGAACTGCGGACTCAGTTCGCCGAAAGTACCGACAACCGCAAGCTGCCAAGCGAGGCGAATGGGAGCCCTTCAACCATCGAAGTGACCCAAGACTTCTTCATGGGCGATCGGGAAATCACGGTCGGTCAGTTTCAGCAGTTCATCGATGACCCAGACTATCCCGCGACTGAGAAGGTGCAGAATTGGCGGGGCGTTGATACGAGCGCCAGTCCTACGGCGGACCATCCAGCTCAGCAAGTCAGTTGGTTCGACGCCGTGCGGTTTTGTAATTGGCTGAGTCACCGCGAGCGACTCTCGCCCAGCTACGTTCGAACTGGCGAAAAACATAAGGACTCTGCAGGCAAGGAGACGGAGGATGACGCGTGGCGACTGGACGTGAACGTAGGCGGCTACCGCTTGCCGACTTCGGCCGAGTGGGAGTACGCGTGTCGGGCAGGGACAACGACGAAGTTTTCGAGTGGAGACGATGCAACGTTGCTGGCGGGCTATTGCCAGATGGCATCGAGCCTGTCAGCAAAATGCGGTAGTAAGCTGCCAAATGGTTGGGGTATGTTCGACGTCCATGGTAACGTATGGGAGTGGTGCGAGGATTCTAAGGGCTCGGACCGCGTGGTCCGTGGTGGCAGTTGGAGCCACGTTGCAGCGAATTGCCGGACGGCGATCCGCCTCGCGAATGATCCGGCGAACCGCTGCACGTACTTCGGTTTCCGGCTGGCCCTGAGTCCGTCCATCCAGTCACCGGAGGTGAAACAAGGAGAGTGAGCTGAGCCAGTAGGCGCAGGCACGGAGGGAGTCGCGGAGCAGCGACCGTAGCTGCCGTAGCCGGATGGCGTAGCGGCGCTGGTGTCCAGGCTTTAGCCGCTCGGTTTTAGAAGAATCGCCTAAAGGCTAAACACCAGCGGTGACCTTTGCCGGATTCGTCACCTTGAGACAATTCCCCCTGGACGCGCGCGGGAAAGATCCTCGGGGAAATTGTTCGCGCCGGACCTTTGCGTCTTAGCGGCTTTGCGTGCAACCCACACATGCGAAAACGGTGATCACGCAAAGCCGCGAAGCCGCAAAGGACGAAGAGGACGAAGTCACACAAACTGCTCCAAAGGGCCAAGGAACTACGAAAGCGTGGTTTGATAGTGGAGCGTCAGGTGACTGTCGCGATCATGTGGGACGGTGAATCGATTGACGAAGGCTTTCGTGCGGACCTGATCGTCGAAGGCAAATTCATCATCGAGCTGAAGTCAGTCGAAACGCTGGCGAAGGTCCATTTTCGTCAGTTACTCACCTACCTCAGGTTGACCGATTGCAGATTGGGTCTGCTGATCAACTTCAACGAGGTGCTCATCAAAGATGGAATTCACCGCGTCGTTAACAGACTCACCGAATGAACACCTTTCTAAAAACCTTTGCGTCTTCGCGGCTTTGCGCGCCATCCGGACATGCAAAAACGGTGATCGCGCCAAGCCGCTAAGACGCAAAGGGAAGAAGTGAAGGATTGCAAGAAATTGCGAAATTACCCCCGTCACATTCAACCGTCACCCAAGGGCTCGAACCGGGTGCTCCGTGGTGGCAGTTGGAGCATCGATGCAGCGCATTGCCGGACGGCGGCCCGCGACACGGACGACGGTTTCCGTCTGGCCCTGAGTCCGTCCATCCAGTCGCCGGAGGCGGAACAAGGAGAGTGAGCGTAGCCGGATGGCGTAGCGGCAAGTGTTCCACGACGTCCCGCCGTCGTGAGTAGCGTTGCGACTTCTGAATCGCAACGCGATGACAGGTGATAGCCTGGGATGCAAATCCCAGGTTTACGAACGCCAAAACGATTTGAAAGTCGCGAAGCGACGACAGGTGATTGGTTGAACGGTAACCGTTCACAGGTCGGGATGGGGATTTGTTGTAAAATCGAATGGGATTAGCGTTTGACCGGTGTGGAAAGCGAGCTCGAATTGGGTGTAAGAGCAACTTGGGCCTTAAATGATCTTAATCGATTTTGAAAAACTTCTTTGTGGATGACCTAACGTGTCAATTCGTGTGGCGATGTCATTGGCATGGTCAAAAGTCACCCGAAAATCCCCGTTGATATTGATGCCGAGCTCTCACC
>JAYVSE010000325.1:0-8115 GCA_043775635.1 Planctomycetaceae bacterium | reverse complement strand
AACACCAAAAGCAATAGCTATCAAACACCCAACGACAATGATAGCATTGGCAAAACGTCGCCAGAGAGCCTCAAGCAACCACCGTACCGGGAACTGCTGGCATTTCATAGACATCGCCTTGAATGTCCTGAAAAGCTTGGCCTTTCTCCTGCGAGTCCCTATCCATGATCGCGAAGATTTCGTCGATGGTCTTCACCGCTTCGACCAGCAGCGCCGGTTTGGGGATGATGAACACGGCGTTCTTCATGTGGTGTGTGAACTTCGAGACTTCGCCGTTCATGTCTTTGAGGAATGGAAAAACTTTGTTCTGGACATGTGTGAGCATTTCCTCGGCCTGCATTCGCTTGAACTCACTCCAGCGAAGCGTGCTCTTGTCGATGGCGAATTTCTTTGGATCGTCCTGTTTGCGGTATTCGGGCGGAATCCATTTGCCTTTGAATCGCGAACTGTATTTCTCGCCGGTGAAATCTGCATCGGCCTGTTTCTTTTGGTCGAGTTCGTCGAGTCGCTTCATGAACAGCAGGTAGGTGATCTGCTCGATGGCGGTCAGCGGATTGGAGATTCCACCGCTCCAGAATTTGTTCCAGAGCTGGTCGATCTGGCTGCGGAGTTCAGGATTGTTTTGGAGCATAATTGTAGTTCGCTATTTCCTTGCGTTGTGTTTGTTCGATCGCAGGCTGGAAGCCTATTCCACGCTCTTACGATGCCAACGCCGTCGTGAGCGCCAGAATTTCGTTGATCTCAGAGGGGCTGAAAACTCCACGAATCCCCTGTGGATGCAGCACTGTAAACGGTGAACTGATCAGGTCTTTCTTGTCGACTTTCTCGCGCTCTAAAATGAAACTCTTCAACAGGCTGAGGAACTCCAATTGGCGGCTGTTGAGGTTCGTGTGTTGCTGGATGAACTGGTCGAAAGCTTCGCTGACCGTATCGGGGAAACTTTTCAGGACTTCGATGCCCAGGATGTGCCTGATGAATTGGAGGAATTTGGCTTTACGATTTTGGTAGACCTGTCGCAGCAGTTCTTCAGTGATGTGTGGATGTTCGGAGTGCAGCATGTCTGCCAACTCGTTGGCATCATCACTTGAAATGTCTTCGCCGTTTTTGATTCTCGTCAGGATCGGATTGCGTTCGGTGAGTTTGGCAATCAGCGACTCAACCAATTCTTTGTAGCGACTGATGCTGACGGCTTCGTTCTGAGGACCGAACTCGACGAATTCCTTGCGATGCAGTTCGTCCTTGAGGTTCAGATGCGCTGTACCGGGACCTGGGTTGGAATCGCGAAATTTCATCAGCGGACCGAGTTTGATAGTCAACTCGTCCAGCATGTCTTCACGACGGATAGGGTCAGGATCCGACCAGAAGGCGTTTGTCTGTGCGTGGCGTACGAGGGATTCTTCGGCCTGAACAAAGCTGACGCTCAGTGGCAGCTCCGAGATTTGTTCGACAATGGCGTCCCGAAGAGTTTCACCCTTTTCGGTTTCACCAGAAAGCATTGCCAACGAATATTCGAGCAGGTCGCGCTCGAATCGCATCGCCTTGAAGTCCGCATCGGAAACGGTGCGAAAAAGCGGTTTGATTTCAGCACGTAGGAATTCGAGCTTTTGATGGTCGAGTGAGCTCCAAAAGTTCGCATCGGTGACTCGGCACAATTGTGCAGCAGCCTCTTTGATGACAACCGACCCTTTCGGCAGGGCTGCGATCTCAAGCTGAAGCTTAGTTGCTTCACGCTCTGCAATGATCGCGTGGTTGGAGTCGAGAGTTTTTTCGATCTTGTCCATTCTCAGTCCGGCGACTCGGACTGGCAGCGGTAGTTGCGATTTGAGTTCCTTGCCTTTGGGATTCAGCTTGAAATAGTCGAAGTTGTCCCAACAGTCGAGAATCAGAAAAACGTCTTTCTCAACGCACCACGGTTTCGGCTTATTGCTTTCCAGCAACCGTGTACCCCGACCAACCATTTGCCAAAATTTTGTGTATGAGAACACGGGCTTAGCGAAAACCAAATTCACAATCTCACGAACGTCGATGCCGGTGTCGAGCATGTCGACGCTGATGGCGACTCGGGGCATATCATTGTTGGTAAACTGATCGAGCAACCCGCCTTTGCCGTAGACGCGGGGATCGTCGGAAACGAGTACTTTCGCCAGCTCACCGGTATGTTCTGGATATAGACTGTCAAAAACTTCTTCCACTCGGCGTGCATGTGCCATCGACATGCAGAAGAAGATGGTTTTGCCGGGCAAGACTCCGTTTGAATCTTTGATGCATTCCTCCATAAACTCACGGACGATCAGCGTGTTTGTACCTTTATTGGTAACTTGCTTTTCGAGCTGCGAACCCTCGAAGTTAATTTCTTCGACCTCCTTGCCTTCGAGAATAAGACGCTTTTGATCGTCGAGCGAGATGGTCCGCTTGCTGATCCCTTCCATTTGAAATCGAGTTTGGATCTTCATGACCTGGAAATTGCACAGGTACGGCGGCAAATTGTTGACCGCTTCTGCGTAGGTGTAAGCGAACGTCGGTAGGCCGTCTTCGCATTGAAACACTTTGAAGGTGTTGTGGTCGATCAGATCCGTCGGTGTCGCGGTCAATCCTAGCCGAAGGGCATCGAAGTAGTTGAGCACTTCACCGAATGTGTTGTAGATCGAGCGATGGCTTTCGTCGACGATGATGAGATCAAAGAAATGCGGCGAGAGAGTTTGCAGGTTATCGCGAACGATGTTAAGCATCGTTGGATAGGTCGCCACGTAGACTCGCCGATCTTTGGCGATGATTTTTTCACCCGTGTTCGGCCAACGCGGCTCATTGGGGAGATGTTCTTTGAAAGCGGCCAATGCTTGTTCACGGAGCGCGATGCGATCGACTAGAAACAGGATCTTTTCGGCGTAGCCTGCTCGCATCAGCGCATCGGCAAGAGCAATTCAGGTACGTGTCTTTCCGGTTCCCGTCGCCATCACGAGCAGAAAGTCACGTCGCTTTTGTTGGATACCTTCAAGGACCGACCGAATGGCTCGGATTTGGTAGTCGCGACCAGCAATTGCCGAGTTGATAAGTTCATGCGTAAGCGGCTTACGATTTCGACGAATGTATTGCATCCGTTCCAGGTCGTCGCGAGTTGGATAACCAACGACTTGGCGAGGCGGATAGTGATTAACATCCCAAAAGAAGATCTCGTGGCCGTTGGTGTAGAAGCAAAACGGAAGCTCGCCACCGCGCTGTTCGTGAATGTTCAAGCAGTACTGTTTCGCTTGCTCACGGCCAATCGCCGCGTCTACGCTTGATTTTTTGGCTTCGACGATGGCGAGCGGCTTACCATCCTTGCCGAGTAAGCCGTAGTCACCACGCTGATTCATAGCGTAGGGCGCATGACACTCAGCAACGGTTTCACTCGGCGAAGTTCCGATGCTAAGCTCCAAGACCACCTGAGTTGGGTCGGCAACATCCCAGCCAGCTTCAGCTAATCGCTTGTCGATGATTACTTTGCGGGTGGCTGACTCATCACGCATTGTTGGCGGTGTCAATTAAAGTTTCGGCTGCCGCAATTAATGACCGGTAAGGTCGAGTAGCATACGCACTCCCAGGGACCTTCACAATCAGAGGAGTGAGTTATTCATCGAACGGTCCTTACACCGCTTGCGGACGCGTACGCCACACGATTCAATGTTCGATCTAGAAGGCGTTCGCTTGAAACAAGCGAACATTGACTTTGTAGATCTACTTGGGGACGGAATTTGCTATGGCCAACGCGACACTGCCTAATCGCATCACCGAGTTGACGGAGCTCGAACAAAAATTCTGCCAACTTTTGACGGTTGCGGGCGAAAACCTGAGTTTCGCCGACCTGTCAAAGCTATATCGTTCCATCGACTGGCCAGGGCAGCCAAAATTGTCAATGACGATCACCGATGTCAAACAGTTGACGCAAAAGTTGGTGAAGAAAGGGCTGATGTTGCCTGCACCGTACTCTTCGATTGAGCTGTCGTCAGAGGTGCGCAGCGCCGCACTTCAAGTCGCGATTCACGCCGGAACGTTTGAGAAGATCAGTCAGGCGATCCAGCAAACATTTCCTGTTCGGGGTCGATACGGTTACGGTCTCGACAATGAACGCCAACGTCGAGACGTGCGGATTGCATTTTTTAATGGCGATGCAACCACCTACCAAGCACTCGCGAAAGAAATCGACCGGACTGAGTCGCTCGCTCAGTGGTTGGATCCGTTTGACTCGCGAATCTACGACCAGTTGGATCCGCTACTGCGACAGTTCTACTGTGCGGATCTGTTGCCGAAGATGATCCTAACGGGCAACGGAACGGCCAATTCAATCCAACTTGTCGAAGACCTGTCGACCGACTCCGGAAATCCCACAGAGACAAAACCAGATAGCGAATTTTTGACTGCTGCCGTCGATCTCTATTTCGCAGCCGGGCGGATTGATCGATTGTTGGAACTGCACGAACGTTTCGGCGATACCATGCCGGAGATCAGCGGTTTCATTGCGTTGCTGATCGGCGATTCCGCACCGGCTCAAGCCGCATTTGCTCAGGCGATTCCGCTTGGCAAAAAGTCATCCGATGCGCGTACCACCGCCGTTGATTCATTGGCAGGCGTTTATTATGCCCTATTGTTGCTGAGCCATAACTCGTCAGCCGATCGAGCCGTCGCGTCGTCCTTGATCAGCAAAATTGCCAAGCTCAGCAATCCTCGCTATGGCTCGCTGATGCCGCTATTTAAAGAGGCGATTTCATTCCAGGAATCACCTGCGTCACCGCTCAAATTTTCCAAAGCGATCGCCACTCAAGCCACCTCGCCACTCGCGCGTTTGATCGGCAGCTATCTATGGTGCTGGAATCTGGCGGCCGACGATGTACCACTGGAATTGTCCGGATTGGTCGAGGCCGGTTGCGGCTATGCGGGGATGCACCTAGCGTTCTTAGCGGCCGAAGCGTCGACGCTGGGTGCCCTGACGTCGCATCCGAAGGCGCATGAATCTGGCGAAAAAGCGGTGCTCGTGCATGCTAAGTTCAAGACGACGAGCTTGCGCGATCTCGCGATACCGGTTGCACACTGGCATCAAGCACTTTCGGCACTTCGGCAATTAACGGCTGGGGAAAAAAACGTTGCCGTGGGCGTGGAGGTCTTTGCTGAGGAGCGAATGATTTGGGAACTTCAATATAGTACGACGCACTCTTCGTTATCCGTTCGCCCGATCCTGCAGAAGCGCAGCGGTAATGCCTGGACCAAAGGGCGACCAGTAGCGTTAGAACGGATCTACGAGTGTCGTCGAGATGGTGAGTTTGCATTCTTGACCGCTCAAGACAAGGCGATTTGCCAAGCACTGGACTGCGATAACGGTCGCAATCATTACGGATACGACGAAACATCATACCACTTCGACGACCGACGGCTTGCCAGTGCGATCCTGGGGCACCCGCGATTGTTTCATGACGGTGAACGCGAGCATGCGATCTCGGTGACTGAGCAGCAACCGCAATTGACCGTCAAGCGAATCGGCAATCAGGTCGAAATCGCGTTGCAGCCAATTCCCACCAAAGCAGCCGTAGAATCAGGCTTTCAAATCGTAAAGCATGACAAGCACTCAATTGGATTGATCTCGTTCACCAAGGAGCAGTTAAAGCTTCATACGATCTTGAATGGTTCGTTGACCGTGCCAGCATCAGCGGAGCGGATCGTGATGGAGTCGATCGAGCCATTGGCTCGGGTCGTCGCGATTCAATCCGATGTCGAGGCGGGCGTTTCAACAGCGCAAACGATCGCGGCGGATGCCAGCCCGCATCTGCACGCGGTCCCCTATGAAGAAGGATTGCAGTTGACGTTCCATGTCCGACCGTTCGGTGCTGACGGACCGTTCTTTAACGTTGGCGCGGGCGCGGAAACAGTTGTCGCCAAGATCGGTAACGAGACCGTCGCAACGCGTCGGAACCTAGCAGCAGAACAGAAGCAGTTGTTGTCCGCGTTGGCGGATTGCCCCACGATCATGGAACAGCTTGGGAACCGCAAACGAGACATCGGTAGCGAAACCATTTACTTGCCAACAGCCGAAGAGTCGTTGCAAACGATGCTTGAACTTGAAGACTCGGTCTCACAAAACAAGTTGACGGTGCACTGGCCTCGCGGACGCAAGTTCTCGATCGCTGGACAAGTCACTGGATCAGACTTTCGATTAAATATCAAACGAGATCGTGACTGGTTCGCTGCGTCGGGCAGTTTGAAGATCGATGCCGCGTTGTCGCTCGACATGATGCGACTCATTGAATTGGTCCAAGCCAGTCCCAGCCGCTTTGTCGCGCTGGACGATGGTCGATTCTTGGCACTGACGGAGACGTTTCGTCGACATATCGAAACCTTTGCTGCCTATGGCGAACGTGGCGATGGTGCACTCCGGTTTCCGCCGATCCGGGCCGCAGCGATGCAAGATTTGGAACAAAATTTCGCAGTTAAGTCCGATAAGCATTGGCAGAATTGCTTAAAGAGAATCCGCGAAGCTGACGAGATCACCGTCGACGTTCCCTCGACCCTAACGACTGAGTTACGAGATTATCAGCATGAGGGGTTCACCTGGCTAGCTAGACTTTCGCAGTGGGGCGCAGGTGCCTGCTTGGCGGACGACATGGGTTTGGGAAAAACGATTCAAATGTTGGCATTGCTGCTTCACCGCAGTAGCAATGGCCCAGCACTGGTCGTGGCACCAACATCCGTGGCGTTCAATTGGAAGAGCGAGATTGAGCGTTTCGCACCGACATTGAAACCGCACCTGTTCGGACCCGGCGATCGCGCGGCGGCGTTGAGCGATTTAGGTCCACGCGACGTGGTGATTTGCAGCTACGGATTGCTGCACAGTGAATCCGAGAAATTGCAAGCGCCGCAGTGGGCGACGTTGGTCTTGGATGAGGCTCAAGCGATCAAGAATACGCTGACCAAGCGTTCGGAGGCCGCAAAAGCATTGACCGCCGATTTTCGCGCGATCTTGACCGGCACACCTATGGAGAACCACCTGGGTGAATTGTGGAATCTGTTCCAGTTCATCAATCCGGGATTGTTGGGATCGCTGGAAAGTTTCAACCAACGGTTTGCATTACCGATCGAGCGCGACGGTTGTGCTGAGACTCGTCGTCAACTCAAAAAATTGATTCAGCCGTTTATCTTGAGGCGGACGAAGTCCCAAGTGTTGCAAGAATTGCCCTCGCGAACGGAGATCACCTTGCAAGTGGAATTGAGCATCGAAGAAGCCGCTGCATACGAAGCCCTGCGACAACAGGCAGTCGCAAGGTTAGCCGAAACGGATGACACAGCTCCGACGCATGTAAAGATTTTCGCCGAACTGATGCGGTTGCGGCGATTCTGTTGTCATCCACGACTGGTGACGCCTGAACTGGACTTGTCCAGCGCGAAGCTGGCTTTGTTCTCCGATACGATTGATGAGTTGCTCCAAGGAAATCACAAGGTGCTGGTATTCAGCCAGTTTGTCGATCACTTGTCCGTGCTGCGTGAGACGCTTGATCGCAAGGGCGTGTCGTACCAGTATCTCGACGGCAGCACGCCAGCCAATCAACGCAAAACGCGGGTCGAAGCATTTCAATCAGGCGAAGGCGACGTGTTCCTGATCAGCCTCAAGGCCGGTGGAGTGGGATTAAATTTGACATCGGCCGACTACGTCATTCACATGGATCCATGGTGGAACCCAGCGGTGGAAGACCAAGCCTCCGATCGCGCCCATCGACTCGGCCAGCAGCGTCCGGTAACGATATATCGCCTCATCGCGCGAGGCACGATCGAAGAGCGGATAATCGAGCTGCACGCCAGCAAACGAGACCTCGCCGACAGTTTGTTAGAAGGCACCGACCGATCTGGAAAGTTATCGACCAAGGAATTGCTAAAGTTGATTCAGGACTAAGGATCGCCTATCTCGCCGCGAACGGGTCTTGTCCCAACGGCGTGAAGGATAATTTAGCGGAATGGCGCGAGCCATCCGGTGCCTCAAGCTTCTGAGAGACCGGACGGCTAGCGCCCAATGCCACTTACTTTATCATTTTCAGCAGGACATGACGATGTTTGGCACGATTTTTGCGCATGTGTGATAGGTTTTTCTAAACCTGT
>JAYVSE010000324.1:0-8253 GCA_043775635.1 Planctomycetaceae bacterium | reverse complement strand
CAGAAAACGTGGTGCTACTAACTTGAATCCAAAAAAATGGTGCCCAATCGCCAGTAGACAACGTCTAGCCTTTGCTAGTATTTCAACAGTCTCCCGGGGAGAAGGGAGCCTTATTTCGTTATACTTTGTTACATCAACAACTACGTAAACTCCCTATGTTCGATCATTTTCATCAGGCCAGCCTATCTCACCGCTTCCATTCATTTCTCCCCAAGCCACTCTTACCTCTCCGTTTAGGCATCCGATGAAAGCCCTGCTGCTAACCGAATACAAGAACCTGGTCGTTACTGAAGTCGATGAGCCTGAGATGACGGAGGATGACGTGCTTGTGCAAGTCGAAGCGTGTGGTATCTGTGGCAGTGATATTCATGGCTACGATGGAAGTACCGGAAGGCGTATTCCCCCGTTGGTCATGGGGCACGAAGCAGCAGGAATCGTGGTCAGCGTCGGTGACAACGTCGATGATCTTGTACCCGGCGACCGCGTGACATTTGATTCGATGGTGTCGTGTGGCCACTGCGAGTTTTGTCGTGCTGGGCGTCAAAACCTTTGTAACAACCGACGAGTTCTCGGCGTATCGTGTGGCGAATATAGACGTCATGGCGCATTCGCCGAGCGAATTGCCGTTCCGCGCCGAATCGTTTACCGCCTTCCCGATGAAATGCCTTTCGAGCATGCGGCGCTGGTCGAAGCGGTTTCCGTTGCTGTACACGCGGTCAGCGTTTCTCCGGTGAAGCTCGGTGATACCGCGATCGTTGTCGGGGCTGGAATGATCGGATTGCTTACGATCCAAGCGGTGAAGGCCGCCGGTGCGTCGCGTGTGATCGCTGTCGACGTGAACGACAAACGTTTGGTCGTTGCCAAAGAACTAGGCGCAACAGACGTCCTGAACAGTAAGGAATGTGATGTCCCCAAGGCGGTCCGCGCTTTAACTGGCGGACGCGGTGCCGACGTTGCGTTGGAGGTCGTTGGTGCAACCGAGACCATCAACGCTGCGATCGAATCGGTTCGCAAGGGCGGCCACGTGACCTTGGTTGGTAACATCTCACCGACGATTCAGTTGCCCCTACAAAGCGTTGTCACGAGAGAAATTAGCTTGCAAGGAACATGCGGTTGCAATGGTGAATATCCCCAGTGCATTGACCTGATGCGGACTGGCGCGATCAATGTTGCACCGTTGATTACCGCACAGATTTCGCTTGAGGAAGGCCCGGCTTGGTTCAAGCGTTTGCATGACGGCGACCCAAGCCAAATGAAAGTCGTTGTGCGACCACAGCGATAATATCACCCGGCCAATCGCCAAAGGATCCCAGGAATACGCGTAAATTCAAACTCAGTCCTGGGCTGTTAAAAAATTTGGGGGTTGACTGCTGAATTGATCGCGCCGTTTTTATTGCGAGCATTCGCATACGCCAACGGCGTTAAACAACTTAGGACCGTTCGATCAATAACTGTCCGATTTTTGAAGTGAGATAGGCTTCCAGCCTATCATTTTCAATGCGACAGGCTGGAAGCCTATCCCACTATTGTCCGAGCGATCCTTAGCTTAGTGCTCCTTTGCTAATGTTTGAATGGATTTTACCAGACGGTCGGTGATATCGACCTCATTTGAATAGGCGAAGACCACCGTATCGGTTTTTGTCAACACTATGGCGAAGCCGTTCTGCTCAGCAACCTCGAGCGAAAGTGGTTTCATTGCGTCTCGGAATTCTTGGACGACTTTCAGTCGAAATTGCATTAAGGCGTTTTCGCCTTCCATCCGAAAGGATTCCAATCGCTGTTTACCTTCCTGCTCTAAGGCTAGGTACAGCAGCTTAGCAGCGTCGTCTGGCATGTCACCGAGTTTACTCGCAGCCGATTGCAGTTGCTCTTGGATAGTCAACTTGGCTTGTTGAAGAGACTGATTCAGCTCCTGTTGTCGCTGCTCGATTTTCGTTTGCATCTCCTTGGTCTTACCAAGTTTCTCTGCCACCACCTCCAGGTCGACGATCGCAATTGTCGAACCTGCGTTCGGTTGACAGCCCGCAATTGCGAAAGTGAACAGGCCTAGTACCAGTATTCGCGTTATCATAGTTATCTTCATCGAGTAAACTCCAAGCAACGGTAGCCTAGGACCGTTCGATCAATTAGCGAAACAGGCTGCTTGCCGGTCGCATTGAAAATGACAGGCTGGAAGCCTATCCCACGTCAAATGGTCTGGCTGTCATTAGAATCGGAAGCCAAGACCGCCGCTCACCGACTGACTGGTGCCACGATCGCCTAGGTCGGTTCGGTAGTTGGCGAAGTAGTCTAACCTTGGGCTCCATTGTCCATTGAAACCAGCGCCGAGTCCTACAAGGTGTTGATTAGGCCTAACGCCGGCAACATTGAAGGCTGAACCGTTGATATCGATGCTAGAAAGATTCGAATGGGAGATCGCTTCATAACTGTAGCGAGCGAATAACTGTGGCGCAAAGTAGGTTCCGTCGCTACCGCAGAATGCGTGTTGGTAGTTTAAGCCCAGATAAGGTCGTAGCGACGAAGTACTTGAGCTGGCAACGCTCATGTCAAATCCTGGCGTACCCTGCTCACTGAACGAGTTTTCGTTCAAGTGTGCCCACTGTATTCCTACGACAGGCACGAGAACAGCTAGTCGGTAAGACATTTGCGATGCCATGGTAAGCTCGTTACCGGAATGCGTTGATTCGGCCGTGCCAATCCCAAGCAGATTGCGATGCATCTCAATGTCTTGGTATCCATAGCCAACGACATTGGTCCAAGCTGCATCGCCGAATCCCGTCACGCTGTACAAATTGATGCGCGGCGTTCCTACGCGACTCGTCGCTCTGGCATCATTCCGCATCGTTAGGTCGGTATCGACATAGCTGAAGGCAGCGCCAAACAACGATTGCTCACCGATTTGTTGATCCCAGCCAACCATGCCGCCTGCGCTGTTCGCTTGATAGCCAGGCAGTTGATCTTGACTTGAAACGTCATTGAATTGCCCCAGAGCCCGGAACCAAAGCCTACGACCTAGGACGGGTTCTTCGCCGCATGCACCGAAGCACGACTGCGTCGCGATCGCTTGGTTCACGAGAATGCCAAGCGTGTCTTGGGCGTTGGTGAGCATCGCGAGGCGTGTCGATGGCGCCAAGATTGCGTCGGACATTGAAGTCAGAACAACATTGGCGGATGTTGGAGTGTAAAACGTCGAGACAAGCAAGTTGGAGGGTTCGTTGGTGTTGGTAACTGAAGCAAATCGACCATTGACTCCACCCGTTGCATCTAAGATGCGAAACATGCGTGTGACGTATCCAGTTGTCGGCGTGAAAACATTTTGAAGAGTTGCACCGGTAATGTCTGCTGTTCCCGAAACGTTGACTCGGTCCGACTGGGTTGGATTCAGTTCGTTCTCGAAGTTGCTTCCTCCCGCGGTGAGATTTCCAGTGATATTCAATGTTCCTATTGAATTACCTGCGGCAATCCGCCCACCTTGCGATACGTTGACGTTGCCGGCGACGATACCACCACCACCCAGGGTCGCGTTTTGATTGACTTGGACATTGCTTTGGATTCCTCCGTTGCCACTTTGTCCAACGCGCAAGGTACCTTCTCGAACGGTAGTCCCACCACTGTACGTGCTGTTCCCCGTAAGCGTCGTTGTAGCAGCACCGTCCTTGATGAGTTGGCCATTTCCAGAAATGTTACCGCTGTAGGTTCCGCTGGATGTTTGATTTAGATTGAGCGTCGAATTGGTACTGGTCTGAACATCGCCAATGATATTTGCAGTCGACGTTGTTAAGGTACCACCGTTGACCGTGGTCAATCCATTGTTGGTCCCGTTCCATGTAACCGATCCCAAGCCGATCTTATTGAGTGTTCCAACACCTGCAACGTTGCCGTTGACCGTCAGATTATTACCATTGGAATCGAGCGTAGCGGTTCCGCTTGCGACGTCGATGTTATTGTCGATTCTTTGATTGACAGTATCCGATCGAAGCGTCGTCCCGTTCTGCAAGGCGATCAAGCCCGTGCCGAGCAAGTTGCCTTTCACGGTCAGCGTCCCGGAGTTGATGTTGATTCGACCCGTGTTGGTGATTTGATTGGTATCGCTTCGCAGAGCGGCCGATCCACCGTTAAAGTTCAACGTGCCGCTGTTGGCAATCGAAGTTCCGCTTGTGACCTGTCCACCGCTGCCAACGTTGACCGTTCCTGTGTTCGTGACTCCGGTTGTCCCACGCAGGATCGCTCCACTTCCGATATTGATTGTAGCTGCATTGTTTGCAGAAGAGACCGTTTGAGTGGTACTCGCGCCTGTGGTTAACGTGGCTCCGGTTGCGACATTCAAGGCGCCCGTGCCCAATTGATTGTTGGTCGCGGCCAAGAGCGTTCCTGCCCCCACGGTCGTGCCGCCGCTGTGCGTGTTGGCTGTGGCGTTGTTCAATGTCATCGTGCCGGTACCCGATTTAATCAGGGCACCCATTCCGGAAACCTGGCCAGCGAACGTTGTACTGGCGTTGTTCGCACCTGTGGTAAGGTTGTCGGCGAGGATCGCATTGCTACCTGCCACACCCGCGAGGGAGCCGATCGTTTCCGCATCGGTGACGCGAAGAGTTGCCGTGTTGTCGACTTGAACGCGAGTGGTATTCGCGATCGCATTGCCGCCACTCAACTGCAACGTACCCTGTTTAACGGTTGCATCCCCAGCGAAAGTATTGTTGCCCGTTAGGTTAAGATTCCCTGTGCCTTTTTTGGTCATAGCGTCTCCAGAAATGACGCCGCTGATGGTTGCATTCGAAAAGTCATTCGAATCGAATATTACTTCGCCTTCATCCTCAGCCGCCAAGCTCACTTGATTGGCGATCGTCTGCCCCTCATTGCCTTGAAGCCAAGTCGAGCCATTCTCCATTTTGATTTGACCGCCGCCGGAAACGTCCCCGGTCACGTAGGTACTTCCAGCCTTTACCTGAATTGTGCCGTTGTTAACGATCGTGTTGCTGTCACTCGCCAAGAAAGATGTGCCCGTTGGCGCCGCCCCTCGCTCCGGCACATTGTTGAACACGATGTTACCAGTGCTAGAATTCGTAATGGTACCATCGGCATAGACTTCGCCGGCAGCTTCGACTTTAATCGATCCGCTGTTCTGGATCGTCGAGTCGCTTTCCAGCAAACCATCGGCAGAGACGTAAATCGAGCCAGCAGCGGCGTTTGTAATTGAGCCAGCGGCAAGCCGGTCTTCGCCCGTCGAGATGTCCCCCATGTTGTTGAGAGTCGTGATTCCGGTGAAGTCACCGCCGTTCAGATTCAGCGAACCCGAGTTAGTCAAGGAGCTGTCACCGATCACATTGTCTTCCACAGTGATCCTGCCGTCTGAGCCATTGACGATTGCACCAAGGGCTCGGCCTGCCAATGTAAGATTGCCATCGTTGCTGATTCCCCCTTCGATAACACTGGTGGTCGAGGCTGAAGCGATAAAGCCGCTATTACCAATGATCCCACCACGGATTGTCCCTACGTTCCCAATCGTTCCCGTGCTACTGTTGTTGATGCCGCCGGTGATCAAGGCATCCTCTCTGTTACCGATATCGCCGGCGTTTTGAATGACAGCCGTCGAGTTGATGGTTCCGAAGTTGATAACTTGCGCACCGTTCGCATTCGTCAGGGCGCCAGTTGACAATGTACGTGATGCATTGACCTCCAGTCCCGCGTCTGTACTCAAAGTCGAATTGTTCGCAATTGAAGTGCTACCAGTAAAATTGCCACCATCGACGACGATCCGCCCTGTCCCACTGTTGACAACCGTGTTGTCTCCAGTGAGATCTCCCGTGACTGTCATGACGCCCGTTCCGGAGTTAGTGATCGCTCCGGTGACCGAGTTCCGGACGTTGGCTGTGCCGGTATTATTGAGGCCACCTGCGATGGCGCTGGTTGCGGTATTGCTATTGAGCGTACCAGCGTTGTCAACGCGGCCATTGACAGTACCCGTGTTGTTGAGCGTTGCTCCAGACTTGTTATCGAAGCCACCGTTGACGACGCTGGCAGCAAGTTTGTTATTGAAAGCACCACTGGTGTCGACGCGAGCCGTCGATGTGATCGTGCCGTTGTTATCGACGATGCCGCTCGCATTATTCTGCAATGCCGCAATCGATTGAGTCGTACCGCTCTTCACATCGAGCGTTGCAGGGGTTGATTCATCGTCTCCGTCTATCCCCGTAGGAGGCGGCGATCCGACGGTGACTTTGCCCGTGCCGAGCACGTTGTTTGCGTTCGCTTGAATCTTCCCGGCTTTAATGTCTGTGCCACCGGCGTAGGTGTTTGTTGTCGAGCCGTCAAGTGTAAAGGTTCCCGTTCCTTGCTTGATCAGTTTGCCAGCACCGGAGAGGTCGCCGCTGTAGGTCGTGTCCGAGTTGGTGCCTGTTGTCAGATTTTCGGTCAAGATTGTTTGGGAGCCGACGGCACCGGCCAGCGATCCGATGGTTTCGGCATTGGCAACTACGAACGTTCCTGCGGCACCGACCGTGACGGCATTGGTATTTGCCAGTGCATTTCCACCCGATGCAATCAACCGCCCTGCGTTGATATTGGTTGGACCAGTGTAAGTGTTGGCTCCGCTTAGCTTGAGATCGCCAAACCCGGTCTTCGTCAGTCCGCCCGTACCACTTACAACTCCGCTGGCTTCGTTGTTGAATCCGTTTGTGTCCCAAGTGCTTGTACCAGCAATGCTAACGCCTTGAGCGATCGTCTGGCCTGCATTTCCAGATTGCAAGGTCGCTCCATTCATGATAGCGAAGGAACCGGCCCCGGTGACGTTCCCTTTGACGAGAACCGTACCATCGTTCAGGTTGATCGTACCTTTGTTTTCGATCTCAAGTGAAACGCTGCTTAGCTTCGCAGTCCCAGTCGCACCGAAGTTGATGATGCCATCGGTGTCATTGGTGATCTTACCCGTATTGAGGATCATACCGGCTGCATCGACATCGATCGTCGCTTTGTTCGTCAGCGTCGCACTTTGCAATGTCGAGCCCTCGCCCACATAGATTGTGCCATCCACGTTATTGTTGATCATGGTTGCGTCAAGCTTATATCCATCTCCGATGGCAATTGCCGAGGTATTGGTGAGCGTCGTGATCCCGGTGAAGTTACCTCCATTGAGATTCAAGTCACCTGCATTGGTGAAGGTGCTGTTCGTGGTGAGGTTGCCCGTCACGTTGAAGGCGCTGTCCGCCGAGTTCGTGGTCGTGCCGAGTTTGGAACCTTCAGCGTTTACAGTTCCGTTGTTTATGAGCTTTCCATTGAGAGTACCGGTGCTGGTTACCGTGCCCGCATTGGTCAACACGCCGGTGGTCGTGCGAGTGCTGATCTTGATTGTGCCAGCGTTTACGATCGTTGAGCCGGAACTATTGGTGATGTTGTCTGCCGTGAGAGTCCGGCCAGAGTTGATGTCGATCCCGAAAGCTGAAGTGGAGTTGTTGGTCAAATTGCCTCTGACGAGAACTTGACCGCCATTAATCAATAATTCGGAAGCTCCGTCGTTAATCCAATTGCCGTTGACACCCACGGACCCGGCATCCAGACCCAACGTGAACGTTCCGTTCGACTGATTGGTGATATTGCCTGTAATGCCAACGTCAGCAAAATTGACATTGATATTGCCAGCATTCGCGATTGAACCGCCGCCTGCAACGAATGGGGAAGCACCGTTCGGACCGTTGAAATTAATCGTTCCGGTAGCAGTGTTGGTGTAGTTGCCAGTGGCGCTAATGCCACCATTGGTTATGACGTCAACCGTAGTTGTATTGGTAACATCCTGTGCAGAAGCAGCGGATTGCATGCCCGCAGCCAAGAGCCCGAAGAGCAACGCACGTTTGAACAAGCGTACTTGATTTTGAAATCGTTTGCGACTTCTCAACGAACGGGTGATCTTCACGTGCATAATGACATCCATGTGCGTAGCGCAGGCAACGATAGCTAATACGACGAAACCCGTCCGTGGTTCGTCACTGTGTACGAAAAAGAAGTTCGGTAAAAATTGCGGTTAATAACCCGAATTTTTGCGTCAATTTCGACATTCGAAGAACTTGAGAGAACACTTAGAATGTGTTGACAAAAACCTGGCTTCAGGGCAAAACGCCACCATAAAGGTATTTCGATTCACCGAAATAAACGTCAACGGTCGAAAAAACAGTGTTGGAAGTTCTTATTCAACTATTCAACGTGCGGGAGTGTCGCCTTTCGCTCCGCGAAAGTGCGCTCTTTCGCGGAGCGAAAGGCGAC
>JAYVSE010000323.1:0-10540 GCA_043775635.1 Planctomycetaceae bacterium | reverse complement strand
GGGGCAATCGATCTACAAGACGTTTGGAAGCATCAGTTTCCGGTTGCTAATTTAGTCACACGATGACTAAAATTCTGGTCCGCCTCTAGATACTAGGGGCTTCAGCCGCGTTTAACGCGGCATCATTCGTATCGAAGTGCCTTGGCAAGTTTTAACCTCGCAGCTCGCTCCGCCGGAATGAGCGATGCAATCAAGACAACGGCAAACCCGGTCGCGAGACATGCCAAGATCATGCCCGGCCGAAAATGAAACGCGATCTGATGTCCTAGGATGCGGCTAGAAGACAATCCAATCACATACGAAATGAATGCCCCGCAGACCGCGCCAGGGACCAAGGCAATGCTACCCAGCAATGCTGCTTCGGCCAAAATCATTTTGCGTACCTGCCGTCGAGTCATCGCGACGACACGCAACATTCCGATTTCTCGTGTTTGCTCCAAGATGCTGATCGTCAGCGTGTTGATCAATCCCATCGCCGCGATCACACTTCCAAGTGCCAACAGCATCCACAGGCTCGCGATCACGCCGTTGATCGTTCGATTGATCATATTGATAACTTGAGCGTAGGACTCGAGGACAAGACTGTTTTTCTGACAAAGCGTTTGTAGGTCTCTCTGCACGGTTGTAAGTTTCGAGTCATCCGCTTGAACGACATAGGCATCGACCCCAATGACCCCGAGCCGTTTCTCGGCAATGTCGCGTTGCATGTACGCGGTCAATCCGCCAGCGAGGTATTCGTTAGTGATCGCAACGATTTGAAACGGTTCCGTTCCGTGAGGGCCCTCCAAAGGCAATGGATCACCCGCATGCAGACCGAGTCGCTGCGCTAAAACGGTGCCGATGACGACCTCGCCTGCCGTTAATCCTGATAGCGCCGATTCTTCACTTCCAGCAACCAAATCGAAGTAGCCTGCTGACTTACCGACAAAGTCTTGTACGATCAACATGATGGTATGGTCGCTCGAACGTACGCTGAGATAGCGGATACTGTCGAGCGAGTTAATCCCATCGACTTTGCGAAGTTGCTCCACGATTCCATCGGGCATGCTCGGATTTCCACCGATAGTAAAATTGGGCGTATTGGCTCGCACGAAGAAGTCACCGACGATCGTTCGTGAGTACCATTCGTGAACATTGGCAACGTTGTCCAGAATGTTGCCTGTCATGCCAACGCTGGAACTGATCGCGACAAAAAGCACGCCGATCGTCAAAGAGCTGCGTCCGAGTTGGCGAGTCAATTGTCGCTGAGCGAGTTCCGCTTCGACGCCGAATGTAGACCTGATCGCATGACTTAAGCTTTGAGAAACGAAATCAAGAACCGTCGGAATCATCAAAACACACGCAAGCAAAATGAACACGACGCCGAGGACATCGCCGCCGATCGGTAGCCAGCCGCAGATTGACAAAAATAATAGAACGGCACCGATTCCAAAGAAGAGGCATGACAATGGGAAGGTCACTTTCTTTACTCGCTCATTGTCGGCAAGCTCAAGGTTGCGAATGGCTTCCATTGGTTCAACGAAGCTGGCACGCCGCGCCGGCAGGATGGCACCCAGTAAAGCGACGCCAATGCCGATGGCAATAGCGGTCAGAAATGGAGTCCAGCTTAAACGTACTCCTGGCAATTGAACCTGCATCAATTGCTCGGTCGCCGTGGTCAGAAAGCTAGCGCCGTAAATGCCCATCGCGCATCCCGCTACGGACGCGAAGACGCTAATCCATAGTGCCTCACGAACGATCATGCGACCGACTTGGCCACGTGTTGCGCCGATGGAACGCAGGATGCCAAGCTGCTTTCGGCGTTGGCCAACAGACATTTGAAACGTGTTGTAGATAATGAAAACGGCGATCAAAATCGCAAACGCAATCGCCAACCGTAACCCATTTTCGGTCGCGAACATGGTTTCTTCTGCCATCTGATTGCGAGTTGGCGGGACCTGTACGGAAACGCCAAGTGGAAGTGCTGCTCGCAGGTTGGTGATCGCGTCGGCTACCTTGCTTCCTGGGTTGACGATCAGATGCACTTGATCGATTTTCGCGCCGCTACCAAAGGCGGAAATCGCATCGGGCAACGACAAATATATTCCGTTGTTGAGTGAGACGGCTGTTGTGCCTTGTGATGTGACCAAGCCAATGACTTCGTAGTTGCGCATCCCACCGTGAGCTAATAACCGAAATTTGTCACCTACTTTGAGCTTCAAGGATTCGGCGAAACTCGAGTCTAGCATTGCATCGCCGCGCTTACTGATCGTGCTGCCGGAGGTAATTTGATAGTCACGAATGAGTTGATCAACCTTGGGGTCGATACCGAGGACTTGAGCGGTTGCGTGTGTATCGCCTCGAATCAGCTTAGCGAAACGTTTAAGCGACGGGACCGCCGTCTTCACGCCCGCCGTTTCCCGAATGGTTTTGAGTATGCTTAATTCAAAACCTTTCGAATCATCGGCGAGGACTTCAAGGTCGGCTTTACCGGCCATCGTTCGCAGCATATCTCGCTGCGCTTCATGCGTTGTCGAAATCGACAACAAAACGGCAACGACCGCGCCCACTCCGATTGCGATGCTCAAGAACGTCAGGATCGCGCGACTGGGACGAGCCAACAGCTCGCGCCGACTAAACTGTTTCAGCGGCATGATTTACCTTTTTGCAGGTTCGAGCGAAGGACGGTTGAGCACGTCGACTGGTGGTCCGTCAAACTCAACCTGTCCATCGCGAATGCCGATCACGCGGCTCGCAAATCCAGCGATGATTGGATCGTGGGTGACCATCACAATCGTCTGGCCATTCTCCGCTACGAGCTGAGTCAACAGCCGAGTGATCGCTTGCGAGTGAACCGAGTCGAGATTGCCGGTTGGTTCATCGGCGAGCAAGAGAGCGGGCTGAAACGCCAATGCCCTCGCGATGGCAACTCGCTGTTGTTCACCGCCAGACATCTGCGCGGGAAGATGTTTGTTTCGATGCGTCATCCCCACTAGTGCAAGCGAGTTGTTTGCTCGTTCGAGTCCATCCGCTTTTCGCCTCCCGTCCAGCTCCATCGGCAAGGCAACGTTTTCCTCCGCCGTTAGATTTGGCAGCAGGTTGAACGACTGGAAAATGAATCCTAGTCGCCGTCGCCGAATCTTGGTGAGTTCGTCATCAGATAAGGTCGTGAGGTCTTTGCCTTCAAGGAGGAGTTGACCAGATGATGGAACTTCTACTCCACCGCAAATTGTTAGCAGCGTGCTTTTACCGGATCCCGATGGACCCATGATGGCGACGAATTCACCGACTGAAATTCCAACCGACACACCGCGCAGCGCTGGAACGGATGCAGAGCCCGTTCCGTAAGTCTTAAAAAGGTTGATCGCTTGAAGGATGAGCATGAACGAGTCATTAACGGCATAGAGAACGCGGGTGTGCAGCGGCTGGGCAATCGCCAGATGCATCGTAGCGGATAGCGTCTTCGTTCGCATCGTAAGGCCAAGAACGTACGTAATCACGCCCAGCCGGCATTGAGCTACACGCCCAAACATTGCCGTGCACATCCGTGTGCCTTAAAATAATTCAAAAAAATCTTGCTAGCGGCTGATTGCAACCCGTTGTCTGGGGGTGGTAATAGTACTTCAGCCCCGGCATGGATGCTTGGTCGGAACTTGCTCTTCTCATACATTCGGTGGTTCAGATCATGCGTCTTCCAAGCTTCTTGCGTCGCGGTGAGAATCGAACTAAAAAGCGTCGCGATCTGGAACGACGGATTTCTCTCGAACGTCTCGAACTGCGCCAAATGCTGAGCGCTAATAACCAACCACCCACCGTGAGTTGGGGAAATGGGGGGGTGGGAATATTGCGCTGAGTGATGGTCAGTCGCACTATTTCTCAGCCAGCGAATTGGGCTACCACGATGCGGACGGCGACTCACTGGACCACATCACCATCTTGTCGCTGCCAACCCAAGGTTCGCTGGCACTCTACAGCTACTATCCCGTGTCCAGTGGCCAATCCATCGACTCGTATGCACTCGACTCCGGCTACTTGGTTTACACCCCCGATTCGAATGCACCCGCGTCGTACACAACGACATTCGACTTCAGCGTCAATGATGGTCAAGACAACAGCCTGCCCGCTTCGTTTACGCTCAATGTCGGCGTCACATCCAACACGCCACCGACGGTCGCTGGCAGTGTTCACTCTTTGCCCTCCACCAGTTCCAAGACAATCACGACCGCTGACCTCGGTTACGCCGACGCTGACGGAGATCACTTGCGATCGATCACCATTACCGCGCTGCCGACCACCGGAACGCTACTGAATTACGGTTACCCGGTTTCAGTCGGTTCGACCATCGACGCCTACCACTTCTCCTATGGCACGATCGTTTATCAACCGAGCACGACTGCCACCGCCTCCTATGCGGATTCGTTTTCGTTCACGGCTAGCGATGGCACTGTATCAAGCTCACCTGCCACGCTTGGCTTCAACGTTTCGGTCACACCCAACGCAGCACCGCTTGTCACGGGCAGCGTTGTGGCCGTCGCATACAGTTCAAGCAAAACGCTCACGCTTGGCAATCTCGGTTACTCCGATCCCGAAGGAGATTTGCTTCAATCGATCACCATCACAGCGCTGCCGACCACCGGAACGCTCACGCTTTATGGCTACCCCATCACCGTAGGTACAAATATCACACCGCAGTACATCGGATACGGTTACCTCGCCTACGCACCCGATGCCAACAACCACTCGGCGCACACCACTGGATTTTCGTTCACGGCCAGCGATGGCCATCATTCAAGCTCGCCTGGCACAGTCACGCTCAATGTTGCCGGAAACACCAACACCGCACCAGAAACGTCAAGTCTTGCGCTGGCGGTTCCCGAAACGGGCACGTTCACGCTCACGGCTGGAAACTTCGCCTTCAGCGACATTGACGGCGACGATTTGGACCACATCACCATCTTGTCGCTACCGTCTCAAGGCACGTTGTCCCTCGGCGGCTACCCCATAACAAACGGCCAATCCATCGATTTGTATACACTCGACTCCAACTACTTGGTCTACACACCAAACTCAATCGCACCTGCATCGTACTCAGCGTCGTTCGCCTTCACCGTCAGCGACGGTCAAGTCAGCAGCCCGCCCGCTTCGCTGACGCTCAATGTCACCATCGCACCCAACACGCCACCGACAGTCACTGGCGCGGTGTACTCATTGCCATCGACCGGTTCAAAAACGATCTCGACCGCTGACCTCGGTTATTCAGACGCCGACGGCGATGCGTTGGAATTGATTACGATCACGGTGCTACCGACATCGGGAACATTGCTTCGCTCGGGCTATCCAGTGGCCGTTGGCGCGACCATCAATGCCTATGAATACTCCTACGGCTCCATCGTTTATCAACCCGACACGACCGCTACCACATCCTACGTCGATACGTTTTCGTTCACCGCCAGTGATGGCGAATCACCGAGCGCACCTGCCGCGTTTGTGTTCAACGTTTCGGTCGCGTCAAACGCAGCACCGTCTGTCACCGGCAGTGTAGTAACTGTACCCACCGGCTCCAGCAAAACGCTCACCCTAAGCAATCTCGGGTACGCCGATCCCGAAGGAGATTCGCTTCAATCAATCACGATCACGGTGCTGCCAACGACAGGTACACTCACGCTCTACGGCACCGGAGTCGCCGTCGGCACGAACATCACGGCGCAATACATTGACAACGGCTACCTCGCCTACGCACCCGATACCACCAACCAATCGGCGCATGTCGCAGCCTTTTCGTTCACGGCCAGCGATGGTCACCATTCTAGTTCGCCTGCCACGATCACATTCAATGTTGCCGGAAACAGCAACACGGCTCCGGTTACATCGAATCATTCGCTGGCCGTACCCGAAATTGGCTCGCTCACGCTCTCCGCTGAAAACTTTCCTTACAGCAACGTTGACGGCGATGCGTTCTCACATGTAACAATCCTATCGCTTCCCAGCACGGCATCGCTAACGATCAACGGAATTCCCGTTGGAATCGGCGATACGCTCGACGCCGAAACGCTTTCCATCGGTGCGGTCGAACTGCAATTTGAATCGTCTACGGGCGGTTCACCGGTGGCATCGTTCAGCTTCTCGGTCAGTGATGGTATTTCCAACAGCGCTTCGGCAACCATCACAGCAACCCGTACGGTCACCAATGAAAACCGACGCCCGACCACGTCAACCGTTGATCGAAGTAGCGAAATCGATACAACACAATGGCTTGCCAGCGCCGATTTTCCCTTCAGTGATCCCGATGGCGACTTGCTGCATCATGTGAACATTCTCAACATCCCGCTCCATGCATCGTTAGTCGATCGCGCAGGTGTCACGGTCACAACTGCGACACCGATCACTGCTGCCATGCTGGCCAGCGGCGACATTGGAATCGTATTGACAGACACCGCCATCGACGATTCGTTCAATATCGTCTTCACTGTCAGTGACGGCAACCTCGACAGTTTTCCATCGGTTGTCACGCTTACGTTTGTTGCCACATTACCTACCGATGAACTCGAGACGGTCGACCGAATCAACTTAAAGTCGACAGTAGGGCCCGTCATCACATTAGACAACGGCTTTGTCACCGGCCCACTTTTCGTCCCCGGTGCCGAGCGAATTGCGGATTGGCGAGACGGAATCGATGACGCTGGCGTCCTGGTTTCACTACCGGATAACGCTTGGACGTACACCGAAACCTATGATGCTGGCCCTACGGATGATTTCGACGAATCGCTGGTCTACGTGTTCATCGCTGCTGGTGTTGGTTCGACTCTGACCAGTTACTCCGTGACCGTAACAGGCACTACAAATACAAATACTCCTGCGCCAGGGTCCGATATTGTCGATCTGCCAGCAGACGCACCGTTACCAAGCACTGAACCCAACTCGTTGACTTACACGCTCACCGTTGCAGTGGCTGCTGATGGAACGGTGGATAATTCCACGACCTTAGGGCGTTATCACGTCAGTTCCTACGACGCAACCATCGACGAGCCGTATTCCTCCAGTAGCGAAACCGTTGCTTCCAACTCCGGCACCGGCGGTGGATCAAGTGGCAGTGGTGGAAGCGCGGGCGGAACCGGTAGCGAGCCCAGCACGACCACCTATACCGACGCAGGATCTTACACGCTGATCATTGCGAGCTCGACAACACTTACGTTTGACTCGACCGGAACGACCGTTGATAGCGGCGACAGTGTCTTCTACACCTACACCGGCGGCGGCAGTTACGGAACCGCACCGTTCACGGGAACTTCTACCGAATCAGGCACCGTGATCGCTTCCTCAACCGTCAGTGGTAGAGTCCTGTTAGATGGCACACCTGCGTCCTTGACCTTCGTCGATCACTGGTATGACGAATCGACTTTCGGCTACACCGGTGGAGGCACTGAGACCAAAGACGGCGTGACCACGACCATCATCGACAACGGCTCCGATACGTTTATCGATCAAGGCACCGTCACCATCGTGCTTGATGGTGAAGACGTTGATATCTCGGGCAACAGCTCCATCACCGCTTCCGGGAACTATTTTTATGATTTCACATGGTCAAAACCACTGGTAATCGATGACGCCACGTCGCACATCACCGGAACCACGGGCGGTTCAGTCACGCAAAGCGATCACTACGCCGACTTCATCGAGTTCCAAATCGGACTGATCCCGCCAGCCACGCCGGAATCCACGGAACCACCCGTTGCACCGCCAGTCGAACCGCCAGCCGAACCGACCTACGGATGGCTGCTCATCGGCGGCACGTTCGATGATTTTTCTGAATCCATTGTCAAAAGCCACTACGACGGTTCTGGCACCTACACGACCACCGGCGGTAGTGGTCCAGCGCCCGGCGGCGGCGCTGGTGTGGCCCTGAACACACCGATCACCGGCACTATTTCGCTGGGCGGTAAAACAAAATCATCGATCACCTACATCGCCTCTGGATCCTTCGATGCGGTGAGCGTAACCCTTGATATCGGCTCACTTAATTTCCATGAGTCCGCCGATTCATTCGTCGACATCATCGCCTCAGGTCCGATCAATTCGGGCGGCTTAACCGGTTCAATCACGATTGCTGACCATTTCAAAACCGACACGCTTCGTGATATCACGTTTGACTTGACCGACGAAAATCTAGCCGCGACCGGTTTTGGCCATGATTACGTGATGAGCGACACAAAATTCGACCAACTAGCGACGGGGACGCTTACTAGCGGTGACTTGTCTGGCTCGCAATGGGCCAATCTTCATGATCACGCCTTCACCGAAATCGATGCTCATTACATTTGGAGCAACGGTGACGCGCAGACCGAAGCGGACTGGATCACAACGACCGCTACATTCACGATTATCAATGATTCGTTTAGCGACATCGGTTATGACATTTCTGGAATCGTCACTCGCGATGACATGACCGGGATCGCGACTGATTACGCCAAAGACACGGATTCTAATTTTCTGAAAATTGTCATCACGTCGGGCACAGTCGTCGAACCAAGTTTCGAATTCATCAGCGTGATGGAGGTCGCCCATAAGGTTCGCACCACCGAAGCACTCACCGGTACTGTCATTGGAACGCTTGAGCCGTCAGGAGCCGTCCTCTTGCTCGCCAAGCACCGCGACACGAGCAATGGCTCGCACATGAGCCTGAAGATTTCGACCACGCTGGACGGTAATGGTGACTTCGTCACCACAGGATATTACTCGATCGGGGCTGATAATGCTTCTGACACCGGTCGAGTTGGCAGCGGCCCTTACACACGTGTCGATGGCACCCGTGTCGATGGTGATACCACGTTCGTGGGCACGGCTTCACTGTTTGAGTCAACGGTTGTCGGTTCCGGTTTCTCACTGTTGTTTTCGCTGGACGAAAATGGCAAGTGGCAACTGGGTGCCTCACTTCCCAACGCGGATTTTGATACGGTGCACTCGTATTCGAACGCCGTCATCAGGTTTGACACCAGCTATCACAGCATCACCGGTGACATCGACGGCACGTCCGGCCCAGCACACTGGACTGGCACGGCAACTGAATCCGGTCAAGCGAATTTTAGTGTGGATGTCCAAATCCTCGGAACCCCTTCCGTTGCACCACCACCCGTGATCGTTGCGGATGAAGGCGGCGGCGAAGGTAATGGAACGGGAAACGGTGGTGGAAACGAGGACGGTGAAGGCGGCAACAATGGCGGCAACAGCGATTCAAAATCGACGGAGAACAACGACTTCGGTGGCTTACCAGAACTCGTGTGGACCTATACCGGCACGCTTGATATCGGCTCCGCTGCCGGTGGCAGTAGTGGCCGCGATGCGAGCGCAATCTACAATTCCGGCACGCTGACCGGTTCACTCACTGAAAAAAATCTTGTCAGTTCGGAAATTTCAACCCATGCCAGCTCCCAACAAGAAAGCTCAACCCGACGTCAGACGACCTAAAGACTTGACCGACGGACAACGAACCAACAAGTTCAACGGTAAACGGATTCTGACCCACAGCGTGGGTGCCATTCCAATTATCAATCGACTACTGCGGCGGATGCGATTGGCTGAGTTCCTCGACTGTCATCTCCCCGCACAAGACAAACGCACCAAAGTCGATACATTGACTGTCGTGTTGTTGCTGCTAAGAAACTTGTTGGTCTCCCGCGAACCCCTGTATGGCGTGGCGGAATGGGCGATGAACTTCGGGCCTGAATTATTTGATCTGTCGTGCGATGATCTTCAACATCTCAATGACGATCGTGTGGGACGTTGTTTGGACAACATGTTTCAAGCACTCGACACTCGGCTAATCATGGATGTCGTGACACACACCGTCGGCGAGTTCGATGTCAGTTTGAACGAACTGCATAATGATTCGACCACCGTTACCTTCTCAGGTGAATATCCGACAGCCAGCAGTCCACAACTCTCTAACAACATTCCCGCGATTACCTGGGGCCACAATAAAGATCACCGACCCGACTTGAAACAACTGCTCTACATCTTGACGGTCAGCGATGATGGAGGTGTGCCAGTCTACTTTCAAGCCGCCAGTGGTAACGTTGTCGACGATCAGACTCATCAGGCTACTTGGAAGCTGATGAAGGAACTGGTGCAACGACCCGACTTTGTTTACGTCGCCGACTGCAAGTTGGTAACGACGGAAAACCTCAATGAGATTGCTCGCCAAGGCGGACGATTCATCACCGTGCTTCCCGCCACACGCAAGGAGGACACACAGTTCCGCCAACAACTTAGCGAGCAACCGGAAACGGTGTCTTGGCAGGAAGCGTACCGGTCGACAGCTGATGACGGGAACCTTCGCGACGTGTATCGCGTTTGCACTGATGAGTGTCTCAGTAAAGAAGGCTACCGATTATTGTGGTTTCATAGTCGCTCTAAGCAGGAGTCGGATGCTGCGACTCGTGCGCGTCGACTTCAGCGCGCGATGACTGAGTTGACGGACCTTCGTGCTCGTCTTAGCAGTTCGCGGACTCGGTTTCGCACACGAGAGAAAGTGACTGCGGCAGTGACCGCGATTTTGGAATCACGT
>JAYVSE010000322.1:0-24372 GCA_043775635.1 Planctomycetaceae bacterium | reverse complement strand
CCGCCACGATTTTCAATTGCCAATAAATCGAAAAAGTGGATGGTCAATGTCGGCAGCGTCGGGCAACCACGCGATAACGATCCGAGAAGTTGTTATGTGATCCTTGAAGACGAAACGCTGACCTTTCGCCGTGTGCCGTATGACATCGAACGCACGGTTGCTGAAATTTACGCGCAGGAAGATCTGGATAATCTACTTGGTGACCGCCTTCGGGAAGGCCGCTAGTGGTCCGAGAATTAAATAACCTTGCTTGGCGATTTGTCGTTAAACCGCGTGGGCAACGCCCCGCGTGAGGCTCGCGGCCCGTTGGGCACGCGGTTTAACGATTCTTTCAAGCGATATCAATTAGTTCTCGGACCACTAGCCAATTCGCTATTGCTGCGTTGCCTCGAAATATTAACCGATGCGAGCGAGCACCGTTTCCAGTGTCTTTTGCAAGGCAACACCGCTTGCACGAAGGCCTTGAATTTCTTTCGGCCAAAGGTCGATTTGCAATTGCTCAAGCACACCGGCACGCCCTACTTTCGTCGGTACTGATAACGCTACATCGCGAATGCCATAGCAACCGTTCTGTACAGTACTGACCGGCAACAGGCAACGACGGTCTAAGGCCATCGATTCAATCACGTCCCGAATCGCGATGCCAACGGCAAACCCCGCACCGCCTTTGCGTTTGATCACTTCTGCACCGCTTCCTTTAGTGCGAGTAAACAGTTCGCCGGCAAGCGTTGCGTTCCAGCCGGGATATTTATCCAGTGGCAAGCCAGCGATGGTTGCACTACTCCAAATGGGAACCATCGAATCGCCGTGTTCGCCAAGGATCAATGCGTTGACCTGCGTCGGAGCTGCCGAAAGCTGTGCCGCGATCAAACTGCGAAAGCGAATCGTGTCAAGCTGCGTTCCCAGGCCAAGCACTTGTCGCTCAGGCAGTCCAAGCTTTTTCGCGGCTACGTAAGTAAGGATATCAACCGGGTTGGAAACGACTAGCACGATCGCCGTTGACTTTGGCCCTGCTGCTTTGACGTCGCCGAGAATCTGCATGAACAAGTCGGTGTTGCGATTGATCAGATCCAAACGCGATTCATCAGGCTTACGGCGCAAGCCAGCAGTAATGCAAATGAAATCACTCGATGGAATATGTTCATAACCACCGCCGACGATGCATTGATCAGCAACGCTGGGGCTGCCATGTTGTAAGTCGAGTGCATGGCCAATCGCCGCGTCTTGATTGAGGTCAAGCATTGCGATCTCACGTACTACGCCACCGCACTGCAATGCGAATCCAGCGCACGAACCAACCAATCCACCACCGCCGATAATAGAAACTTTCATGATGCTTATATTCGTAAAGTATTGATTGTCTAGTAGGATAGGCTTCCAGCCTGTCAAGTTATTTCTTGGCCGCCATCTGTCGCATTACTTCTTCAGTGATCAACTTAACGAGTGCTTCTTCGTTAATGCCGCTTGAAGGTACTGACGCGGAAGCACTGGATGAAGTTACGATTGGCGCCGCTCCATTAGCAGGCGACGAAGATGTTTTGATCGGAGGAGGCGCATCGAACGCGCGCCGCGCGACACCTGCATCTGCCCACGATTCGCGGAAGATATCGTTTGCGCAAATATCACAATCCTTGAACGCTTCTGTGTTGCGAGGATCCTTGTAGCCCCACTTGTCCTTCAACTCTAACAGCTCACGTGAATGGCCTTCGGACAAATACGAGACATGGCCCAATTGACGAGCAAGCAACAACATTCGGCAGTACGAGTCCAAGATCTCGGTCCACCAATAAGCTTGTTCGACAGTCTCACCGTAACTCACCGTACCGTGGTTGGCGAGGATCATGATGTTCGTTTTGTGAACGAAAGGAATGATCGTATCGGCGAATGCTTGTCCACCTGGCGTTTCGTACTTGGTGATCGGAACATCGCCAAGAAACACTTCCACTTCAGGAAGAATGCACTGTGGAATCGGCTCACGTGCAATCGCAAACGCGGTCGCGTGTGGCGGATGGCAATGGACAACGCTCTTGATATCGGCGCGTTGGCGATAAATTTCCAAATGCAATAACGCCTCGCTGGAGCGTTTCTTGCGACCAGACAATTGCTTGCCAGTCATGTCGACAAGTGAAATATCGTCGGGCTTAAGAAAGCCTTTGCAGTGCAGCGTTGGTGTGCAAAGAACCTCATTTTCGCCGACTCGGACGGTGATGTTGCCATCGTTGGCGGCGGCGAATTGGCGATTGTAAATACGGCGGCCAATTTCGCATATGTCCTGTTTAATTTGATGAATATTTTGCATGATGGTTAAGCAAGGGTCAGTTGGTTAATTAGAAAGTTAGTTAGTCAAGTTGAACGTGATCGAGAATGGCGACAATCGCGGCGTCGAGTGGTTTAATTTCGGGAGCGAACGGTTGAGCCGCTTCGGGGCCCTCGGAAACAGCAACTAAGTCACCGATGCCGCTGCCAACAATATCCCAGGCGACAATCGTTTCACCGCCCAGTGGTTGTTTGTTAAGGTCGTCAATCGTCATGACTTGTTCAACGCAACGCAATCGCGAAGCATTCAACGATGGATGGCAACGTGACAAAGTGACGGTGCCGACAGTACGCGCAATCATCATGGTGTTTTTGGTTTTTTTAAAACCCCTTTCCTGTTTACTGACTGTGGCATTGCCGGATAATTCGGATGCCACGATCTTTAGCTTCATCTCGAGCAAGTGGCGTCACGATGGCACGAGTCGCAATCGTGACTTCACAAGTTCCGTTTGGAATTGATTCGATGGACGAAGCAGTTATCAAGCGATCGCTCAATACGAGCGATTGGCTTAGCTTTGTGCCTGCCGCTTGTTCACTTTCAACGCGCAATCGCCGAATGACCTCGCGGACAATTCGTTCGATAAACTCGTTATGTGACAGAGACGACATGTTGTTCAAATTCAATTGTCAGTCATTGGGTCGATCAGCCCCAGCACACTCCAGCGCGCCGGCGTTTTCGGATCATTGACTAACGAGCGAATCAGTAATGCGTCGCTTGTGATCATGACCAAATCATTTCTTTGCGACCCATGCGGATCGATCGCAATGAGCGGAGGGCCGTCGGCCATTCCGTTTGCAAGCAGCGGTTGAACAATGGCCAAGCAACATCCGTCCAAGCTTGTGTGCTTGGTCGTTGCGTGAGTCGTTCCGAGTATTCGAGCTGTCTGCATTTTTTTTAAAAAACTTTCTAAACGATGTTCAAGTCATCGATCAAACTACAGCGGCGTTCGCGGGTAAACGTGAAAGGGGTCGTTACGCCTTCACCAGTCGGTCCGGCGATCGAGAATGAAATGTATCCTTCACCACCAAGACCAAGCGATGCCATGCAGGGACCATTCTTTACAAACAAAGTTGTGTCCATTTCACGAGCCATCTTGGTCATGTTGCGAACGTTGCGGCTATGAATAATCGCGGTATGACGGAAACCATGTTCGTAATGTTTGGCAAGCGCAATCGCATGATCGATGTCGCGTGCACGAACGAACGGTACGAATGGCATCATTTGTTCCACGGTGACAAACGGATGATGTTCGTCAGTCTCACCAAACAGCAGCTCACAACTTGCGGGAATACTGACGCCTGCCGCCGCAGCAAGTACCGATGCGTCGCGACCAATAAAATCTTTGCAAGCCGCATCGTGCTTGTCGTCACCAACCTTAACGATCGCCTTCGCAGTCAACGCTGCGATTTGGCTTGAATTCAATTGAACGGCTCCGGCGCGGCGCATAGCCGCCAGCATCGCGTCGAAAACGCTTTCGACAACAAACACTTCCTTCTCCGCAATGCAGAGTAGGTTGTTGTCGTATGCCGCACCTTGAATAATGCACCGCGCGGCATTGTCGAGGTCCGCCGTTTCATCAACCACGACAGGTGGATTACCTGGGCCAGCCACGATTGCCCGTTTGCCACTATTTAGCGCTGCACGTGCCACGGCTGGACCACCGGTGACGCAGATCAAGGCGACATCACGGTTCTTGAACAAAGCCTCGGCGGATTCAAGAGTTGGTTCTGCGATGACGCATATCAGATTGTCGATACCAATCTCACGATGAATCGCTTCGTTAAAACGTCGAACACCTTCGGCTGCAACTCGCTTTCCTGATGGATGAGGGTTGACGACGACCGTATTACCACCAGCGATCATGCTGACGGCGTTACCCGTGATCGTTGGCAAGCTGTGAGTGACAGGAGTAATCGCACCGATGACACCAAACGGCGCTCGCTCAATCAAAGCGATGCCATGGTCACCGCTGAATGCCTTGGTTTCCAGAAATTCAACACCAGGGCTTCGTTCGCCAAGCGTGCGCAGTTTTTCAATTTTGTGCTGCGGCCGCCCGATTTTAGTCTCTTCCATTTCCATCAACCCAAGCTCTTCGCATTGTTCGATGGAGATCTTGCGAATGATGTCAATGACTTTGCGTCGATCAGAGATCGGCCGTTCGCGAAGCTGTTCAAAGGCAGCGCGTGCGGCGCTGACGGCTAAGTTGGCGTCATAAAATATGCCGTGGCGACCGCCAGCCGCTGAACCGCTCTTGGCTGACAACCCTGCAGGGATCGGCCCGACTTCGGACAGGACTTGGGCTACGATGCTTCGAATGAGATTTTCGTCGTACATGATTTTTTAATTGTTACTCGTTGCGGTTGTAGACCGACTTCTTTTCGATGCTGACCGAGTCGATGATGCCGATAATGGCTGCATCAATCGGAAGTTTGGTAGTTTCGGGCATGAGTCGTGCACTACTGCCTTGCACAACTAAAACAAAGTCGCCCTCACCCGCGCCGAGCGTGTCGACGGTGATGAAAGTTCGACCAGTGGTGATCAAAGAGTCGCGAGACTTTTCGTTAATACGGTAAGGTTCGACGATCAGTAGTTTGGAGCCGATCATTGAATCAGCTTTCTGCGTACTGACGACCGATCCGGTGACACGGGCGATGAACATGGAATTACTATCTGTTGGATTTGAGAAGCTCGGCGCATTGTCGAGCAACAATCAATTCTTCGTTGGTTGGAATCACCCACAGTTGCACACGGCTCGAGTCGGCATGGAAAGTCGACTCACCCCGCAACGCATCATTCTTTTGCGAGTCAGCCACAATGCCTAGTTCTGTTAGATCACGGCAAACGGCTGCGCGAGTGCTCGCTCCATTTTCGCCGATGCCGCCAGTGAACACGATGGCATCCGCGCCACCGAGCGCGACCAGCATGCCACCGAGGTGACGACGGATTTCTTCGCTATAGACATCAAGAGCCAGTTGGCAGCGATGGTCGCCTGCTGCTGCACCTGCTTCTAAATCACGCATGTCACCGCTTTTGCCGCTGATCCCCAACAGTCCGCCGCGGCTGCTCATCTCGCTCAAAATTTGATCGAGTGTTTTGCCGGTGCGAGCCACAATCAATGGCAACGCGAACGGATCAAAGTCGCCGACGCGATTGTTCTGAGGAAGACCGGTTTGCGGCGTCATGCCCATGGTTGTCATGACGCTTTTACCCGCTTTGATCGCCGTCAAGCTGCTGCTGCCACCAAGGTGACAAGAGATCACGCGAGCATCGGTGCGTTCCATGAGCTCGGCACTTCGAGTGGCGATATAGCGGTGGCTGGCACCGTGAAATCCCCATTTCTTGATGTGCATCGATTCCGTCCACTCGTAGGGAATCGCATAGGTTTTGCGTGACTCTGGAATCGTTTGGTGGAACGCGGTTTCAAACGCGGCCACCAGGGGAATGCCAACGATTTGCTCTCGCATCGTCTTCATTGCCGCAATGTACGGTGGGTTATGTGCCGGTGCCGCTTCGTTCATTTCAGCCATCGCGGCCAGAACGTCGTCATCGACACGGAACACACCTGACAACCGTCCGCCGTGCACCGCCTTGAAACCAATCGCCGCGACATCCGACGTGCTCTTCAGCACCCCGTGGGTAGGGTCGGTCAATTGATCAAGACATGCTTTCACCGCAACACCATGATTAGGAACAGGTGTTTCACGTACGTCTGTCCAATCGCCAATCGTCACGACTGAACGACTTAGCGAATCACCAATACGTTCAACTCCACCGCGCGCCAGCGTCCGCTCGTTGCTCATATCGAGCAAGCGATACTTAAAGCTGGTCGAGCCTAGGTTGGCAACGAGTATGAGCACGAGGTCCGTCCGAAGCGATAAATGGTGAATGAAAATCAAACGTCTAGTGAAACACGACTCTCCGAGTCGTGACTAGCTGAGGAACGCTTGCGCAAGACCATCGGCTGGGCGAGCGATGATGTGGCTGCTAACAAGTTCGCCAGCCTGCGCTGCGGCTGCGGCACCGGCTTCGACGGCAGCGCGAACGCTACCAACGTCACCACTGACAATCGTCGTGACGTAAGCGCCACCGATGTCAACGCGTTTTACAATTTCAACGTTGGCGGCTTTGGCCATCGCGTCAGTTGCTTCGATCAAGGCAAGCAAGCCTTTGGTTTCAATCAAACCGATTGCGGTATTCATATTGAGCTCTTTGTGTATTATGAGACGGGTTAGACTGTTTGAAAATTAAGTACGGAACAGTAGGATAGGCTTGCAGCCTGTCCAGTTGAAAATGACAGGCCGGAAGCCTATCCTACTTCAGAATTGGCCGCATCAGCCTGCGGTTTCTGGTGCCTTGGTCTTGAGGATCTTGCCGAGGTCTGCGTGCGGACGTGCGATCACTTGAACGCTGACCACTTCACCGATGCGTCCGGCTGCTGCCGCGCCGGCGTCCGTTGCGGCTTTGACGGCTGCGACATCGCCACTGACGAATGCGCTGACCAGTCCGCTGCCGACTTTGTCCCAACCAAGGAACGTGACGTTAGCGGCTTTCATCATCGCGTCGCATGCTTCGACGAGCGCGATAAAGCCTTTCGTTTCGATCATACCGAGGGCTTCGTTCATTTTTGCTTTTGCCATGAGAGAGAGAACCTAAAGGGAGAGAGAAAACAGTAACCGAGAGTTGAACAAGTTTAGTGCTTGCAAGCACAATCGCTCGCTTGCTTCTTGAGCAGGATTTCAGTCGCCGCATCAAGATTGCATGCGTTGCCTTCATCCGTATCAATGTGAACCTCAAGTTTCGCGCCCTTGTCAGTGCGAACTAATAAATCATCAAACGTGATTGAACAAAGCGGGCTGCGAACCACAAGTTGCATCAGGTCACCGTCAGCAACACCGTAGTGAGCCACATCCGAAAAATTCATATGTACGTGTCGCGCGGCGCGAATCACACCGCGTTCGAGTTGAACCGTTCCAGCAGGGCCGATCAATACGCAGCCCGGTGTTCCCTCAATCTTGCCGCTGTGACGAACGGGAGCGTCGATACCCAGCGAGATCGAATCGGTGAACGCTAACTCAACCTGACTTGCCGGACGCGTGGGGCCAAGCACGCGTACATTCGGCAGCATGCGACGGCGAGGACCGACGATCATCACCGTCTGCTCCGCTGCGTAAAAGCCGTCTTGGTAAAGGCCTTTCTCCGGAATGAGCTTGGTGCCTTTGCCAAATAAGATTTCAACGTGTTCGTCGGTCAAGTGGCAATGTCTCGCTGAAATGCTGACTCGCAGGTTTGGCTTGCCGTTGACCCATCCAGGAGGCGAGGTATCCGCAACACTATGATTTGATGAATGCCCCGCCTTAGCGTTGCCAACCTGTGCATTGCCAGCCTGTGCGGCACGAATCGCATTTCGCACCAGCGCTTCGATCTGCATTCGGTCTGGGACCGCAGTCATGGTCATTGTTTTGGTCAAAGTTAAAAGTAAGAAAAGTTCAGGCGTTGTCAGCCAATATTAATTCGACCCCAGCGTCGCGCATCTGATTCTGCCACGCTTGAGGAAGGTCTTTGTCAGTCACCACCATACGTACATCATCCATTCCGCATAATCGCGACAAGCTGGCCCTGCCAAACTTGCTACTGTCAGCGACGATGATCGTGTCTTTCGCAATCCGTCGCATCGTCTTTTCGGTCTCTACCAACAACAAGTTGCTGTTGTAAAAGCCGTTCTCATCGATCCCAGCGACGGATAAAAACGCCTTGTCTACTCGCAACATCGACAACTGCGAATCGGCAATGGGACCGATCGTTACTCCGGTTCGGTGATGGACGCAGCCTCCGACAAGAACAAGGTCAATCTGTTCACAACTGCTAAGTAAATTCGCCACCGGAAGGCTGTTGGTCACGACTTGCAACGGTCGCGAAACAAGTTGTCGAGCAATTTCGTAGGTCGTACTTCCGCCGTCGAGAAGAATCGTTTCACCATCGGTAACCAATGACGCCGCAACGGCTGCAATCGCTCGTTTTTGAGCGGCCGACGAATCGCCACGTGTGTCAAAAACTCGCATTTCTGCTGGCGAGCCGGTCCAAAACACACCGCCATGCGTCCGTTTCGCCTCGCCAACGTGCTCCAAAAACTCCACGTCTCGACGAACCGTTGACTCGCTTACCGATAATGAATCGGCTAAGTCCGACAACGACGCAAACCCTTGAGTTTGCACAATTCGCCGCAATTCGCCGCGACGCTGTTCGCTAACAAGTAACAAAGATCTGATTCATGCAAAGAGTGACAGAAACTTCCCAACCTGTGACCGATTATTACCAACTCAATTGGAATTGCAATCACAGACGGAAAAATTTATCAAAATTACCCAAATTACCGAAATTAAGTGCGGTTTTAGGTAAATCCTGGCACAAAAAACGTGGATTCCATCGACTCGACAGTCTCTCGGCAGCGATTTGCGACGTCGTTCATGTCATCACGGTCATCAGGTTTGAGAAATAAACTTGCCACTCCTTTCTCGCGGACAAAAAACCAATCGGCAGTGGTTACCGCTACATCTGCTCGACTCGACTGAGTGATGATGGATGGTTCTAAATTGGCCTCATCGCTGCCCCAAACCGTGGGCGACATTCGAGCCGACCTTTCCATTGAAGTGGTCGGAACTAGCCAATCGGTGACTTCGTCGATTTTTCGCGCGCCGGGCACTCTAAGTCCATAGCCGACGCCGTCAAACAAAATAGCGGGAACATGGATTTGTGGACTTCGAATCGGTCCGGCACGATGCCCAATCCAGCCATTTTGGCCCAAGCTGAGGCCGCTGGTCCCGATTAGCGCCAGCCCGATTTCACCGTTGCTGGCTTCAATCGTCTCCAACAACAACTGCAATAAATGATCGATCAATCGGATTTGGCAGCCATAAGTTTGCATCCATGACGTCACCAGATCTGGATGTGAGTCCGCTTGCAGTTCAAAAAAGGGGACCCTCACTGCTTCAAACAAAGCCGGCGGTTTTTTCGGCAATTCAGCGATCGATTCGCTGTCGTCGGAATCGAGTTCGAAATCCTCGATCGACCAATCGATCCGGTCGACTGGTACGTCGTCCTCGTCATCATCGTCCTCGTCCATAGGAAATAGCCATCGCGGGGCGTCCCAGCACCGTAGCAGGCTGTCCCCATGGACCCACAGCACGGACCAATCACGAATTGGATTCGTCCCAGGTTCACCAAGACGTTCTATGACAGGGATTAGTAGCTTCGCCATCGCGGTGGTTTCCACATCATTACTGACGGGAGCCATCGCATCCGCATCGGGAACGGCTTCAACCAGCGTGCACTGGTCGAATCCGAGCTCGCCCGAAAGTGTCGTGATTCGGTTCGCCTGCGGACCTGTGTTTAGGAAAAGTTCAACGCGCCCTGATCGCCGGCACGTGTCTATCCAGGACTTGCCGTTCTGCGACCGGCTCCACAATGCCTTCAGCACGTCAACGGAATCATCGCTGCAGGCAATCGCGCGATCCCAAACGGTACCAAAAGCCGCCATTCGATCGATTGCTGGAGTCTCATTCCATGACGACCCGTAGGCTCCCAACGACGCTATGGCAAGTCCATCTAGCGAAACAACCACCCATCGATCTGGCATTTCATGACCTTCTTGTCGTTCGACCCAATGACAACTTCTAAAACCGACATGCGAGCTGGATTCTACAGGAAGATGAAGGATTCGCTGTCGCCGCAGGCCGTTGCACGGCAAGAAACGCACAATTGTTACGACCGGACAAGGCGGAACCGTTGGGTTCTTTCGTCGCCCGTCAACAAAACGTCTGCGCATCCGGTGTCGAAAACGTGTCCTAGGTTAGATGGTCCGCGCTAGTCGTTGCGTTCGATTGCTCCCCATCAAAGCTCCCACCCAAAAGCCACGTGCATTCAGCGATCCGCCATGTCAATGAACTTGCCTACGTCAAACTTGCCTGCTTCGAACCCGCCAAGTTCACTCGGCGGAGCTGGCTCGGTGCCCACGCCCAGTACAACGCTCGAAGCATGGACCATGCCGATTTTCGGCGATTTCGTTGCGCCCAAGGTCGATGCCGCCGCCGTTGCTGCCGCCGTTGCTGCCGCCGTTGCTGCCGCCGTTGTTACTGATTCCGCAGAAGCGAGATCGCCGACGACTGAGCTAGTTGCATGGAATCAGCTTCAAACAGTGCCAACTCATAATGAACAAGTTGAAGTCGCACCGGCAATAGTAGTAGACGCAACGCCCGAAGAAATGCTTGAGCAAATGCTTGAGGGGCTGGCACGACCGCGGGGATCGGTCGTGGCACCTGCGGAGCAGCACGTCGCCGATCCCAAAATCGCGCTGGCGGTTGAGGTCACTTCGCCTCGCGAGTACCGTTTCAAACGCGGCGAAACAGCCGAAGTGTGGGGGGTAAAACTGGATCAAATTCGCATGGACGAGACGGTCGATGCGATCGAGGACATGGTTGTTGATCGCGTGCCACGGTACATCATTACCGCAAACCTCAATTACGCGATGTTGTTGGCGGAGGATAGTTCACTGCAAACTGTCACCGACCAAGCGTCGCTTGTGCTGGCCGATGGCCAGCCTTTTGTTTGGCGATCTCGAATCGGCACGGCAGGCCGACTGCCTGAACGAGTTACCGGCAGCGAGCTGATTTATCGAATTGCTGAGCGAGCCGCCAAGCAAGGTTGGCGAATCTATTTCCTCGGTGCCGAACCAGGCGTTGCACAGCGCTGCGCCGATGTGTTGGTGAAGAAATATCCGAAATTGCAAATCGCTGGAGTTCAGTCGCCTCCGTTTCGAAAGCAATCTGAAGCAGAACAACGGGATCAACGGAATGCAATCATCGATTCGCGTGCTGATATTTTGCTAGTTGCCTTTGGTCAGCCAAAGGGCGAGCGATGGATTCATGAGCACTACGAAGACTTAGGTATACCCGTGTCAATTCAAGTCGGTGCATCATTTGACTTCGTTGCGGGTGCAGCGAAACGCGCCCCCAAAGCATGGCAGCGTTTTGGGCTGGAATGGGCTTATCGAATGCTGAGCAACCCGACTCGTCTTGTGCCACGGTATGCGAGCAATGCTTGGTTTCTTTTGATCGCGATCATTTGCGACTGGCGTGACTACGTGAACGCAAGATACGGTAACCAGACTTAAGCATCGTCCGAAAAATAACTGTCGGAACTTGTAGTGGATCTTGTTAAAGATCCGCAAATGGAAGGATCTTTAACAAGATCCACTACGACTTTAAGTTGCCGCACGATGCTAAACGGCGCGTAGTTCGCCACGATTGCTTTCCTCGAGAAATGCTTGAAACGTCTGCTTCAAACCATCGGCAAGTTCAATGCGTGCTTGCCAACCGGTCGCGGAAAGACGTGAAACATCCGTGCATTTCACCGGGGTCCCGTCAGGGCGAGAGAGGTCCGTCATGATTTCACCCTCAAAGCCAACAACCTCAGCAACCATCCGCGCTAGCTCGATGATTGACAGGTCACGCCCAGTCCCAACGTTGATCCAATCGGGCAATTCTTTCGCATCGATGAGATGCACAATCGCGTCTGCCAGATCGTCAACGTGCAAGAATTCTCGCCTCGGAGTTCCGGTTCCCCAGATTGTTACCGACGGAGCATTTTGTTCCGTTGCTTCATAAAACCGGCGCATAAGCCCAGGTAAAACGTGGCTGTTTTCCGCGTGATAGTTGTCGCCAGGTCCATAAAGATTGGTTGGCATTGCGCTGGTGTAGTTAGCACCATATTGCCGACGGTAGTACTGGCACAGCTTTACGCCAGCAATTTTTGCAATCGCATACGCTTCGTTCGTTTGTTCAAGCGGGCCTGTTAGCAGCGATTCTTCGCGAATGGGTTGGGGACAATTTCGCGGATAGACGCAGGTACTGCCTAGGAATACAAACCGAGGAATCTTATGTTCGTAAGCCGACGAAATCGCATTAACCGCCATGCTGACGTTGTCCGTCAAAAACTCAACCGGATAAGTGTTGTTGGCGACGATCCCGCCGACACGGGCCGCTGCAAAAATAACCGTGTCAATTTTTTCTTGATCGAAAAAACGATCGACCGAGCGACGGTCAGTAAGGTCAAGCTCTGACCTTGAGGCCGTTGTCACTTCGACACTTGTGTCATTGGCCAATCGGCGACACACCGCAGCGCCAACCATGCCACGATGTCCTGCCACGTAAATTCTTTGAGTCGTTTTCATCTTTTGCCCGCTATTCTTTCCTACGTTGGTTTGTTCGCCGCTAGTATAGACGCTTCAATTCTAGGAACGATCACTTCAATCGCGAGCGATCGACGGGCCAAATTTTTTGCCGCAATAACCCGTGAATGCGTTGCCGTTGGGTTAATCCGCAAACGCCGAATCTTGCGTGCTAAGTCTGCTGGATCTTGTCGACGATACATCGCGACATAAGTGCGTCCACGATCTTCAACGCTATCTGCAACACGACCCAGCGACCGCACCACATCGATATCGCTGGCAATCACCGGCGTCCCGACTGCCATGGCCTCCAGCATTACGTTGGGGAACCCTTCAAACGTTGATGGCAAGCAGAGCGCATCGGCAGCCGCGATCCATGGCGCAGGATTCGCAACATGGCCAACAAACACGATTGCGCTTGACAAGTCCAGACGCGCAGCCAGCGATTCTAATTCTGGACGCAACGGACCGTCACCAACCAGCCAAACACGCGGTAGAGGAAAATCGGGATAACCCTCGCGCAATGCTGCCAGCGAGTTGATTAAACACTCATGCCCCTTTTCCAATGTCATTCGACCGACACAAACGATCGTGTAACGGCTGTCACGCGTCGGCGGTGGACCTGCGGCAACCGCAGCCTCAAGCGCGATGGCGTCGACGGGATTAGGAATTGCGATAACCTGATTCGCTTTGAGACCATAGTAACGCCGCGCGTCAGCAGCAGCGGGACCGCTGACGGCGACGACCTGCGCTGCACGCGCGTAGGCAGAAGCTAGCTGACGCTTCTTAATCGCTAGAAATCGACCTGCGTTTTGTGGGACCGCATGACTGGGTGGACTGACAATCGTTGAAACTCGCGGCACCATTACTGCCTCAGCCGCCGGGCCTGCGATCAGCGTCATATGAAATGTTCGGTCATAAACGACATCAATTTCGCGCTCAATCAAAACCCTCCGGACGGCAGCGACCTGCGCACGGTGAATGCGACCCGGCCAACCAATTCGGAAGTTTGGGGCAGAATCCTCAAAACAATGCACAGGAACATCGCTTGGGATCTGTTCATAAAGCGACCCGCCACGTCTCAGGATAAACAATTCCGGTGAAAATCGTTCACGTGACAAATGTTTTAGCAGCAATAAAGTTTGTCGCTCGCTACCGCCGCCGTCCAAAGAGGCGATCATCAACAGCACCCGACATTGCGGATGGGGAATTTGTAAACGGTTAGCGAAAGTTTGCGGCTTGATCTTAATTACTCAAAGGTACGGTCGTAACGACCAGGAAATGGATTTGCACTGCGACCGACATTCTTTCCGATGACCATCTTCAAGCCGATTTTAGCGGCGATACCTAACGCATGGATGCAAGCGATGCGACGGAAAACCCGTTTGAAGGTAATGTACTGGCCAATATTTGCCAGCACCTGCATTATTTTGATTTTCATCGGATTTGGGCCGCTAACAACGGCTCTTCGACCTGCATTTGTTGCCGCTTGGGCGGGGGGCGATTTCGGTACCAAGCTCGGTCGTTGGCTGCCGGGCAGTGAACTAGAAACCCGTTCTGCTGCATTCCCATGGGTAGACTTGGCCGCACAAAATGCAACGAAATCTGCAAGTAGTGATATTCGACGCCCCGCAACCGTTCCACGAACACTAGTAGTTCAGAACCAAGGGAATGGACTTCAAACGAACGCAACAATCGTCGGCCCCCGGGCTGAAATCGACGATTCAACCGCGCCTCGTGTTGTCCACTCGCCAAATGTGCTTCAGCTCGATCCGGCCAAAGAATTTTCCTACTTGGCTGAAGCAACTTTGTTTGCACCCATTCGTAACGATGACGAAGAATTAGCTGGCCTGGATCGAGCCGCAACCTTGAACGTTCGCTTGGCGTCACGACCCTTGACCTCGGAGCAAGCGACGGATCGAATTCTTAAACCAACGCCAAGGTTGTCGCCCGTCCACGTTGGTGATGACATTCGTGATATGTCAAAACGAATGGGTGAGTACACTCGCCGAGGTCATGGACTTGGCGGCGGCTGGCCGGAAGCACCCCAGCTAAAGATTGATCTGGAATCCGTTTCGCGAATTGTAGCAGCAAATGGAGTCGCGCGGTTCGCATCGACCGGTTCACATGCGTTCTCAGTGGAGAATTGGCAGGCCGATGTCGCAGAAAGCCTTGGCATGCTGACGTCCCTGCCTTCGGTAACGTCACGTGATGCCGGTGAGATTCTTGCCAAATTGCAATCTCTCGCGACGATCGGCCATGAGGTAGGAGAAGCAACCAACGATCGAGAAATTCAAATCCGGCTACTGCGTGCTGTACATGGCTTAGAGCGTCGGCTCGCCATCTGGAATGCTGTATGGCGAACAAGCCAGGGTGTCACGGTGCACCTTGGCGACATCGCGTTAAACGCTGAGCAAGCGAGCGGCGTGCAAGCGAGCGATGAGCAACTGAGCGCCGAGCAAGAAGGGAGCATGGGCTACTCAGTGCGTCAGGCAGACAATACCAGCAGCATGATCGCCAACCTTCGCGCGGACGCATCAACGAGTGATGACGTCGATGGGTGGCTACGGTTCCTGATGATCGATGAACTTGAAGAAGCCAACCAGAGTCGCAGCACGGACCTTCGACGTGTTACTGCTCAAAGGTTTCTGTCACGGCTAACGTGGCATCAACTTCGTGATGAACAACGTAAATGGCTCGACCGTGCGACGGTGCGACGCCTCGAAGTCGCGATGCGCCGTTGGTCTGCAACGCCGCTCGACTATGCTGCTTTGCTGGCGCAAATCGAACGGCAAGAGTCCGACGCGATTGACTTGGGCGGAATTGACGTTGCCTCCGCAGTTCAAACATTGCGATTCGCGGAGTCAAAAGAAGCCAACCGAATCGCTGAATCGCTTAACACTTACTACCGCAATGCCAACGTTCGCGTGGCCATCACCGATCAGATGATCCAAAGACTGATTCCCGAGGTCGATGCACAAGTCCAACCGGTTCGCGATCGCATTTTAGGGGCCGACGTACGCGGATCAAGTGTTGTCAGCAGCGATCTATCGCTGAAGCTAGTGCCAAGCAACCATAGTTGGAAAATGATCCTAGAGAACAACGGACAAGTCAGCACGGGTGCAAACAGCCGCCAATGGCCAGTCCTCATTCGCAGCCACTCGGAAGCATCCTTCTTATCTGCAACGCCGCTAGAAATTACCCCTTTGGGTGCAATCACTGGTTCGACCGCTGTCGACGTTCGCTCGTCCACGAAGGTCCGTGGCCTAAACACCGACTTCGATTCGATCCCATTGGTGAATTCGCTGGTCCGGGAAATCGCGATGAACCGCTACGATAGCATGGCACCACTGGCACAGCGAATTCAAAAAAACAAAATCCGTCGCGGTGTTAGCAGCGAAGTCGATTCCAAAGTTACCGAACAACTTGACGATGCTTCAAAATCGCTTGCTCGCCGGCTCACTGGTCCACTCAACACGCTCAAGCTCAGTCCACTCGTGGTTGATATGGAAACGACGACGGAGCGTCTATCCGCAAGATACCGAGTTGCAGGCGACTGGCAACTGGCGGCATTCACTCCACGGCCTCGGGCACCGATGTCAAGTCTATTGAGCGCGCAAGTTCACCAATCAGCTTTTAATAACACGCTCGAAACGATTTTGCCATCAAGCGAACCAAAAACCATCAGTGATTTGATTGGACATGTGAAGCAACTGTTTGTTATGGATGAAGCGTTGTCACTAGGTGAAGATGACCAGATCGCTTCAGAAATCTCCATTCAATTTGCGTCCACTCGTCCGATCACAGTTGAAATCGAAGATGGCATTCTTTGGATTACGCTGCGAGTCATGAGGCTGAAGCAAGATGCTGGAATCGACCTGCGAAGGTTCATTGTTCGTGCCGGGTATAGCCCACAAGTTGATGGACTATCCGCAAAGCTTGTCCGTGATGGTCACTTGCGAATTAGTGGCCCGGATATGTCGATGCGAGATCGGTTGCCGGTTCGCGCCATTTTTAACAAAGTGTTTTCTACTCGCCGCACTCTATCACTGATCCCCGAGAAATGGTCAGAACATCCAGCCCTCGCTGGTCTCGTTGTAACCCAAGCCGAACTTCGTGATGGCTGGATCGCGATAGCAATTGGACATGCTGGCGACATCGGACTCACTCCGCAAATCGCTCGCGCAAAAGACCAGGATTCAGCTCAGCAAAATGAACCGTTTTAGCAATACGGCGTGAGCCGTCCGGCCTCGCTGATGTCCGAGTCACCGGACGGCTAGCGGCCTGTTGATTTTGCTGAGTTTTGAATTTCAAATCATAACCCGAATGCGTAAGCGAGGGATCGCGGTGGCCCCTCGCTTACGCAGCGGGTTACTAAAGCCCGCTAGCGGGCTGTTGTTATAGTGGGTTTCCATCGTTTTAGTGAGCCGATGGCGCTAGCCACGGGCGCCACGGGCCGTCAACGGTATGCGTCCTGCCGTAGGGCCCGACGCTAGCGCGTACGGCTCACTAAATCAACAGCCCGCTCGCGCCATACCGCTAAATTATCCTTCACGGCGTAGGGATGAACCCCGTCGTAGCCTTAGACGAACTATTAGGTTGACAGTTTCACCTTTTCTACAGCTTGCATCAGCTCAGTGATAAATCGTTCTCGGTCGACTGGAGAAACGAGTCGTTTGCCTTTGTCCAGCTTGATACAAACACGCTTAAGTGATAACGCGTAGCCGTTTTGCCAGCTCGAAGAAAGTTCCGCGCTTTGAATTCGCTCCAGTGCAATGGTTTGGCTCAACAGTCCACAGCGAATGTTGAGGGAATCGGCGGTTAGGGTGTATCGGCAGGGACGCGTCAGCGAAATATTCAGCAGTGTTAGGGCCAGTGCCATCACAAAGCATGTTAACGCTTCGTCAGCCCGTGCAATGGTCGCGAGATAGACGCCAAGGCTCGCGAGTAAAACGGGCGAAATGTACAGCACCAAGATCAGCCAAGTATCTATGGCTGACTGGTAAACCCTCTGTTTCGCTTCATTCCCGATTTTATTAAAATCGTTCACTTGATCCTCTTGTAGTTCAAAACCCATCCCCTGATTGTACCGCAACGGACATATTTCCAAATGGGATGCCGCGCAGGCTCTGATGCCAATCAATAAATCCTACGTACCACGACCGAATCCAATCACCGCCGCGCCCGTCCGAAAAGGTGCCATGCGAATGGCGGATATTCCCGTCAAGGTTCACAAATCTCTGAACGACGGGACCATCGAAGCCGTGACGCTCGTCGAGGTCCTGGTCGTCAATCATGGCAAACTGCTGCGTGCCGTTGCACCCGACGCTGGACGCAATGCATTTGATGCCATGGACGGCACGATGCAAGTGAAAATCACTGAGCGAATGCGGAGCAGCGGACGATTGTTGCTGGAGCGATACGGACTTGACGAGGGTCTCGATCGATTTGCATCACACCGTTCCGACACTGTACGTGCCTGGGCAGCGTCGATGATCGGTGCGTCACCAAATTTGACGCTGGCCGAACGATTGTCACGAATCGCCGTGCTGGCGGATGATCCGAATCCAGGAACACGCGAGTGGGCGTGGATTGCCGTTCGGCCTTATATCGCCGCAGAGCTGAACTTGGCAATCAAGTTGCTTACGCGGTGGACCAAAGATACGTCTGCGAATATTCGGCGATTCGCAACGGAATCAACACGCCCTCGCGGCGTCTGGTGCACTCACATCCACGTACTCAAGGACAATCCGACACTGTGCCTTCCGTTGCTTGATTCATTGAAAGCCGATGAAGCTAAGTACGTTCAAGACAGTGTCGCAAATTGGCTAAACGATGCCTCCAAGAGCCAACCTGATTTTGTCATCGAATTGTGTACCGGCTGGATGCATACGTCACCCACAAAGGCTACAGAGCGAATATGCCGCCGCGCCATGCGATCAATCAAGAAAGTGTCGCCTTTCGCTCCGCGAAAGAGCGCTCTTTCGCGGAGCGAAAGGCGACAATAAAAGACCGCACGCGCGACGCGGCGTGATTATCGCGACGTCGGAGCGTCGCGGCACAAGGGTGGCCTGTTAAAAATTAGGGGTTGTGGCTAATTGGCGTGTGCGCAGATTTTGTTCCGTTTGCAGGCACCATTTTCAAGATTGACATTGCTCCTGCATTTGCTTCCGTCGGGCTTGTCCCGGTCGGTGCAACAACTGGCAGCTACATCGTTGTCAAGCTTAACAGCCCAGCACAATGGGCATTTTTACTCGCGCCTGATCGCGATCACAAATGCCGTGGCATGGGTACGACAGCGTCCGAGGCTGAGTTGAAAATCATCGATTCCTTGTTGAGTTGCCCATGTGGCGGCGCGGCCGGTCAGACGAATGCATGGCGGAGAATTCGGTTCCGCAGCAACAGCAATTTCCGTCCAGCGGATGCCGGGCGAGCGACCGACGATCGCCTTCATCACCGCTTCTTTTGCCGCCCAACGAGCCGCGAAGTGTTGCGTCGCCGACGACCGCTCACTGCAATAGGCAACTTCATCCACCGTAAACACTCGCTCCAAAAATAACTCGCCATGGTGCTCGATCATCTTGGCAATGCGAACGCATTCAATGATCTCCGTACCGATGCCGATAATTTTCATCAGCGCAGTCCACACGCTTTACTTGCTCGATCAACCACGCTACTCGCGACTTCACGCGCTCGCGTAGCACCGCGACCTAGTATGTCATGAACATGGTCAAGGTTCTTTTCTAAATCACCGCGCCGTGCGCGAGCCTCAGAAAAATACGCTTCGCTTGCATCGGCTACGGCCTTTTTGACTTCACCATAACCGAACCCTCCACGCCGATACATGGCCGCCATCGACTCGATCTGATCTGGGGCAGCAAACAATCGGTAGAGCTGAAACAAGTGATCGTCGTCCGGCTCTTTCGGGTCTTCCATCGCTCGACTGTCCGTCACCGTTCGCATGATCATCTTGCGAATGCTCTTCACATCGCCGAAGAGTGGCAATGTATTGTCGTAACTCTTGCTCATTTTTTGGCCATCGGTGCCAGGCACCTTGGCACCATGTTCAAGCGTCTTTGCCACCGGTAATACAAATGTTTCGCCGAACTGATGATTAAACGTCCCTGCCAAATCGCGACAAACCTCGACATGTTGAACTTGGTCTTGCCCAACGGGGACTAACTGCGAGTCATAGGCAAGGATGTCGGCTGCCATCAGCACGGGATAGGTGAATAGACCTGCGTCCGCCGTAAGTCCCTTTGCTTTTTTGTCCTTGTACGCATGGCACCTTTCAAGCAGCCCCATCGGCGTGCCGGTCATCAGCAACCACGTTAGCTGTGTAACCTCAGGAACCTGTGATTGCACAAACAACGTCGCGCGTGCCGGATCAAGCCCTAATGCGAGCATGTCGAGCGCAGCGTCGATTGTATTTTGCTTGAGCGTCTTAGCGTCTCGCACCGTTGTCAACGCATGTAAATCGGCGATGAAGTAAAATCCATCATGTTCGCATTGCAAGTCGATGTATTGACGAATCGCACCAAAAAAGTTTCCCCAGTGTGGTCGTCCAGTGGGCTGAATGCCAGATAGAACTCGCATGAATCAAATCAAAAATAATTTTGGTGGAGGGCAATTAAACAAGAAGACCACAGCTCAGCAAGCTTAAGCCAACCCGAAAACGAACGCAACCAGCGAAGGAAACGGTCTGGCTCTAACGACCCTTTCTCGCCTCATTTTGCAAATCGCTTGACACACATCACAACCATAAGAATTACAGTCCCGATGGCGAGCCCTACCAATCCATCTAGTCCCATTTTGGCGACGTTTGCTAACAATGCGCCGGCACTTCCCATCGCTGCAATAGGTTGCGTAATTTCCTCGATGAGATGGTGAATTTGCGGTACATTATGGACGAGTATGCCACCACCGACCAGAAACATCGCAATCGTACCGCCGATCGAAAGTAACTTCATGAGGTAAGGTGCCGCCCACAATATTGCTTGCCCCGTTCGTTTTCGCATCGTGATCGTAGGCCCGCCACCGCCTTTCGCAATCAAATGAGCACCGAGGTCGTCGAGCTTAACAATGCCTGCGACCAAACCATAAACACCGACCGTCATTAAAATGGATATGGCGACCAGTACAGTACAGCGAGTCAACATAGATTCAGCCGCTACCGTTCCCAGCGTGATGACAACGATTTCAGCCGACAGGATGAAGTCGGTCCGAATCGCGCCACGAACTTTTGCTTTTTCATGTGCAACGATGTCGATCGCCTCATCTTCGATCGCCTTCAGCAACTCGTCATGATGAGCTTCGTCTTCCGACGCCGAATGCAGAAATTTGTGTGCCAGCTTCTCGCAGCCCTCGAAGCAAAGATAGGCACCGCCAACGATCAGCAATGGAATGATTGCCCAAGGAGCAACTGCGCTGAGCGCTAATGCCGTCGGGACAAGGATTGCTTTGTTAAGCAGTGAGCCTTTCGCGACGGCCCAAACGACAGGTAGCTCTCGATTTGCACTGACGCCGGACACTTGTTGTGCATTCAGCGCTAGATCGTCGCCGAGGACTCCAGCGGTATTCTTCGCTGCGACCTTCGTCAACACGGCGACATCGTCAAGTAGCGACGCAATGTCATCGAGTAGCATTAACAATCCGCTTGCCATACGTCTGCTGCGCTCCAAAAGATCCGAGATGGTTACTGAATGAGACGGCAGTGTAACAAGTAACGCAAACTCGTGCGGCCACCGCTTTAGGTCTTACTGGACAGCGCCAAGTTCGTGGCGAAACACCGCAATTGCGGTTTGGGTTAGCCGTCTGGGCATTAGCCCGGGTTCCGATTTATTTGCCATGAAAACAGCCTTTGCGCCGATTTAATTCCACTATCTCGCCGCGAGCGGGGCTTGTCTCCGTCTGGGCATGATCAGAAAATGATCGTGTCGCGTGCGTATAACGATTGACTGGCGCTCCACGCATCAGGCTGCATGGTAGCGAGGCTCACTCCGCCACGACCTTGCTCAGAGACCAGTGTCGCCTTTCACTCCGCGAAAGAGCGCACTTTCGCGGAGCGAAAGGCGACACTTAGCATCAGCAGATTTTAAACAGCCCAGCATCGATCCCATTGCTGGCGTTGACCGTCGCGCTCCGCACGACGAGATTCCATTGATGTGGACCATACGATGGTAAAGTCCGCCTGCTTTGACGCTGGGGTGGCATCAAAGTCTTGGTTGGTCCGCAATGTCCAGCACGTGCCAGCATCGGTTAGCGAATCGCGGACGTTGAACACGGTCGAGCTCGTTGCGTCTTGCCTCTTGCTGCGTAGTGACGCTTTGGATTGTTCGCTGAGAAAACGCTGGCTTCATAGCGTGCAACGTATTGTTCTGAAAACAACGGTGTCGCACACCTTTTTCGCCACCCTGTTACCCATGCAGGTAATATAGGCGTTGTTGTCCGATTGCGCAGCACCGCTTACGTCGCCGTTCGCTTAAAGCGGCTTCGCGGCATCGTCGGATAGGCTTCCAGCCTGTCGGTCCAGGATATTGACAGGCTGGAAGCCTTTTTATACCCCACAACTTTTTCTTAGACCCCTGCCAGCTTGCCGCGTTGAATTAAGTAGCGGAACGGCGCGAGCCGTCCGGTGCCGTTTCGAAAAACCCCGAGAAACACCGGGCGGCTTGCGCCGCACCGCTAACAAAATGCTTTGCGTTTTCGTTAAGTCCACGCCATTCCAGCTTGCAGGCTTGTCTGGCATGAGTTGCCTTCGTGATTGAGCAGCCAGCGTTTGATATCGAGGCCACCTGCGTAACCGGTCAGGGCACCGCTCCGGCCGATGACGCGATGACATGGCACTAGGATCGAAAGTGGATTATCTCCGATCGCCTTGCCGACGGCACGAGCAGCGGTGGGGCGCAAGATTGCTTTCGCGATCTCGCCATAGGTTCTTGTTTGGCCGAATCGAATGGTCAGCAACTGATTCCAAACGAGTTGCTGAAATGCCGTGCCTACCGGATGCAACGAAGGTAAATCGCCTTCGGATGTCCCCGAAAAATAACGGTCCAAGTATTTTTGGACTGCATCAAATCCGTGTTTTCGTACACGCCAAGACTCACGATGTCGAACCGATTCGAGCTGTGTTGGGAAGTACAAACCGACGAGTACGGCACCGTCGGATAGCAACGTGATCGGCCCTAGTGGACTGTCGTATTGAGTGGCGAAGTGAATGCCTAGATTCATGGAATCGATCATCTCGGAAAAGATACTGGCCGACCTTGATTCGAATTATCGCAAACCGATGCGACGCATCTCTGCAATTGCAAGATCGCGCAAACATGGCTCAAGCACCGAGACAGCCATTTCATAACTGTCCCGCGCCGCCGAGTATCGACCTTCTCGAAACAGCGTTCTGGCATGTCGAACCAAAGCCTTGCCCTCGTCCATTGGATTGGACAATTGCGTTCCTCTCGCATCACGCTCGCGTTGAACTTCTACCCGACGATGGCGATCGATTAACTGCTGGGGAGTTTGACCGAGTAACCGTTGGTCCATTTCTTGTTGGTCGATGATCGTCGCGGTTATCGATGCTCCTGCCGCGCGACTTGAACCAGCGCGTGTGATCGGACCAGGAACTAGCCCACCGCGTTGTGAACGATGCGTTGATGACGCCCTGTTTCCACCTAGGGATATCGTGCCGCCGTCAGGAACTTCAACAGCACCGGAGTAACTGAAGACATGGAAAGTTGGCAACGAAACCGTTTGAGCCGTTGACGACTTTGATCCAACGCAGGCAACGGCGAACGCAAGCATTGCTTGAAGCAGAGCGTGGCGCATCAGCATTACTCCTTCTTGACTTTGTCACCGAAGGTTCGCTGAAACTTGCGAACCTTGTTTTTCACAACTGCTTGGCAGTAACCAGCGTTGGGATTTTTTCGAAAATAGTCTTGGTGATATTCTTCGGCTGGATAAAACTCGGATGCTGGCTCAAGCTTGGTGACGATTGCCGCATTGAACTCACCTTTGGCGTTTAGCTTCGCGATGTAAGCCTCTGCAGCTTGCTTCTCCGCTGCATCATGGAAGAAGATGGCGCTGCGATATTGAGTTCCTGAGTCTGCGCCTTGGCGGTTAAGCGTTGTCGGGTCGTGGGTCTTGAAGAAGACATCCAAAATCTCTTCGTAGGTCGTGATCGATGGGTCGTAATAAATTTCGACCGCTTCGGCATGTCCGGTGGTGCCTGTGCAGACGGACTTGTAATCAGGGTTCTTCATGGAACCACCGATGTATCCAGACACGACATCGTTGACGCCTCGCATCTGTTCATAGACTGCCTCGGTACACCAAAAGCAACCGCCAGCAAGCGTCACAACAGCGTCTTTGACTTCTGCCTTCGTATCCACTGCGACCTCACGAGGTTTGGTTTGGGGTGACTGAGCAACGGCCAACGGGATAGTAGCCAAAGCGATCACCGCCGTGGCCGCAACCTTCGCGAAAACCGTCGCGAACTGCTGGAAATAATTTTGTGATGTGAATCGATGGTGCATTTGTATTTGCCAATTTCAACAAGTGACTGAGCGTGGATACATGCGGATTGAACATCTGCGGTCTGACGTCTGACGCCGTGTTCCCTTACGTCCTAATCGCTGACTCGTAATGAACTCCCGATCGTCAGTATACGCGTACGGCCAACGAAAGGAGCCCGACTCGCCAAAACTCGCCCATAATTTTCAAGGCCCCGCTTCAATGCTGGGATTTGATCGTAGTGGGATTCGCCAGAATTCCTCAGCACACTAAAACGTTGGGAATTCTGGCGAATCCCACTACACAAAACGTTCTGCCCCAGCAA